>MNYW01000125.1 GCA_001873295.1 Nitrospirae bacterium CG2_30_70_394 | reverse complement strand
CGCCAAGGCCGCCCCCTCGCCAAGGCCGCCCCCTCGCCAAGGCCGCCCCCTCGCCTGCGCCGGCGCGGTCGCGCCGCCGCGGCTGGAAGGGACCTCTTTGCCGTTGGGGGTCGGCCTACGCCTGGTCCTCGTTCACCACACCGGCCAGCTCCTGGAGTTGCCACCAGTTCTCTAGCCGCTCCTGCTGGCTCTTCAGGATCATCGCCGATGGCTTGCCCTGGGCGTCGAAGTGCTTGGCGAACCGCCCCTCGGTGCGGGCGAAGTAGGCGAAGTCGTGGACCTCGACGGCACCGTCCTTCAGCTCCTTGGTGTGCCAGTCGCGGGTCACCGACGGGTTGCCCTGCAGCGAGAGCCGCTCTTTGATGGTCCGCCCCTTCGACGGGTCGTAGATCATCAGGGGGAAGGCACGGCACTCCACCGCCAACCGGGCCTGGTGGGCGGACATGTTGTCGGCGACGCCGTGCTCCGGCTGGCAGGTGGTGTAGCCGAGGATCACCGCCGGGCCGTTGTACTCCAGCGCCCCGCGTACCGCCTTGTAGAGGTGGGTGGTCATCGGCCCGACGGTCTGCGCCACGTAGGTGTTGGGGTGCATCATGCAGATCTGCGCCGCCTCCTTGCGCCGCTCCGGCTTGCCCGCCACCACCTTGCCGTGGACGCTCATCTTCGCGTCCTGGCCCATGAACGAGCAGGTGGAGGTCTGGCCGCCGGTGTTCGAGTAGACCTGGGTGTCCATGATGAAGACCTTCACGTTCATCCCCGAGCACAAGAGGCGCGACAGGGCCTGAAAGCCGATGTCGAGCATCCCGCCGTCGCCCCCCATCACCCACAGGCAGCGGTCGGTGTGGCCGAAGTCGTCCCAGCAGCGGCGTACCCCCATGCCGAAGGTGGAGGCGTTCTCGAACAGGGAGTTCGCCCACGGCACCACGAAGGGGTTGTACGGGTAGGTGGAGCCGTAGACGGTGGAGCAGCCGGTGGCGGCGACGATGCCGTAGTTGTGGCCGTAGAGCTCGCTGGTCATCGCCATGATCTGGCGGATCACCGACGCCTCACCGCACCCCATGCACGAGCCGGCGCCGCCGGTGTACTGGCGGGCGGCGGGCTTGAGCATGATGTCGATGCTGATCTTTGGCGAGATGTACGCCTTCGGCGTGTCCGGCAGGTCGTTGTGCAGCTTCCAGAGGTGAAAGAAGTCGGGCAGGTTGTCCGGCGTCTTCTTGATCATCTTCAGGGCGCCATGGTCGCCGCACACCTCGACGCACTCGCCGCACCCCTTGCACTTGGTGGGGTCGATGAAGATGCCGAACTCTGCCCCCTCGGGGAGGCTCGGGTCGGTGGCGTGCTTCTTCTGGTAGGTCTTGTAGAACTTGGTGGTCTGGACGAACTGGGCCCGCGCCAGCGCCCGCTGCTCCGGATCTGGGAGCGCGGCGAGGGTTGCCTCCAGGTCGGCGGTGCGCACCACCTTGCCGAGGATGGCGGTGTCCGGGCAGTTCTGGACGCACTCCATGCACGCCACGCAGTTGGCGGCGGTGAGCTCCGGGACCTCCGGCGCGATGTAGGAGAAGTCGCGCTGCGCGCCGGTGCCCGCGGGGACGATCGACTGGGCGACGAACTCGTCCGCCGGTTGGGCGGAGCCGGCGCCGCGGTTGTAGGCGTCGAGAACCTCCGCGGCGCGCTTGTAGTCGTACCAGTCGTTCTTCTTCATCTCGGGTGTGCTCATAAGATTTTCCAGGGACCGGGGTCAGGTTCGAGGTCTACGGACGCGGCGGGCGGCGGCCTAGATGAAGAACGCGTTCACGTCCTTGCCCTTCGCGTCCCACTCCTCTTTGCCCTTGGCCAGTATCGCGGCGGGGGTCGCCTCCATGATCGCGCGCGGGACTTCGAAGACCTCCTCGTAGCCTTTGCGCACCGCGCGCAGGTTGTCGGCCACCACCGCCTCGCCCTTCTTGCCGAAGTACTTGCGCAGCGGCGCCTCGACCTTCGAGAAGAGGGCGTCGTCGCTCATCCCGGCCTCCGCCTTGAACGGGGTGACACGGAGAAAGACGCCGAGGAGGACGACCCCTTGGAAGCGCTGGATCAGGGAGTCGTCCGACTTACAGCAGGCACGGGCGATGCGCACCGTGTCCACCCCGAAGAAGCGGATGTGGTGGTCGACCATGAAGTACTTCGCCCAGATCGGGAGGGCGTCCCACAGCCTTTGGGGCTCCTCCACGTCGGTGTGCTGGAAGATCGCCCCGCCCTCCTGCAAGCCGACGCACGGATTGCCCATGTTCCAGGTGGTCGGGTCCATGAGCGGCACGAACTCCACCTGCTGGAGCTCCGAGTGGGTGAGGATCTTCCCCTCCTTGGTGGTGGTCAGGTAGGTGTTGGTGGGTAGCCCCTTCTTCTCCGAGCCGTACTTCGGCGACGCCTGAACCGGGAAGCCGAAGATGTCGCCGATCATCGTCGCGATCACCTTGTTGGTGGTCACCGAGCCGTAGCCGCCCACCGAGTGGCCGCGGATGGAGAACGAGCCGGCGGGCCGCACGTCGGGCTCTTCCTCGACGGTCAGCGCCAGGGGGTGGTCGATGCCGAGGGTGAAGTAGCGCTTGCCCTGGGTCGCCCCCGCCATGTTGCGGGCGACGGCGACCATGTGGCCCGCGGTGACGTCGCGCGACCCCAACCCCGCCGAGCCCGAGTAGCAGATGGGCATCGTGGTGAGCCGCGGGAAGCCCGGGCTGCCCATCGCCGCCTTGGCCAGCGACGCCTCGATGTCGGTGGTCAGGGGGTTGTCCGGGCCCAGCGGGATGTCGAGCCGCTCGAGGACAGAGAAGGCCTTCACGTGCTGCAGGGCCGTGACGATCTCCACCGCCGGGAAGGGGCGATAGGAGGTGATCGCCACCACCCCGACCTTGATCCCCTCGTGGGCGCGGATGTGGTCGATGGAGCCGATCGCGGTCTCCGCAGTGGAGCCGATGGCGAGGATCGCGTACTCCGCGTCCTCCATCTGGTGGCTCTCGATCAGGCCATAGCGACGGCCGGTGAGGCGGTAGAACTCCGCCATCGCCGCGCGGAGCTGGCCGGGGAGGCGGTCGTAGAAGAGGCGCTGCGCCACCTTGCCGGTCATGTACGAGTCCTGGTTCTGGACGATGCCGATCTGCAGCGGCGCCTCGGGGTCGAAGATGCGCCGGATGCGGTCGCGCGAGTCGCCGAGGAAGTCGCGGACCAACTCGTCCTCCGGGAAGAGGCAGTTCTCGATCGTGTGGGTGGTGAGGAAGCCGTCCTGGACATTCATGAATGGGGTGCGCGACTCCTCCGCGGCGCGCCGGGCGATCAGGTCGAGGTCGCCCACGTCTTGGACGTTCTTCGCGAACAGGATCCCCCAGCCCGTGTCCGCGCAGGCGAAGACATCGTCGTGGCCGGCGTGGACGTTCAACGCCTGGGAGGTCAGGGCCCGTGAGCCGATGTTGAGGACGATCGGCAGCCGCTTGCCA
>MNYW01000107.1 GCA_001873295.1 Nitrospirae bacterium CG2_30_70_394 | reverse complement strand
TGTTTACCGTCGAGGGTGAAGGTTGGTGCAATGGGAATGAAATAATGAAAGCCTGACCCCAAACCCAAACCAAACTTCGGCTTGATCGAAATAACATCTTCCCATCCCATGCGCGTCCCTTCGCGGCTCTCCTCTGGCGTCTGACGGCGCGGCGTGTTGGGGTGATCGGCGCGGGGGGGTGGGTCATACTTCACGCCAATGACGCCCCTGCCGCGCATCCTGCTGGTGGACGATGACCGCAACCTGCGGGAGGTGACCCGGCTGGGGTTGTCGCGCCACCACTTTGCGGTGGTGGCGTGCGCCTCGGGGGAGGAGGCGCTGGCGGTGGTGGAGGGGGAGGGCTGCGACGTGGTGGTCACCGACCTGCGTATGCCGGGGATGGGCGGCATGGGGCTGTTGCGCCGGTTGCAATCGCGCTGGCCCGCCCTGCCGGTGATCTGCCTGACCGCGTACGGCTCCATCGAGACGGCGGTGGCGGCGATGCAGGCCGGCGCCGTGGACTTCGCCACCAAGCCGGTGGATCAGGAGGCCCTGGCGCTGCTCGTGCAGCGGGCGGTGGAGCGGGTCCGCCTGCACCGGGAGAATGTCGACCTGCGTGCCCAGGTGGCGGCGCAGGGAGGACAGCCGGGGGTGATCGTCGCCGCGCCGGCGATGGAGCGCCTCTTCGAGGTGGTGCGCCAGGTGGCGGCGAGCCCGGCCACGGTCCTGCTCACCGGCGAGTCGGGGTGCGGCAAGGAGGTGGTCGCCCGCGCCCTGCACGAGGCGAGCGGCCGCACCGGTGCCTTTGTAGCGGTGAACTGCGCGGCGCTGCCCGGCGAGTTGCTGGAGTCCGAGCTCTTCGGCCATGAGGCGGGCGCCTTCACCGGCGCCATCACCGCCCGCCCCGGGCGGATCCGCGCCGCCGAGGGTGGCACGTTGCTGTTGGATGAGGTGGGTGAGATGGCGCCGGCGGCGCAGGCGAAGCTCCTGCGCTGTTTGGAGAGCGGCGAGGTCGACCCGGTGGGGGCGACCGCTCCGGTGGCAGTGGACGTGCGCGTCATCGCCGCCACCCACGTTGATCTGCAGGCACGGGTCACCGCGGGGAGCTTCCGTGAGGACCTCTACTTTCGCCTCAACGTCATCCCCATCCCGATCCCGCCCCTGCGCGCGCGGGTGGAGGAGATTGCCCTGTTCGCCGACCACTTTCTCACGGTCTACGGCGAGGGGCGGCGGCTCACCTTCGCCCCGGCGGCGCGCGCCGCGCTGCTTGCCTATTCGTGGCCGGGCAATGTGCGCGAGCTGAAGAACCTCTGCCGCCGCCTGGCCTTGTTGGTGGGGGGCGAGACGATCTCCCTCGACGATCTCCCGGAGGCGATGCGTGGTGGGGCCGCGGCCGGCGGTGCGATGACCCTGCCGCAGGTGGAGCGGGAGACCGTGGTCCGCGCTTTGGAGGCACACGGCTGGAACCAGTCCGCCGCCGCCCGTGCCCTCGGGGTGCCGCGCCACGTGCTCCTTTACCGGATGAAGAAGCACCAGATCGAACCGCCCCGGCGGCGCTGAGTCGGCGGTCGCTGGCAAGGCTGCCTCCGGGGGGCAGCCCGCGAGGCGAGGTGTTGGGGCCCGCGCGAGTTACCGGTTTGCCGGAGTGGCCCAAGGGCCGCCTACCCCAAGTGGCCGGCCGGGGGCGGTGGCCGGGGGGGAGGGGACGGAGTGTTGCGGCCGGGGGGCCCTGGGTGTCGTGGCCGACCCGGAGCGTGCGATCATCCACCGTCGCACCGAACCCATTGCCTTCCCCTTCCGGAGTCCCCGCGCATGGCTGACGAGCCGAACAAGGTGATCTATTCGATGGTCCGGGTGAGCAAGTCGTACCACGACCGGCCCATCTTCAAAGAGATCTCCCTCTCGTACTTTTACGGCGCCAAGATCGGCGTCCTCGGCCTCAACGGCGCCGGCAAGAGCTCGTTGCTGCGCATCCTCGCCGGGGTCGACACGGAGTTTGACGGCGAGACAATCCTGGCGCCCGGCTACACCCTCGGCTTCTTGGAGCAGGAGCCGCATCTGGACGAGACGAAGACCGTGCGCGCGGTGGTCGAGGAGGGGATGGCGGCGACGGTGGCGCTGATGGCGGAGTTCAACGCGATCAGCGAGCGGTTCGCCGAGCCCATGGACGACGCGGCGATGGCGGCGCTCATTGAGCGCCAGGGGGAGGTGCAGGAGCAGCTCGACGCCCTCGATGCGTGGGACCTCGACGCCCGGCTGGAGCAGGCGATGGACGCCCTTGGCTGCCCCGTCGGCGACACCCCGGTCGCCGTTCTTTCCGGTGGCGAGCGGCGGCGCGTCGCCCTCTGTCGCCTGCTCCTCCAGAAGCCGGACATCCTGTTGCTCGACGAGCCCACCAACCACCTCGACGCGGAGACCGTGGCGTGGCTGGAGCACCACCTCCAGCAGTACCCGGGGACGGTGATCGCGGTTACCCACGATCGCTACTTTCTCGACAACGTCGCCGGCTGGATCCTTGAGCTCGACCGTGGCCACGGCATCCCGTGGAAGGGCAACTACTCGTCGTGGCTGGAGCAGAAGCAGGAGCGGCTGGCGCGCGCGGAGAAGCAGGAGGGCGATCGCCAGCGCACCCTGGCGCGCGAGCTGGAGTGGATCCACCTGTCCGCCAAGGGGCGGCAGGCGAAGTCGAAGGCGCGCATCAACCGCTACGAGCAGCTCCTCACCGAGGGCAGCGACGGCGGCGTTCGCGATCTGGAGATCTACATCCCGCCCGGGCCGCGCCTCGGTGACGTGGTGATCGAGGCGGAGGGGGTGGCCAAGGCGTTTGGCGATCGGCTGTTGGTGGAGGGAATGAGCTTTGCCTTGCCGCCCGGCGGGATCGTCGGGGTGATCGGCCCCAACGGCGCCGGCAAGACCACCCTCTTTCGGATGATCACCGGCGAAGAGCGGCCCGACCGCGGCACCCTGCGGGTCGGCGACACGGTGAAGCTCGCCTACGTGGAGCAGAGCCGCGCCTCCCTCGACCCGGACAAGACCGTGTGGGAGGTGATCTCCGGCGGCCAGCAGACCGTCACCCTCGGCAAGCGCGAGGTGAACTCGCGCGCCTACGTGGGCCGCTTCAACTTCTCCGGCAGCGACCAGCAGCAAAAGGTCGGGACTCTCTCGGGCGGCCAGCGCAACCGGGTCCACTTGGCGCGGATGCTGAAGAGCGGCGCCAACGTCATCTTGCTGGATGAGCCCACCAACGATCTCGACGTGAACACCATGCGGGCCCTGGAAGAGGGGCTGGAGGCCTTCGGTGGCTGCGCGGTGGTGGTGAGCCACGACCGCTGGTTCCTCGACCGCATCGCCACCCACATCCTCGCCTTCGAGGGCGACAGCCGGGTGGTCTGGTTCGAGGGCAACTACTCCGCCTACGAGGAAGACCGCCACCGCCGCCTCGGTACCGCGGCCGACCGGCCGCACCGGATCAAGTACCGTCAGCTCACCCGCGGCTGAGGTTGCGCCGGCAAGTCCACGCCAGGCCGCGGAGCGAGCGGGCGGGCGCGGTGGCGCGCGCCGCGCAGGTCGCTACTTCGTGCGGGCGGCGTTGAGGGTGGTGCCGAGTTCGGTGAGCCGCTGCGGGTCGAGGTGGTCCTGGGCGTAGCGGAAGAAGGTCTCCTCCTCCATCTCCGCGTG
>MNYW01000080.1 GCA_001873295.1 Nitrospirae bacterium CG2_30_70_394 | reverse complement strand
TCGTACCCCTTGCGGCTCAGAAACTCCACGAAGGTGTCGAGCTGCACCTCCGGCACGTCGTAGGTGGCGGCGAGGAGGGTGGCGTCGACGCCGCGGTTGTACTCCGCGGCGAAGCGGCGGTAACGGGCGTCGAGACGATCGGGGGACATGGGCAGCTCCTTCTCTTTGAGAGAGGTCAGATCGGTGCACCGGTGCGGGGGGTGAGCGGCGTTGCGCGTTCAGCGTACCGCCTTCGGCGGGCAAGAAGGACGCCGGTCTGGACCCCTCGTGCCAGGGTCCAGGGGTACGGAGAAAAGCGAGCTCGCGCACGATCCGCGCGGTTGGCGTGGCGGCCCGGGGGGGACGCCTGAGGGGGTTCAGCCAGGGGGGGGACGATGGCGCCGGCGCCTGCGCGCGTGGCCGTTACAGGTCGACTTGCAACCGCGTCGCCACCCCGTCTTCGTGGTTCACCGAACCACTGCCCACGGCCACCGGCTCGTCGAACTCGGTGTGGAAGGTGCTGGCCACGACGCGCACGTTCGGGTGGAGAATCCAGACGACGCCCACCGCCGCCTCGCTGGCGTCGCGGCTCTGGCCGGCCGCCTGCGCTAGGTCGCGCCCCTCCAATCGGCCGATTCGCGCGCTCACCTCGACCGCCCCACCCCACCGGCCCGGCGCGAAGGTGCGGTTTGGCCGGATCCTGCCAAAGCCATCCGGGGAGTAGGCGGCCGCGAAGGGCTCACCGGTGATCAGCCAGCTCATGGTCAGGTAGGCCGCATCGACGGAAACATCGAGGTCGTCGCCGGCGAGAGATTGGCGCGCCCATTCGGACTGGAGCTTCCACGGCCCGACCGCCATTGCCGCCTCCGCGCCGATCCGGGTGCGGCGGAAGTCCGCGGTCGAGGTTAGGGAGAGGAAACGCAGGCTGCGCGCCGCGGTGCGCGCCGCGAAGGCGTCGCCCGCGGGTTGGTCGCCGGCGGTGGCGGCGAGCCCGAGGTGGCCGACCGCCGGCCGTCCCGCCACGGTCCCTTGTGGGTGGAGGACGAGGCGCGCCGCCCAGTCCTTGCCATCCTCGGTGGCCTCCTTCTCGTCCACGTTCACCCCGCTGCCGTTGGCCAGGGCCAGCTCGTAGGTGAGCCAGGCAAGCGGCGCGCCGAGAACCTCCACGCCGCGGTCGCGGTTGGGGGCGAGGGCGGTGAACATGGAGCGCTCTTGGAGGTCGAAGAAGGTGGAGGAGGTGAGCTCGTCGAAAGAGAAGGGGAGCTTGAACTGGCCGGCGCGGACGGTCAGGGCCGGGTGGAGGATCAGATCGGCGAAGCCGTCGGAGAGCTCGGCCTTGGCGGCGGTTTCAATCTCCACCCGCAGCCTCAGCCAGCCCAGGGCCCGACCGTCGAAGCCGAAGCGGACGCGGCGAAAGGTGAAGGTGTCCGCCACCCCGTCGTGGTCGTAGGTCCGGTAGTCCGCCATCACCCGGCCGGTGAGCTGGAGCGACGCCTGGTTCGCCGCGTCTTCCCACACCACCGCCCGCAGAGGGGTGGCTGGATCGGCGGTCACAGCGGCAGGCAGGAGGAGGACGAGGAGGAGAGATAGGAAAGAGGCTGGGCGCATGGCCGCGGATGATCCGGGCCGCGGGCAGCCAGGTCCAGACCCGCGCGCGGCGCCGTCGCCCCGTCCGCCAGCGCAAAGGCTGGCGGGTCCGCGGGGGTTCGGTCGGGTGGCCGCCGTTGCCCCGGCCGCCGCGGCCCGCCAGCAGTGTGGGGTCAGGTCTTTACTTTATACTCCCTATCCAACATCGAACTTTGGTACGCCACGGTGAAGTATAAAGTAAAGACCTGACCCCGCCGTTTGCGGGTCCGACCTCCGGGTGCCCCGCGCCGGAGGATCGGGGCGCCCGGCGGATCGCTCCTCAGTAGCTGATCTGGTAGACGACCTGCAGCCGCTGGTCGTCGCCCAGGTGGTTGCCCGCCACCGGCCCCTTGCCCAGGCTGCCGCTGTCGGCGCCGTAGCTCACGGTCTCGTAGTCGAGGAGGACCATGTTGCCATGGTGCAGATCAATGGAGAGGCCGGCGAGGGCGAGGTCGTAGTCCGCGTCGCTGGCCACCTGCGCGTCCGGGTCGGCGTCGAAGTGGTCGTAGCGGGCGAAGCAGGCGAGGCGGCCGCCGGCCACCGGGAGCTTGACGTTGCCGAAGAATGAGTACCCCTCGGTGTCGAGGGCGTCACCGCCGCCGTCCACGAGGCTGCCCCCGGCGTTGCCGGTGGTCTGGAAGTACTGGCCGGTGAGGATGAACCACGGGTGCTCGTAGCTCACCATGCCGAGGTTGACCATGTAGTCGAGGCTCTGGTCCGTCTTGTTGCCCTCGCCGGTGATCCCCAGGTAGCTAAGCTGGAGGCCCGGCGCCATGTCCGGCAGGGGACGGATGGTGAGGCGGCCTTCCAGGACCTTGTTGTCGTTCTTCTCCTTCGCGTGGTAGCCACCGCCGTTGTAGAGGCCCACGTGCCAGGAGCCGTACAGGCCGTCGTAGTGGTGGTTGCCGGTGCGCTTCTTGGCGTCCGCCAGCTTGCCGCCGAGGTTGCCGCGCAGGCTCACCCCGAGGTCGGCGGAGTTGAAGATCTTGGCGCGTTCGATCGCCATCGTCCCCTGGGCGCGGTACGGGTTGACGTGCTCCTCGAAGTCGAGCCACGGCATGTGGCCGAGGCCGATCTCCGACTTCATCTGGGTGAGCGGACCGGCATCCCTTGGCCGCAGCTCGGCGTAGAGGTACTTGAGGCGGAACTTCCAGTCCTCGTCGCTGTCTTGGTGGACGTCGAGGGTGGTGCGCGCGTGCATCCAGGAAAGGATCTCCTTCTGCACCGTGAGGTAGCCGCGGCCGAGGGTGAAGCGGTTGAGAGAGGCGGTATCGTCCCCGGCGACGCCGCTCTCCCCCAGCGAGTAGTCGACGAAGCCGAGGACGCCCACCGAGAGCCCTTCGAGCCCCTTCGGGAGCGGCGCGGGCTGCACGGCCGCCACCTCGCCGGCGGTGAGGAGCCCCTTGCGCTGCAAGACGTCGGTGAGGCTGTCGGCGCCGGCGGGCGCGGTAACGGCGATGAATCCGGCGGCGAGGAGGGTCACGGTGCGGCGGGTAGTCATCTCTTCTCCTGGGTGAATGGGTTGTGGCGGCAAGGGTGGGGGCGGCGTGTCACGGGGGTGTGGCAGGCGGGTGACGAGTGGGAGACGGGGACGCGGCGGCGGTGTGGTAGAGTCGCCGCCGGCTGGAGGTCAGGGGAGAGGTCGACGGAGGTGGCGATGGGCGTGAGGAGCTGGGCGGCGGTGCGGGTGGTGGCGGGCGCGCTCCTGTTCGCGTTGCTCCCCGGGGCGGCGGTTGCCGAGGAGGGTGCGGCCGGTGCGGCCCACGGCCTCTGCTTCGCCATCTCGGCGATGGTTTCGCCGGCGCGCACCTTTACCGACTACCAGGCCTTCGTCCGGCTCTTGGCGAAGCGCCTCGGTCAGCCGGTGGAGCTGAAGCAGCGCAAGACCTACGAGGAGGTGAACGAGCTTTTGCGCACCGGCAACGCCGACTGCGGCTTGGTGTGCACCGGCGCCTTCATCCACGCCGACCGCCACTTCAAGGAGACGGTGGTGGCGGTGCCGGTGATGGGCGGCAAGGAGACCTACCACTCCTACGTGATCGTCCGCAAAGA
>MNYW01000014.1 GCA_001873295.1 Nitrospirae bacterium CG2_30_70_394 | reverse complement strand
CGGCCATGTCGCCGACTGATCCTCCCGCAACCCCTGTGGCCCCGCGTCTCCAACCCCCCCCACACCCCCTCCACCCCCAACCGAAAGGAGCTGCCATGCCCTGCCTGCGCCCCCTCCTCGCCACCCTCCTCCTCGCCACCCTCACCGCCTGCGGCGGCTCCGACTCCGGCTCCGGAAACACCTTTACGGTGGCGGACGTGGAGTTCTCCGGCCCCACCCTGGTGGTCGCCGCCGCCGACTTCACCGGCGCCGAGGGGGTGGTCTTCGCCGCCGACCCGGCGGATGCCACCCGGCTGGCGAGCGGCCCGGACCCGGTCTCCACCGACGTGGTCCTGCGCGCCGCGGACGGGCGCGTCTACGCCCTCAACCGCACCGCCGGGAACCTCCAACTCCTCGACCCGGCCCGCGGGCTGGCCACCGGGACGAGCCAGTTCTCCACCGGCGCGGGCTCCAACCCCCACGACCTGGCGGTGGTGGACGGCCGCGCCTACGTCAGCCGCTACGGCCTCGCGTCGTTGCTGGTGATCGACCCCACCACCGGGAGTGAGCTCGCCACCATCGACCTGGCCACCCTCGCCGACGGGGACCAGATCCCGGAGATGGACCGGCTCGCGGTCTGGCAGGGCAAGCTCGTCGTCACCCTCCAACGGCTCGACGAAAACAGCTTCTTCGCCCCCACCGACCACTCCAGCGTGGCGATCGTCGACCCCACCACGAACCAGCTAACCGGCCACTTCGACCTTGCCTCTCCCAACCCGGTCTCCGCCCTCGCCAGCGACGGCAACGCCCTGTTCGTGGCCACCACCGGGAGCTGGGGGGTGGCGGACGGCGGGATCGAGCGGCTCAACCCTGACCTCACCGGCTCCACCACGGTGGTGGAGGGGGCGGAGCTCGACGGCGACCTCGGCGAGCTGGCGATCGTCTCCCCCACGAAGGGGTACGTGGTGGTGAGCGGGCTGGATTGGGAGAACCCCAACAACCGGGTCGTCGCCTTCAACCCCACCAGCGGGGCGATCGGGGCGACGGTCTACCAGACCGCCGCCTACCTGCCGGAGATCGCCACCTCCCCCGACCACGCCTGGCTGGCGATCGCCGACCGCAACCCGGCCGCCCCCGGGGTCGTCCTTGTCGACCCCGCCACGGACCAGGTGGTGAGCACGGCGCCGATCAACAATGGGGAGCGGCTGCCGCCGTCGTCCCTGCTCTTTTTGCCGTAGCCGATGGCGCGCTCCACCCCAACCTTGGGCAAGACGACGGGTCGCGGCGCGGCCACCCCAGGCGCGCGCACGCGCCGCGCGGGCCGTGGGGGTGGCCGCGACCCGCGGCCGCGGCCACCCGGCGCGAACGAGCCGCGACCGTCGCCCTCCCGGCGCACCGCGGGGGGGCCACCCCACCCCCTAGGGGCCGGTCGGCCCTTGTCCCGCGCGACTGCGCGGAAGCGGCAGGAGGCAACGGCGCGGTGCGGGGCAACGGCGCAGAACGGGGTGACGGCGCGGTGCGGGGCCCAGCGCGTGGGCCGTGGTTCGTCGCCTCGCCCCACGAACCTCCTTGAACGGCTCCCCCTCCGGCCTCGCCCCCGCTGGCTTGCATTACGATCGACCAGGGGGGAGAGACTCCTTGGGCTCCTCTCCCTCACCCTCCTCGTCACCCTCGGGGTCGCGCCGGCGGCCGCGTTGCCGCAACGGATCGTGTCGCTGGCCCCGTCGGCCACCGAGATCCTCTTCGCCCTCGGCGCGGGCGAGCGGGTGGTGGGGGTGAGCGACTACTGCCCCTCCCCGCCGGCCCCCCTCGCCCTGAAGCGGGTGGGCGGCGCGCTGAACGCCAACTTCGAGCGGATCGTGGCCCTGGCCCCCGACCTTCTGCTCACCGTCGGTGCGGCGACACGCCTGGGCCAGGAGGCGGCGGCGGCGGGGATTCCCTTTCGGTCGCTCACCATGGAGTCGGTGGCGGACGTAGGAAGGACGATCGGGGAGCTCGGCCGCCTGGTGGGCGCGGAGGAGCGGGCCACCGCGCTCGCCGTCAACCTCGATGGCCAGCTCGCGGCGGTGCGCCAGCGGTGGGCGACGGCCGCGCCCGTTTCCACCCTCCTCGTCCTCGCCCGCCCCGCCGGTCGCCTCCCCGGCCTGATGACCTGCAACCAGACCAGCTTCCTCGCCGAGCTCCTCACCCTCGCCGGGGGGCGCAACTGCTTCGCCGACGCCGCTTCCCGCTACCTCACCCCGGGGCTGGAGCAGGTCGTGGTGGCGGCCCCGGCGGTGATCGTCGAGCTGGTCCCGGACGCAAGCGGTTGGACCGGCAACGACCATCGCCCCCCCCTCACTCCGCGCGAGCGGCGCCAGCGGATCGCCGAGTGGCAGCTCCTCGCCACCGTGCCGGCGGTGCGTGACCAGCGGGTCGAGGTGATCACCGGCCGCGACCTCCTCGTCCCCTCCCTCCACCTCGCCGAGACCGCCGCGGCCCTCGCCACCGCAATCCACCGCCCCGTGCCAGGGGCGGGGGAGAGGGGGGCCGGGGCGGTCAGAAGAGCTCCACCTCGCCCGCCTCCAGCCGCTCTTGATGGACCGCCACGTGCTCCGCCCGTTCGATGAGGGCGGCGGCGGCGGCGATCGCCTGCTGCATCTGCACCAGCCGCCCCTGGTAGAAGGTGCGCATGGCGGCGGTGTCGGAAGCCGACGACGGGAGCTGGGCGTCGATCGCGGCGATGCCGTCGAGGAGGGCCTGGAGGCAGGCGAGGCGGTCATCCACGTGACAGATGAGCTGGGAGGCGAGGTCCTCGAACTGGAGGGCGGTGGTGGTCTCACTCACCGCCGCCTCGATCTGCAACCGGTCGGCCTCTGGCGCGCCCCAGCCGGAGCCCGCCGCGGTGTCCGCTGGGTTGGCGCAAAGGGCGTGCTGGCTTTGCACCTGCTGGTGCAGCCGCTCCACCCCGGCGATCAGCCGCGCGGCAGCGTCGGCCAGCAACCGGCGGAGCTGCTGGAGCTCGCCCCGGCCGCGCCCGTACTGGTCGGTGCAGCAGCGGGTGAACCGGTCGAGGACCGTGTGGAACTCGTGGGCCAACTCGGCGAGGGCCCGCTCGGCCGCACGCGCCGCCCGGCGTTGGCGGCGCTGCGCCACCTCCCGGTGGTAGGCGACGCCGGTCCAGCCGATCGCCACCACGGCGAGGGGGACGATCGCCGGCCAGCCGGCGTGGCCGCCCGCCAAGGCGGCAAGCCCCCCAACCGCGAGGAGGGGGCCGACCAGCCAGCCGTGGCGCTCTTGCCTCGTCTCTAGTGGCGTCTCGCTGTCGGTCACACCATCCCCCCACAAGGATTCACTCACCCCTCCCTATCGGCAGGGGGAAAATGGCAGAAAGGTGGTGCCCCTTCTTTCCATGGCCGATCCCCTCCCCGCCACGCCGCACGGCTCGACCTC
>MNYW01000110.1 GCA_001873295.1 Nitrospirae bacterium CG2_30_70_394 | reverse complement strand
AGGGGAGCGGGGTGGTGGGGGTCTGGGGGGGCGACGACATTTTGCGTGGCCCCCCTTGCGCCCCGTCGCGTCCGGCCCGCAGGGCCGACCCCCCTCCCCCGATCCCAGTTCCTACTCGGGGGGGCTGGGCCCGGTTGTCCCTCTGCCACCGCGGCCTTACAGTCCGCGCCGAGTTTGCGCCGGAGGGCTACGCCATCGTCATTGTCGAACAGATCGGTCGCTTGAGCCTCGGCATGTTGGAGGCGGCGGGGGAGATGGGGGTGCTCCTCTTCGACCTCACCCGCTGGTTGCCCCGGCGGCCGTGGCGGTTTCGCAGCTTGTTGCGCCAGATCGAGGTGGTGGGGGTGAACTCCACCTTCGTCGTGCTCCTCACCGGGTTGTTCACCGGCATGGTCCTGGCGCTCCAGTCGTACAACGGCTTTGCCCGCTTCGGCGCCGAGAGTTTGGTCGGTACGGTGGTCGCCCTGTCGGTCCTGCGCGAGCTCGGGCCGGTACTCGCAGGCCTCATGGTGACCGCCCGCGCCGGCTCGCTGATGGCGGCGGAGCTCGGCACTATGCGGGTCACCGAGCAGATCGACGCGCTGTACACGATGGCGGTGAACCCGACCCACTACCTCCTGGTGCCGCGGGTGGTGGCGGCGGTCATCACCCTGCCAATGCTGGTGATCCTCTCCGATTTTATCGGTATCCTCGGCGGCTACCTGGTGGCGGTGAAGCTCTTGGGGATCAACTCGACCCTCTACATCAACAAGACGATCCAGTTCGTGGAGTTCAGCGACATGGCCAATGGCCTGATCAAGTCGGCGGTCTTCGGGCTGGTCTTGTCGGTGGTGAGCTGTAGCTTCGGCTTCCGTGCCAAAGGCGGCGCCGCCGGGGTGGGGCGGGCGACGACCCAGGCGGTGGTCTACTCCTCGGTCCTCATTCTGGTGGCGGACTACATCCTCACCTCGCTCCTCTTTGGTCGATGATTCGCCTGGAAAAGATCAGCAAGGCGTTTGGCTCGACGGTGGTCCTCCGGGAGCTGGATCTGACCATCGAGAGGGGCAAGACGACGGTGATCCTCGGGCCGAGCGGCACCGGCAAGTCAGTGCTGTTGAAGCACATCATCGGCCTGCTTCAGCCCGACGCCGGGCGGGTCTATCTCGATGGCGAGGACATCACCAATCTCCGCGGCCGGGCGCGCGAGCCGCTCATGCACCGGTTTGGTTTCGTCTTTCAGCACTCCGCCCTTTTTGACTCGATGAACGTCTTCGACAACCTCGCCTTCGGCCTGCGGGAGAACCACCTCTGTGCGACCGCGGAGATCCCGGCGCGGGTGGCGCGGGAGCTGCAACGGGTGGAGCTCTCCGGGATCGAGGAGAAGATGCCGGCGGAGCTCTCGGGCGGCATGCAAAAGCGGGTGGGGTTGGCCCGAGCGACGATCTTGGAGCCGGAGATCATCCTCTACGACGAGCCCACCACTGGCCTCGATCCCCAGACCACGGTCCACATCAACCGCCTGATCGTGCGCGCCAAGGAGGCCCTCGGCTCCACCGTGGTGATCGTCACCCACGACGTGCAAAGCGCCATGGAGATGGCAGACACCATCGCCTTCCTCGCCGACGGTGGGATCGTGGCGGCGGCTTCGCCCGCGGCGCTGTGTGGGAATCCGGAGCCGAGGCTGCAAGCCTTTCTCAATGCCCGGGGTGATGTGTGCGCCCATCTCCCACACAAGCTGGAGCACGTAGGGCCAGGGGCGCCGGCGGACCGCTGAGCCCATCGTTAGGGAGGAATGGAGTGAATCTCGAGACCAAGGTCGGCTTCTTCGTCATCCTTGTGGGGGCGGTCCTCTTCGCCCTCTCCACCCAGTTGGAGAGGGGCGAGGTGAAGGAGGGCTACACCTTGAAGGTGCGCTTCGAGACGGTGGACGGTCTGGAGGAGAAGGCGCCGGTGCGCATCGCCGGGGTGAAGGTGGGGCAGGTGGAGCGAATCGACCTGGAGGAGGGGCGGGCGCTCCTGGTTCTGCGGATGGAGTCAGGGGTGGAGGTCCCGGCGGACTCGCGCGCCGAGCTGCGTACCGAGGGGATGCTGGGCGAGAAGTATCTGGCGATCATCCCAGGCAAGGACTGGGCCCACCGTCTGGTGAACGATGAAGCGATCGGCCAGTCGGTGAGCCAACAGTCCCTCGACGAGCTCCTCATCTCGTTGGGCAAGCTGGCGACGGACTTCGGCAAGATCACCGGCGCGTTGTCGGACGCCTTCGGCAGCGAGGAGGGCAAGGTGAACCTCCAGGCCATCCTGGCGAACATGCGCGACCTAACCGCCAACATGAAGGAGATCGTGGCGCGCAACGACCAGCGGGTCGACTCCATCGTCACCCATCTCGACTCCCTGACCAGCCGGCTGGATCACCTCACCGCGGCCAATGCCGCCGGGGTAACCGAGACGGTCGACAACCTCCGCTCGGTCACCGGCTACACCCGTGACAACCTCCCCAAGTGGGGGGAGGACTTCGACCGGACGGTGAATGAGCTGCAGGCGGTGATCGCGGAGAACCGCTCTGGGGTGAAGACCACGATCGACACGGCGCAGAGCGCGGCGCAGAGCGCCGACACCACCTTCGCTGCCCTCGGCCGGGTCGCCCAGAAGATGGACGAGGGCCACGGCACGATCGGTCGTCTGGTGAACGACGAGGCGACGGTGGACAAACTCAACACGGCTCTGGACAAGATCGACAACTTTCTCGCCAAGCGCGACCGCTACCAGACCTACGTGACCTTCGAGGGGGAATCGCTGATGGATCGTGGCGACAGCCGCGGCATCTTCACCGTCAGCCTGGCGCCGAGTGCGACCAAGTCGTACCTCTTTGAGGTGGTCTCCCCGGCGACCGGCGACGAGACGATCCGGCGCACCACCGAGGTGCGGCGGATCACCAACACCGGCTCCGGGGCCGGCTCCGACTTCTACCCCACCGACGTCACCCAGACGGTGGTCACCGACGAGCATCGCGAGAAGAGCGGCAACGTCCAGTTCTCCGCCCAGATCGCCCAGCGGCGCAACCACGCGGGGCTGCGCATCGGCCTGAAGGAGAACAGCTTCGGGACCGGTGGGGACTACTACCTCGCCCACGATCGCATCCACCTCTCCCTAGACGCCTACGACTTTGCCGGCGACAACAGCGTGGGCTCCAGCCCGCATTTGAAGGCGAAGGCGCGCTGGGACCTCTTCACCCACCTCTTTCTCACCGCGGGCTACGACAACCCCCTCAACGACGAGGTCGCCTCGGCCTTCCTCGGGGGCGGCGTCACCTTCGAGGACGAAGACCTGAAGGACCTCCTCGCGATCGTGCCGGCGGGCCTCGTCAAGTAGACCGGTGGATCGGGGGGCGCGGTTCTGCCGCCCCCGCCGTCGCGTCCCACCCCCACGCAGTCCGGGGGTGTGGCTGAAGTGGTCGCCCCCGGCGGGCGATAAGTCACCGATGCATCATGTTGGCGGCGGCTGGGTCACCGTTCGGCGGTATATTTATCGGTAAGCATGGAGGTGGTTATGGACAGCTTTCGGTACGTCGTGGGTCTGTTCTGGGTGAGTGTGGCGATCCTTCTGTTCACCGCCTGTGGAGGCGGCGGCGGAGGCGGCGGCGGAGACACCTCGGCGGCCCTATCGCCGTTCACCAACGAGCCACCGCCAACCCTGACGGTGAGCGTCGGCAAAACCCCTTTCAGGGAGCGGCTGGGCGAGGGTGACGAGGAGGCGGCGGTGGCGAGCGTCGAACTGGTCACCGGCAGCGCCCGCTACTTCGCAGTCCTCCAGGAGGGGGACCATGCGGGGGCGGTGGGCGCCAGCTCGTTGGAGATCGACGTCGGCCAGTGGAAGCTCAACTACGACGAGAACAGCGACGCGGAGGGGCTCTTTGTGCAGGCCGGTGTGTGGATCGTCCAGGCCCAAAACTTTGGTCCCAATGACTTCCGCTTCTACGTCCAGTTCGAGAACCCGGACGGGACGATCACCAAGCACTTCGGCGATACCCGCACGGACAAGGTGCGCGTCGCTACCGCCAAGGCGCGCCTCGGCTTCCTCGGTTACGACCTGATCACCGTGACCCACGCCCAGTGGACCCTCTCCACCCTGCGCGCCGCGGACGACATCATCACCCTCGACGGCGAGGGGACCGTGGAGCTCTCCTTCTTCCCCGATTTCTTCAAGCTGATCAAGGAGCCAAAGCTCGACTTCCGCTCAGTCAACCTGCGCATCGACCCCTCCACCTCCGAGTCCCTGCGGCGGCCCGAGGCGGGGACGCTGCGGCTGCGGGCGAACAACGTCGACCCCTTCGGCGACGACATCACCTTTGTGGTCCACTTTCCCGAGGCATCTAACGACGCCACGGTCACCATGGAGGGAGGGGTCTGCGACGTCGACTTCGACTGGTCCCTCTCCACCGGCCTGCCGGAGAGCTTCGAGCTGCGCCACTGCCTGGGGAGCTGAGGCGGCGGCCTGGGTAGCCGCGGGGCGCGACGGCGGCGTGGAGGTGTCGCGGTCCTCCCTTGGCTGACCCCGGGGTCGGCGGCGCCGTGTTGGTGGATCGGCCCGCCGGTCGGGTCCGGTCGGGGGCGGCGGAGGGTGGGTGAAAAGCTCACTCCTCCCGTGCTCACCCGCCTCGCCAGGGCGAGTGCAGCGCCTCGGCATCCCCGGTGGCGCAAGGGTTTTCCCGCCGCCGCCCTTGACCCCGGCGGCGGCGGCAGTTACGGTGCGCGCCCCGTACCCTCCGAGGAGTTACCGCCGTGCCCGCCAAGCCCTCTGCCGCCAAGCGCGCCCGTCAGGCGATCAAGCGCCGGACCAGGAATCGCGCCTACAAGTCCACCCTGCGCAACAGCCTGAAGCAGGTCACTACCGCCCTCGAAGCGGGTGACAAGGCGGCCGCCCAGGTGGCTCTCGAGGCGGCGGTTGTCCGTCTCGACAAGACCGTCTCCAAGGGGGTGATCCACCGCAACGTGGCGGCGCGGTGCAAGTCTCGCCTCACCCGGCGGGTCAACCGCCTCGCCTAGTCGCCGCGGCGCGCGCACACCCGGGCGTGGAGGGCCGATGGAGCGACTCAGGTCGGTCACGGTGCGGGAGATGATGACCCCGGATCCGTACGTGGTGACGGAGGGGGTCGAGTTGCTGGCCGCGATGGAGATGATGCGCGACCACGACATCCGCCAGATGCCGGTGGTGGATGAGGACGGTCGCCTGGTGGGAATCGTCACCGACCGTGACCTGCGCCAGGCCCTCTCGCCCCACCTGTACACCGAGCACGAGACCGGCCAGGACGTCCTCGACGCCTACGAGACGGTGGGCGAGGTGATGGTGGGCGAGCCGGTGACGGTGATGCCGGATGACGGTCTTGAGGAGGTGGTGGACATCCTCCTCTCCACCAAGGTGGGCGGTCTGCCGGTGGTGGACCTGGAGAACGCGCCGATCGGCATCGTCACCTATCTCGATGTCCTCGCGGTCCTCCAAGAGTCTTTTGAGTGAGACGGCTGGTCGCAACGCTTGCGCTCCTGCTGCTGGTACGGCCGGCGGCCGCGTATCAGAACGAAACGGTGGTCGACCCGGGGGCGATCGAGGGGCGAGTGGTCCTCGGTGGCGACCTTGAGGTGGACCGCCAGCAAATGAGCTACCCGAGCCCGGAGCTCTTCGGCCACCCGCGTGCGATCGAGCGCGACCTGCGGGTCGACAGCCAAGGTGGGGTGGCGAACGTGATCGTCACGGTGAGCGACGTGGCGCGGGGATTACCCGGGACCCCGCGCGAGCTGGAGCTGCTCAACGAGGGTGGCGAGTTTATCCCGCGGGTGCAGGTCGCTACCCAGAAGAGCCAGCTCACCCTCCGCAACCGCGACGAGGTGATGCACAACGTCCACGGCTTTCAGCACCGGCGCAACCTGTTCAACTTCGCCCTGCCGTCGGTGGACAGCGTGGTGCGTCAGGGGCTGCGGCGCACCGGCCTCATCGCCCTGCGTTGTGACATTGACCACCCGTGGATGACTGCCTTCATCTTTGTCGTCTCCCATCCGTACGCCACGGTGAGCGATGCGGCGGGCCACTTCCGCATCGCTGGTCTGCCGCCCGGCCGCTACACCCTCGACGTGTGGCACGAGCACCTCGGCGAGCTCCAGCTCCCGGTGGTGGCGGCCCACGGCGCCACCACCCGGGTGGAGCCGACCTACCACCCGGACAACCGCCTGAAGGCGCCGTCCGACTGGCTCCTCTACGGCCGGTAGTCCGGCGGGGGCGGGGGCGACCCCTTGCCCCGCCTTTCTTGCGGCCACCGCGGGAGCCCGCCACCCGGCGACGTGGTTACCGCGTCCGCACCGCCAGCCAGTGGCCGAGCTGGCGCAGGGGTTCGGCCGCGACGCCGAAGGGGGCGAGGGCGGCGAGGGCGGTCTGCTTTTGCCGCTCGACCTCGGCGCGGCTCGCCGCCAGCCCGACGAGGGCCGGGTAGGTGAGCTTGTTGTGCTGCGCGTCTTGGTGGGTCTCTTTGCCGAGCTGCGCGGCGGATTCGGTGACGTCGAGGATGTCGTCGACCACCTGGAACATCAGCCCCGCCGCCTCGGCGTAGGCGGTGATCGCGGCGAGCGCCGCGGGCGGCGCACCCCCGCAGATCGCCCCCATCCGGCAGGCGCAGCGGAGCAGGGCCCCGGTCTTGTGCCGGTGGATGGTCTCCAGGCGCGCCAGCGGCTCGGTCGCGGGAGGGAAGTCGGGGAGGGTGTCGTAGACCTGGCCGACGATCATGTCGTTGGTGGCGGTGGCGAGCTCGCCGCACAGCCGGCCGGTGAGGGGGCTCTCCGCGTGGCGGTCGGCGAGGAGCTCGAAGGCGAGGCCAAGCAGCGCGTCGCCGGCGAGGATCGCCATCGCCTCGCCGTCGCGCACGTGGAGGGTGGGGCGGCCGTGGCGCAGGGCAGCGTTGTCCATCGCCGGCAGGTCGTCGTGCACCAGGCTGAAGGTGTGGACCATCTCCAGCGCTGCCGCCGCCGGCAGCGCTGCATCGGGTTGCCCTCCCACCGCCGCGCAGGCGTGCAGGGTGAGGTAGGGGCGGACCCGCTTGCCGCCGCCGAAGAGGACGTGGGCGATCGCGGAGCGCAGGTTCACCGGCAAAGGACGGCCGTCGAGCCACGTCGCGAGGTACGCCTCGACGATTGCGGCGGTCGCGGCGAGATCGGCGGCGGGGGTGGTCGAGTCGTTCATGCCACCGCTCCGTCGCCCGCCCGGTCGTGAGGGATCGTGTCCGTCGCCATGGGGGGGCGAGGGTAGTGACGGCGGCCGGCCGCTGCCAAGCGGGGCGGGCCACCGGTCGGCTCAGCCGGTAGTCGGGCCGGTGGTGGCCGCCTGTTCGCCCTTCCTCCGCGCCTCGTGGCTGGCTTCGGCCAGGGCGCGCCGCGCGTCGCGCCGTGGCCGGTCACGGAGGGGGTTGTCGAGGTCGAGCGGGCCCTCGCGGTGGAGAGGAGCGACGAGCGGGCGATCCCCCCGGCGGGGGAGGTGGCGAGGCCGTGAAAGATCGGGGCGTAGAGGAGGGGGATCCCCCCGTGGTGGTGGCCCCGGCGGTGCGGAGGATGGGGGGCGCGGATGGCGCCGCTGGCGAGACACGCCGCGCGGATCGCCCTCCCCGCCGCATTTTGGTTGCGGGCGAACTCCACCCCCCGGATCGAGTTGCGCACGCTCCTTTCGCCGCCAAGGATTCCAACCATCGAGGTGGCGGTGTACCCGGCGCGCGGCGCCAGGCGCGGCCGCCGACCTCGTTGGCCACCCTGCCCTGGATGGGCAAAAGACGACGCCGCGCGCGACGACCGCGCCACCGGGGTCCAGTGCCTGTGCATGGCGGCGCACGCCGTGCTGCCGGAGGTCCGTGGTGGGTGGCGATCCTGCCCCGACAAGGGGCGGCTACCGGCGCAGGAACCAAAAGAGCAGCGATGCCACCACGCTCACTAGGGCGCAGGTGGCGATCGGGAAATAGAAGCGGAGGTTGGACCTCTCCAGTAAGAGATCGCCCGGCAGGTGGCCGAGGGGGAGACGCGACAGCCACGGCAGGAGGAGGCCGGCTCCGACCAGCACGAGGCCGGCGGTGATGAGCAGGCGAGCGGTGGAGCTCACGCCTCTCCTTTCGGACCACCGCCCGCGGTGCGCCGGTCCACCTCCACCGCCAGTGCCCGTAGCCCCGGTGACACGGTGACCAGCACGAGGCCGGCGGTGATGAGCAGGCGAGCGGTGGGGCTCACGCCTCTCCTTTCGGACCACCGCCCGCGGTGCGCCGGTCCACCTCCACCGCCAGTGCCCGTAGCCCCGATGACACGGTGACCGGGTAGGGGGTGGTGGCGGCGAGTTGCTTGAGCGGCTCGGGCAGGGCGGCGATCTCGGCGGCGGCGTGGGCGCGCGCCGCGGCCAGATCCTCCAGCTCCGCCCGCCGCTGGCCGGAGCGGACGACCTCCACCAGCAGCGGCGTGCCCGCAATCGCCTCACCCTCCAGGGCGAGGGTGTCGCCGGCCAACTCGCCCGCCGCGTAGCGCCGCCACACCTGCTTGCGCCCGGGCCAGGTTTGCTTGCCCTCGGATCGTTTGCGCCGTGGCTGCCCAGCATACTCCTGGAGCTTGTAGGCGCAGTCGAGGTAGGGATGATCGGCGCAGGTGGTGAGACGGGTGCCGACACCGAAGCCGTCGATCGGGACTCTCTCGGCGCGGAAGCGGACGAGGTCGGTCTCGTCGAGGGAGGAGGAGGCGAAGATTCCCACCTCGGTGAGGCCACCGTCGTCGAGGATCGCGCGCACCCGCCGGGCGTGGCCGGCGAGGTCGCCCGAGTCGATGCGCACCGCCTTGATTCGGATCCCCGCCGCCGCCAGCCGGGGCGCCACCTCGACCACCCGCTGTGCGCCCTCCTCCGTGTCGTAGGTGTCGATAAGCAAGACCACGTTGTCCGGCTGGGCGCGGGCAAAGGACTCGAAGGCGCGCACCTCGCTCACGTGTGCCTGCACATACGAGTGGGCCATGGTGCCGAAGACCGGGATTGCGAAGCGCGGCGCGGCGAGGGTGGTGGCGCTGCCGTCGAAGCCGGCGAGGTAGCTGGCGCGCGCCGCGAACAGGGCTGCCTCACCGCCGTGGGCGCGGCGTAGGCCGAAGTCGACGAGCAGCTTGTCGGGTGCCGCGAGGCGCAGGCGCGCCGCCTTCGAGGCAATCAGGGTCTGGAAGTGGAGCAGGTTGATCAGCCGGCTCTCCACGAGCTGGGCCACCGGGAGCGGCGCGGTGATCCGCACGATCGGCTCGTCCGGAAAGCAGCAGCTCCCCTCGGGGAGTGCGTCCACGTCGCCAGTGAAACGCAGGTGGCCCAGGTACTCGACGACGGCGTGAGAGAATCGACCGGAGGCGGCGAGCCAGGCGAGGTCGGCCTCGTGGAAGCGGAGCTGTTCCAGATAGTCCACCGCCTGCGCCAGCCCCGCGGCGATGAAAAACGACCACCCCGGCGGTAGCCGGCGGACGAAGAACTCGAAGACCGCCGTCTCCGTCATCCCCGCCTCCAGGTAGCCCTGGAGCATGGTGAGTTGGTACAGGTCGGTGAGCAGGGCGTCGTGGCCGATCATCCGGTGACCCCCGCGCAATCGATCACCGCGCCTGCCTCCTCCATCTCCTCGATCGCCCGCCTGCCGTCGCCCAGCTTGTGTTCCACCGCGGCCATCGACTCGCTGAGGAGGACCACCGCGAAGCCGGCGGCCAGGCCGTCGAGGACCGTCGCCTTGACGCAGTAGTCGGTGGCCAGACCGCCGACGAAGAGGTGCACCACGCCGGCTTCGCGCAGCCGCTTCGCCAGGCCGGTCGCGTCGAATGCGGAGTAGGCGTCACGCGCGACGGTGGTCGCCTTGGAGATCACGACCGTGTCAGGGGGGAGGCAAAGTCCATCGGCGAAGTCGGCCCCGCGGCTTCCGGCCACGCAGTGGACCGGCCACGCGCCACCCGCGGACTGGAAGGAGCAATGGCCCGGCGGGTGCATGTCGCGGCTGGCGAAGATCGGTAGGCGGGCAGCACGGAAAGCGGCGATGGCGCGGTTGAGCGGTTCAATCACCCGGTCGCCGTTGGCCACGGGCAGACTACCGCCCGGAAGAAAGTCGTTTTGCACGTCGACCACCAGCAGGGCGTCACCCGCCTGGAGCTCGGTGAAAGGGGTGTCGGTTGCCATGCGTTCCTGCGCCTCGGCCTCGCCTCCCCGCTCAGAAGTATATCGTCGGCCCAATGGGTCGCCGCCCGCCGCGGGGTGGGGGGAGTGGCTTGCTACACTGGCTTTGCCAGCGATCCCCCACGGTGGTGGCGCGGCGACGGAGGAAAAACAGATGAGCATTTCATCGCTGGTTTCTCCGCAGGTGGTCAGCGTGACCGCTGGCATGTCGATCCAGCAGGCGGCACGGTGGATGAAGAGCCGCGGCGTGGGGTGCGTGGCGGTGGTCGACGGGGAGCAGCCCTTGGGGCTGGTCACCGATCGCGATATCGCCATCGCCTGTGGCGTCGACGGCGTCTCGCCCGACGGCCCGGTGCGGACCCTGGCGCGCCATCCACCGGTCACCGTGCTGGAATCGACTCCCCTGCCCGACGCCATCGCCGCCATGGCACGGGCGGGGGTGCGTCGCCTCATGGTCACCGATGGGGTGGGGCGGATCGTGGGCATCCTCAGCGCCGACGATCTCATCCCGCTGCTCGGCGAAGAGCTGGCCGCGCTCGGCGAGACCGTGCGCTTTCCCCACTCAGTCCCGGTTTAGTCTCCCACGAACGAGGAGCACGCCATGCCGATCACCGAGATTGCCAACGCCCCCGTGGTGGAGGTCGCCCCGTACGCCACTGCCGAGGACGCGGTCCGCCTCATGGCCCACCACCACGTGGGCGCCCTGGTCGTGACCCGTGAAAACGAGCTCGTCGGGATGGTTACCGACCGAGACATCACCACCGCGGTGGTTGCCGAGGGGCGCTCCCTTGCCACCACCGCGG
The DNA here is from genome assembly GCA_001873295.1 of Nitrospirae bacterium CG2_30_70_394. Taxonomy (GTDB): domain Bacteria; phylum CG2-30-53-67; class CG2-30-53-67; order CG2-30-70-394; family CG2-30-70-394; genus CG2-30-70-394. The sequence goes on along the minus strand of MNYW01000110.1, from coordinate 15,018 downwards.
TGGCGGAGATCATGTCGCCCGAGCCCGCGTTTGTGCGCGACCACAGCGGCATCATGGAGGTGATCCAGGCGATGCGCAGGAGCAAGGCGCGCCGCCTGCCGGTGGTAGATGAGCACCTCCATCCCATCGCCATCGTCGCCGCCGACGACCTACTCCTCTACCTCGCCAAGGAGATCGCCTACCTCGGCCGCGCCTTCAGTCGCGGCTGGGAGGTGGAGCGGGCGACCAAAGACGCCCCCGGGTGACTACGCCGGCTGGGCGGCCCGTCGCCCGGGTGCTGGGGATTGGCAACAAAAAGCCCCCCGCTCCGAATCCGATGGAGCGGGGGGCCTGCCGCGGCCGAGCTCAGGCGGCCTTGCGGTTCAGGTAGCTGGGGTCTTTGCCCAGGGTGCTCATCCGAGTCGGAAGGAAGAGCTCCATCGGACCACTGAGGCGGTCGTGGAGCAGGAGGTTCCAGTAGTACCAGCGGAAGAGGAGCTTCCCGAGGTGGTTCAGGTGGGTCTCCTTGAGGAGCGAGAAGGGGCCCACCATCGGCAGCGGCAGGGTGCCCGGGACCGGCTGTTGGGTGTAGTTGAAGTCGATCAGGTGCGCCTTGTTGAAGCCGGTTTCGATGAAGCAGTTGGAGTGGCCATCGAAGCCGTCGATCAGAGGCTCGCCGCGGATCGAGCGCAGCAGGTTCTCGGCGACGATCCCCGCCTCGAAGTGGGCGACGGAACCTGCCTTCGAGGTCGCCACATTGGTGCAGTCGCCGAGGACGAAGATGTCCTCCCCGCGCGTCGCCTGGAGGCTCTTCGGATGGGTCACACAGTAGCCGTTCCCATCGCCGAGACCCGACTCATCGAGAACCGCAGGGCCAACGTTCGGCGGAATGGCAACGAGCATGTCGAAGTGTTCCTGATGGCCATCGTAAGAGGAGATCGTTCCCTTGTCCGAGTCCACCTCAGCGAGGGAAAAGTTGGGGATCACCTCGATGTTCCGTTCGCGCAGGATGTCGCCCATGATTGTCGAGCAGATTGGCTTCGTGAAGACGCTCTCCATCGGGGTAATCATGGCGATCTGCACCCGATCGCGGATCCCCTTCATGGTGAAGTAGTAGTTGGCGAGGCAGGCGAACTCGATGGGCGCCACCGGGCACTTGATCGGCGTCTCGGCGATGTCGAGGACGAATCGGCCACCGTCGAAATCGTCCACCGCACGTTGCAGGTCGAGGGCCGAGGGGTAGGTGTAAAAGTAGAACACATTCTTTCCGTAACCGTCGGTGAGACCGGGGATGTCCTCCGGCTCGATATGGCAGCCGAGGGCGATCACCAGGCGGTCGTACTCGTGGCTCCCGGCGCTCGTCTCCACCCGGTGGTTGGCGTGGTCGATCCGCTGGATCTCCGCCTCCACAAAGCCGACCCCGGCAGGGATGAAGTCCGTGGTGTCGCGGACATTGCCTTTCTCATCGGTGTAGCCATAAAGCTTGAAGGGGAGAAAGATCAGACCCGGCTGGTAGTAGTGGTTGCGGCTCTTGTCGATGACCGTGATCTCCCACTCCGATGGAGGCAACTGTTTCCGCATCTTGTTGGCGATCATGCAACCGCCGGTTCCTGCCCCGAGGATGAGTAACCGTTTCATGACGTTTCTCCGTTCTGGGTTCAGACGCGCGCTCGCGTCTAGTGCACCCCTATGTCGGGAACATAGCCATGAATGTTTAGCGAAACGCGCCAGTGTATGAGGAGTTATTAGCCGCGTCGTTGTGTGTATTAATGGTGCCTTATGCTTCTGCTGGGACAGAGTAAGTGAAATAGATTCATGTGGTGTAGTGAATGATGAGGGAGTTGCATTATGAGCGTGCTTCTGGGTGACGCACGGCAGGCGCCAGGAGGGGGTGATGTCGTGGCCAGGGGAGGCGGCAGGATCGACTGCCGAAGGTGGCGGGACGAATCCCTCGCCTGGTGGAAGCGACCACCCTATGCTCGCGTCCACCGTGGCCGCGCCCAACCTGATCCGTCGCAATGTCTGGCGCGCCTCGGTGCGCGCGGAGCCGTTTCGCCTCCTCTTCCCGCTCGGCGTTGGATTTGGCCTTACCGGTGCGGGCCACTGGCTCCTCTTTGGCCTTGGCCTCACTGGCCACTATTCGGGGGTGGTCCACGCCTCCCTGCAGATTCAGGGGTTTTTGGCGAGCTTCACCCTCGGCTTCCTCCTCACCGCCCTGCCCAAGTTCAACGTCGGGCCGCCAGTGTCGCCGGCAGAGGCGGCGGGGATTCTCGGCGGTGCGGGTCTGGTGGCGGTGGGCTGCCTGGGCGAGCGTTGGACGGCGATCGAGGTGGGGAGCCTGGTGCAGCTCCTCACCGTGGGGCTGTTCGCCTGGCGCCGTTATTGGGGGCGGGCGACGACCCAGCCGCCGGTCTTGGTGATGCTCACGGTCGGCTGGCTGCACGCCGTGGCGGGGGCGGCGGCCTTGCTGTGGATCCGCCTCGGCGGCCCGCCAGGGTTGGAGCTCTTCGGCCGTCGCCTCCTGTGGCAGGGGGCGATGGTGGCGGTGGTGATCGGGATGGGCGGCCACCTGATCCCGCGCCTCCTCGGCTACCCGGAGGGGGTGGTCCCCAAGCATCCGGCGCGGCGCGGCTGGCGCGGCGTCGCCGCCACCTTTCGCGGCGAGGCGCTCGCCTGGTGGGGGACGGGGTTGCTCCTGTTCGCGGGCTTTGTCATCGAGGCGGTAGGCCATGAGCGCACGGGTCGCCTGTTGCGCGCGGTGGTGGTCACCATCGCGCTCCTCGCCGCCGGGCGGTTTTGGCGCCTGCCGCGGGTCCTCGCCCCCTTCGCCTGGGGGGTGTGGGGTTCGGTGTGGGCGGTGATCGGTGGCTCCTGGGCGGCGGCCCTCACCCATCCGTACCACGTTGCCGCCCTACACCTTGTCTTCATCGGTGGCTTCTCCTTGATGGTCTTGATGGTGGGGGCGCGGGTCACCCTCTCCCACGGCGGCTACATGGCCCTGGAGGCGCGCAACCGGCCGATTCGCTGGGTGGGTGGCGGGGTGGTCGCGGCGCTCGTGTTGCGCCTGGCGGTGGACGCGACCCCCGAGCACTACTTCCAGGTCGCGGCGGCGGCGGCCTCGGTGTGGATGGCGGCCGGCCTCCTCTGGCTCGTCTACCACCTGCCGAAGATGGTCTATCGCGAGTTCGCGGTGGTGGCGCCCATGCGGTCGTTTCGGGTGGTGCCGCCGAAGGGGTAGGGTGCGGCCGCGGCTGGGGAGCGGCCTGACGGTAGGTTCCGCGGGGCGGCGCTCCGCGGGGTGGCTTTTGATCTTGCGTTGCGGGTGGGGCGCGGCCGACACGGAGGTTTGCCTGACCCCCCGTCCCTTCCCGCCATCTGGCGGCTGCTGAACGCTGATCGCAAAACCCCCTCCGCTCCTGCCGATGGACACCCTCATCCCCCCCATGACGCGGCCGTGGATCATCGGCCATCGCGGGGTCACCGACTCCGCGCCGGAGAACACCCTCGCCGCCTTCGACGCGGCCCTCGCCCAGGGGGTGGACGGGATCGAGTTCGACGTCCAGCTCTCCCGCGACCACGTGCCCGTGGTCTACCACCACCGCACCCTCTACCAGGTGGGGCTCCGCGGCCAGCGGCCGTTTGGCCTCGACCTCGCCGACCTGCGGCTCCTCGCGGTGCGCGGCGCCGCCGGCCAGGGTGGTCCCATCCCGACCCTGGAGGAGGTCCTGACCCGCTACGGCCGCCGGACCCATCTTTTTTTGGAGGTGAAGGCGCGGCCACGGCTGGACTGCGAGCGCCACCTCGAGTTGGCGCAGCGGGTGGCGGAGGCGGTGGTGCGTCACGGGGTGGTGGAGCGCCTCTGCCTCCTCTCCTTCAATCGTGCGGTCCTCGACGCCTGCGCCCAGGCACTCCCCGGCCTGCGCACCTGTCTCAACCTCGAAGAGCCCGTTGACCCGGCCGCGCCGGGTGCCACCGCCGGCCTCTTCGCCCTCTGTCTGGCGGTGCGCCACCTCACCCCTGCGTTCGTGAATGCGGTCCACCGCGGCGGCCTCGCCTGCTTCACTTTCACCTGCGACACGCCGCGCACGGCCCGGCGGGCGCTCGCCGCGCGCCCCGACGCGATCATCACCGGTCGCCCTGCCTGGCTCGCCACCACCCTCGCCCCTCACGGGGATGACCGATGAGGCGCGACTTCGACCGGTTGCGCGACTCCCCCTTCGACCTCCTGGTGGTGGGGGGCGGGATCTACGGCGCCTGGACCGCCCTGGACGGTGCCCTGCGCGGTCTCAAGGTCGCGTTGGTGGAACGCGACGACTGGGCCGCCGGCACCTCGTCGAGTTCGTCGAAGCTGATCCACGGCGGCCTCCGCTACCTCCAGCACTTTCATTTCAATCTGGTCCACAAGTCCCTTGCCGAGCGGCGACTGCTGTCGACCCTCGCGCCGCACCAGATCCGTCCCCTGCGCTTTCTCTTGCCGACCACGACCGGCTTCGTGGGACGTCGCTTCCTCGCCACCGGCCTTGCCCTCTACGACCTCCTCGCCGGCCCTGGCCAGCCGGTCCCCGGCCATGACCGCCTGGCGCCCATCGCGGTGGCGGCTCGCTACCCCTACCTCGACGGCGATCGGCTCACCGGCGCCTTCACCTATGGCGATTGCGGCACGGACGACGCCCGCCTCACCTGCGAGGTGGTGGACGGCGCCTGGCGCGCCGGGGCGGCGGTAGTGAACCGGGCGCGGGTGGAGGAGCTGCTGGTGGCCGGGGGCCGGGTGGTGGGGGCGCAGGTGACCGATGGCGAGAGCGGCGCCGCCGTCGAGGTGGCGGCGCGCCTCACCGTCCTCGCCGCCGGGCCGTGGGCCGAGGCGCTCCTGCCCGCGGGGGTTCGGGCGCGTACCCACGTCTGGTACACGAAGGGGGTCCACCTGGTCATGGGGGAGCTTCCCGGTAACGACGCCCTGTTGTTGGTGGCGCGCTCGGACGGAAGGGTCTTCTTCGTCATCCCGTGGTATGGCCGGGCGCTTGTGGGGACCACCGACACCGCTTACCACGGTGATCCCAGCGAGGTGGCGGTCGCGCCTGCGGACATCGACTACCTCCTCAGCGAGCTGCGCGCCCACGCGCCGGGGCTGGGCTGGGACGAGTCGTCGATCGCTGGTAGCTTCGCCGGCCTGCGTACCCTTCAGGGGGGTGACGGCCTCTCCCCCTCGGCGGTCTCCCGTGAGTGGCGCCTGGCGCGGCCCCTGGCGGGCCTGCTCATGCCGGTGGGCGGCAAGCTCACCGCCGCCCGCGCCGACGCGGCGAAGATCGTCCGCGTGGGCCTGCGCCTCCTCGGCCGTCCCGACGGCGTCTCACCTACCCGCCACCGGCCGCTCCCCTGGGCGCCGCCCGCCCCCTTCGCCTCCTGGCTCGCGGAACAGAGCGCCGCCAGCCGCGTTCTCGGCCTCGACCCGGAGACCGCCCACTGGGCGGCGCACCGCTTCGGCACCCGCATGGCCGACCTCCACGCCCTCGTGCGTGACGATCCGACCCTGGCCCGCCGCCTCACCCCCGCTGCCCCCTTCTGCCGCGCCGAGGTGGTCCTCGCTGCCCGCGACGAGATGGCCCGCGGACTGGAGGATGCCCTGCGCCGGCGCATGCCGGCGACGCTGCTCGCCACCCTCGACGCCGCCACCGCCGCCGACGCTGCCGCCCTCATGGGAGGCGAGCTCGGCTGGGCCGCCGCGCGTCAGGCGGCGGAGGTCGCCACCTTCCTCCGCCGAGGGTGACCAGTGAAGGGTGGACGCACGCGGAGACGCGGAGACCGAGAGAGCCCCCAGAGGCAGAGGGGGGGTGGCGGGGGTCTCGTAATCGCCGCTGACCCCTCTTTCGCCGCGCCTCGGTTTCGCACCGGTGCATCCGCGGGTGATCCGAAGGCCACGGCCTTCGTTGGCGCCACCGGACCTCGCGTGGTTCGCGGTCGCGGAGGGAGCGCCGCGCCTCGGTTTCGCACCGGTGCACCCGCGGGTGATTCGAAGGCCACGGCCTTCGTTGGCGCCACCGGACCTCGCGTGGTTCGCGGTCGCGGAGGGAGCGCCGCGCCTCGGTTTCGCACCGGTGCATCCGCGGGTGATCCGAAGGCCACGGCCTTCGTTGGCGCCACCGGACCTCGCGTGGTTCGCGGTCGCGGAGGCGCGTCGCACCGAGCTCTGCGCCGCGGTCCGCCTCTCGCTGTCGCCCCCCTGCGGAGGGCGTACACTGGTGCGCCGTGTCGCCCGTTGCCTACCAAGCCGCGCTGATCTTTGCCATTGCCCTGGCTGCCGGTTGGGCGCCGTTGTGGATCCACTGGCACGGCGAGGGGCTGCGCCTGGTGGTGAGCATGGCGGCGGGGATCTTCTTTGGCGCCGCCTTCCTCCACATGATCCCGGAGGCGACGGAGCTGGTGGGTCACGCGGTGGGGGCGTACCTGCTCGCCGGCTTTCTCCTCCTGTACCTGGCGGAGAACTTCGTCCTCGGCGGCGGCTGCGCCCATGGCGAGGGGTGCGACTACCACCAGCTCGGTCTGGTCTCCTTCTTCGGCCTCTCCATCCATAGCCTGGTGGAGGGGATCGCCCTCGGTACCAGTAGCGCCGTGGGGGGGTTGGGGATGGTGGTCTTTGTGGCCATCCTCGGCCACAAGGCGCCGGAAACCTTTACCCTCGCCTCGCTCCTTCTCCATGGCCACTACTCCCGCCGCCGGGTCGTGCTGTTGGTAGCCGGGATTTCCGCCACCGTCCCGGTGGGGGTGGCGATCGCCACCCTGTTGCAGCGGCAGATCCCGGCGACCGCCATGGGTGCTTTGGTGGCGCTGTCCGCCGGCACCTTCCTCCACATCGCCACCGACGACATGCTCCCCCACGTCCACGAACACAAAGAGGGGCGCGGCCGGGCCTTGGCCGCCTTGCTGGTGGGGATCGCGGTCATGGCGGTGGCAGCGCTCGGCGAGTGACGAATCGATCCTTTGGAACTCAAACGTTGAACTCCGGCGCGGCCGGGTCGGGGTGGAAAAAGGTGAAAACGATGCGAACGGTATGGGTTGGCCTCGTGGTTCTTGCGGTGTGTGGGTGTGGCGGCCGACACGTCACCGTGCGGGATGACACCAGCCTGGCACTGCATGGCTGTTCGCCGTTGCCGAACTGCGTGTCGTCCACCACCTGGATCCTCTACAACCGGACCTCGCCGTTTGTCCTGGCGCTCCCCGCGGCCGAGGCGTGGCCGCGGATCCAAGAGGTGGTGGCCCACCTCCCGCGGACGGCGATCGTCGAGGCCGACGATCGCTATCTCCATGCGAAGTACACGAGCCGGCTCTTTCGTTTCGTGGACCACCTGGAGTTGGTGCTGTCGGCGGACCGGACGACGATTGCGGTGCGCTCGTCGTCGGCGATCGCGATCTTCGACTTCGGGGTCAATCGGCTGCGGATCTATCGCCTGCGCGAGCGGCTGGCGGAGATGGGGCTCATTCGCTGAGTCCCGCGTGCGGGTACACGGCCGCCGCGGGCGCGGCTCGCCCCCCCGCCGGGCGCTGCCCCCCGCGCCGGGTCGGCTCGCCTCCCGGCCACGGCGGAGTGACCGGTCGGAGATCCGCGGGGTGGCTGGCTTTCCGCGCTCGCTCGCCCCGTGTCCACGGCCTATTCGTGGCGCGCGGCTCGCCCCCTCGCGGGGCGGGGTCGTGTGGTCGTCGTCCTCCGAACCCCGGCGGCGGGGTCCGCACCGCGTGGCGCGCGCGTGGTGCTCGGCTTACGCCCGCCGCAGGTAGTCGGCGGCGGTCTCCGGGGTGGTGGGGTTGATGGCGATGCCGGTGGCCCACTCGAAGCCGGCAGGGCGGGTGAGGCGGGGAATGATTTCGAGGTGCCAGTGGTAGTCGAGCTCGATGGTCGCCCAGTCGTTGGGGCGGCCCGGGCGCGGGTTGGGCGACGGGGCGGTCTTCAGGGCAAAGTTGTAGGGCGGGTCGTCGAGGACCGCGTTCAGGCGCAGGAGGGCGTCTTTGAGGGCGGTGGCAAACAGCGTCAGGTCGCCGTCGGTGAGCAGGGCGAAGTCGTGCTGGTGGCGGCGCGGCATGATCCACACCTCAAACGGGTTGGGTGAGGCGAAGCGGCAGAAGGTGATGTAGGCGTCGTCGTCGCGCACCACCCGTTTCGAGTGGATCTCCTCTTGGTGGAGGACGTCGCAGAAGAGGCAGCGCTCTTTGTGGACGAAGTGGTCACGGGCGTGGGTCAGCTCCGCGCGCGGCAGGGTGGGGATGAAGGGGGTAGCGATGATCTGGGTGTGGGAGTGGGTCAGCAGCGCGCCGGCGTCGCTGCCATGGTTTTTGAAGATGGTGACGTAGCGCAGGCGCAGGTCGCGGCGCAGGTCCACGAGCCGCGCCCGGCAGGTGGCGAGGACCGCGCTGATCTCGGCCACCGACAGGGCGGCGAGGGGGCGGGCGTGGTCGCGCGTCTCGATCACCACCTCGTGGGCGCCGACGCCGTTCATCTTGTCGTAGAGGCCGACGCCGGTGGGTTGGAGATCGCCCTCGATGTGCAGCGCCGGGTAGCGGTTGGCGACCACCCGCGTTTGCCACTCGCCGTCGTGCGGGTGGCGATAAATGGTCTTGGCCGCCGCCTCCACGTTGTGCGGGCACAAGGGGCAGGAGGCGGGGTCTTCGGCGACGCGCACGTCGGGAGTGGTGGTGAGGAAGAGGCCGGCACGCTCCGGGGCGAAGATCACCCACTGCTGGTCGACCGGTCCCCAGCGCAGCTCAGACATGGGTGATCTCCACGGTGAGCGCGCCGTGCCAGGTGTTCGCCACCGGGACCAGGGGCCACGCCGCCATCACCCAGCTCTGCTGGTAGCAGATGTCGGCCCCCGCCTCCGACTGGGAGACGGTGCGCATGGGGGCGAGGGCGACGAGGGCCGGGTCGGCGAGGCGGATCTGCAGGCGGCGGCCGATGGTGGTGTCCACCAGGTCGACGCCGAAGGCGTTGTCGCGTTCCACCGCTTCGCCGAGGCCGCCCGCGGGCGCCGGATCGCCCGGCCAGGCGTAATAGGTCGCGGGCGAGTCGCAGCCGGGTAGCGCCAGGCAAATCTCCACCGCCACCCGCCCGGGGGGCAGCCCGCCACCGGCGTGCAGGTGATAGGTGAGGAGCAGGCGGGCACGGTGGTCGTCCAACTCGATCGCCACCGCCGCCTCCATGGAGGGGGCCAGCGGGTGGTGGATCAGGTTGCCGTCATAGGTGGCGGCGACGGTGGCGGGCGGCGCCGCGGGCGGGTGGCCGCCGGGGGCGACGCGCGGGGTCACCGGCTCGCCGGGGGCGAGGTAGACGAGGCGGCCGATCGCCGGCGGAAACAGGTCGTAGACCATCTCGGTGCGCGCCTGCGCCATGGCCGTGCCGCCGTTGTCGTGGATCGTGCGGACCACGCTGCGCTCGCCGTCGCTACCCGCGGTCGCCGCCTCGGGGGGGGGCGCGCTGGCCTCGGCGTCGGGGGCGAGGTGGTAGTGCTCGAAGCGGCGCGGCAGGGTGGCGCCGAAGTTGGTGGCGCTCTCCCGATCGGAGAGCTCGCTCACCACCCCGCCGCCGGCGAGGTCGACGGTGGCGTGCAGGGTGGTGGAGTTCAGGTGGAGCTCGGCGTGGCCGTCGCTGTCTTCGTCGCGTAGCTCGCGGGCGGGAAGTGGCGGCAACAGCGCCTCGCACTGGTTGAGGTGGCGCCACACGGTGTGGCGCAGGTGCGGCAGGTAGAGGCCGCCAAAGACGCCGTGCCAGTAGGCGTCGTTCGCCTGCGCCGCGTGCAGCTCGGCGACCGCCCCGTCGTCCACCTGCGGGCCGAGGGCCTCGATCCGCTGGGAGAGGGTGAGGCCGCGCTTGTGCATCCGGTTCGACTCCGGGTACTTCACCAAGAACCCCTTCCAGATGCCGCCGGAGAGGAAGGGCTTGACCGCATCGAGGCGGCCACGCCGCTCCTCCTCGGTGACCAGCCGTACCATTTGCGCCGCTTGGATGGCGGGCAACGACCACTCGCTCATCTCGAAATAGGAGGTGTTCGGCAGGTAGGCGAGCCCCTGCGGGTCATGGGTGGCGCGGTACTCGCTGAAGGTGGAGGCGCGGATCTCCGGACAGGCGCCCACCTGCTCCATGAAGCGGGCGAGCCACCGCTCCTTGTAGGCCAGGGCGTGGGTCCCCGGCCAAGTGCCGTACTTTTCGCCGTCGTCGGCGATGGTCGCGGAGCTCCACCCCCACCGTTTACGCGCCGCAAGCAGGTAGTCGATGGCCGCCTCGGGCGGGTGGAAGGGGGTGAGGTAGCGCAACTGCATGTCGATCGGGAAGACCGCCACCCGGCTGCCGGAGTCTTCGGTGAGGAAGCAGCCGGTGAGCTGGGCGCGGTCGAACCCCGCCGCCTGGAAGTGGTAGTCGTCGACGGTGACGTAGTCGATGTTGGCGCGCGCCAGATCGGAGACCAGCTCCGGCTCCCATACCCGCTCGGTGAGCCACAAGCCGCGGGCGCGCACCCCCACGTGGCTCTCCAAAAAAGCCTGGTGGCGCTCGATCTGGCTCGCCCGGTCCGGCCGCGGGATGGCGGAAAGGATCGGCTCGTAGAAGCCGCCGGTCATCACCTCCACCTGGCCGCGTGCCACCAGCCGCGCCAGGCGATCCAGCACCGCCGGGTAGTGGTCGCCGATCCACGCCAACAGCCAGCCCGAGTAGTGGGCGGAGAAGTGGAAGTCGGGGAACGCCTCCGCCACCTCTAGGAAGGGGGCGTAGGCGCGTCCCACCTCGCGTTCCAGCACCGAGTCGAAGTTGCCCACCGGCTGGTGGCAGTGGATCCCGAAGAGGAGGTGGATGGGCATGGGCGGCGCGGCGGGCTAGATGGCGGGGGTCGAGGGGAGCAGACGAAGAGGGGTGCGGAGCCTCTCTGCGTACCCCACTTCTTTGGGGGATGTCTACGGGCGCGCGGCGGAGGGTACGCTACCGCTGCGGTGGAGAAGAGGGGCGGTCCGGGGCGTGCCGTCTACACCCTGCGGAGCGGCGGATCGGTGAGGCCAGCACAGCCATGCGTAGCAGACCCATCCAACTCCCGCTCCTCCCCTCTGCCAGGCGCCGGGCGGAGGCGGGCGAGCGGGGGGTGCCGCCGCGACTTGGGGGGGCGAGTCGTACCCCCCGCCACGTGGGGCTCGACCACGCCCAACCGACCACGCTCCGGGTCGCGCGCCGCGCCGCTACGGGCGATCGAGCCCCAGGCCGGCGGGCTTTGATGGCGCCGGGGCTTGATGCGCCGGCGCGATTCCGTGGCGTGCTCGATCGGGGAGAGCGAGGCGGTTGGACCAGCCGCCGGCGAGGGAATGCGCCGGCGCGATGGTGCGGCGCGCCCGATCGGGAGGCGGCCCGCCGCGCCCCGCGGGGCGGCCGCCACTCCACGGTCGGGCGGGGCGGGGCGGACGGCCCATGAAGGGGTGGCGCGGCTGGCTCATCGCGACCCGGCCGGCGGACTGGCTGCTCATCGGCCTGCTCCTCGGCGCGGCGATCGCAGGCGAGCTCTATCTCGCCACCCACGCCCGGCGCGGGAGCCTCGCCGAGGTGCAGGTGGATGGCCGGGTGGTCCTCCGTCTCCCCCTCGACCGGCCCACCGAGACCACGGTGGAGGGCCGTCTCGGGCCGCTTACCATCGCGGTGGCCGGCGGCAAGGTCCGGGTGGTGGAGGCCCCGTGTCGCCACCAGGTGTGTGTCCGCATGGGCGCCCGCGGGCGGGCCGGGGAGACCCTCGTCTGCGTCCCCTCGCGGGTGGTGATTTGCATCCTCGGCCCGCGGAGCGTGGAGGGCGTGGACGCGGTGGCGCGATGAGGGCGGTGCGCGGTCCGCGCGCAGCTCTCGGCATTCAGCTTTCAGCGCTGGGTGATCGGTGCGCAGTGACCGCGGCCTGCGGGCTGGTTGCGGCCGGGTAGCGGATGGCGCGCGGGCTTCGGCCCGGCGCTGGCGGTGTCAGCCCACCGCGCCGGATTGACCGGGCGATGCGGTCGCCAAGCTGACCTCGACGCTCCGTGGCGCTGGCGGTGTCAGCCCACCGCGCCGGATTGACCGGGTGGCGGGCGGATTGCTGCCGGTAAAGGGCTGCACGCCGATCGCCGCAGGCGTCTCTTTGCCGCCTGCCCGCTGGAGGCCGACCGGCTACACTCCGCCCCCCATGGGCAGCGACGCCATCCACATCCGCGGGGCGCGGGAGCACAACCTCAAGGGGATTGACCTCACCATCCCCCGTGACCGGCTGGTGGTGGTCACCGGGTTGTCGGGGTCGGGCAAGTCGTCGCTCGCCTTCGACACCCTCTATGCGGAGGGGCAGCGGCGCTACGTGGAGTCGCTCTCTGCCTACGCTCGGCAGTTTCTCGAACGGATGGAGAAGCCGGAGGTGGAGGCGATCGACGGGCTCTCCCCCGCGATCTCCATCGAGCAGAAGACCACCTCGCGCAACCCGCGCTCCACCGTCGGCACGGTGACCGAGATCTACGACTACCTGCGCCTGCTCTTCGCCCGGATCGGCGAACCCCACTGCCCGAGCTGCGGCCGGCCGATCACCGCCCAGACCGCCACCCAGATCGTCGACGCGATCCTTGGCCTGGCCGACGGCAGCCGGCTGCTGGTCCTTGCGTCGTTAGTGCGCGACCGCAAGGGGGAGTACCGGGCGGAGTTCGAGGCGATGGTCCGCCAGGGGTATGTGCGCGCGCGGGTGGACGGGACCGTGGTGGAGCTGGTGGATCGCGAGTTGCCGGTGCTCGATCGCAAGCGGCGCCACACCATCGAGGTGGTGGTCGACCGGCTGGTGGTGAAACCGGCGGCGCGCGGTCGGATCGCCGACTCGGTGGAGACCGCCCTCAAGCTGGGCGAGGGGGTGGTGGTGATCCACGACCTCACCCGGGGTGAAGACCGCACCTTCTCCGAGCGTCTCGCCTGCCTCGCCTGCGGGGTGTCGTTCGCCGAGCTCACCCCGCGCGCCTTCTCCTTCAACGCCCCGCAGGGGGCGTGTCCGAGCTGCTCGGGGCTTGGTTTCCTCCTCCAGATCGACGCCGAGCGGGTGGTGCCGGATCCGTCCCTGAGCCTGCGCGCGGGGGCGATCGCCCCGTGGTCGGGGCGCCACACCCGCTTCTTCCAGCCGTGGCTGGTGGCCCTCGCCGATCGTTACAACTTCTCCCTCGATCGCCCCTTCCAAGAGCTCCCCGAGGAGATCCGCCACCTGCTCCTTTACGGCGGCGGTGTCGAGGTGGTGGCGGTGCGGAGCGCGCTCACCGGGCGCAAACGCCACCGGTCATTTTCCGGGGTGATCCCGCAGCTCGAGATGCGTTACCGCGAGGCGGAGTCGGAGCGGCTGCGCGAGGAGATCGAGGCGTACATGGGGAGCCACCCGTGTACGGCCTGCAACGGCCGGCGCCTGCGGCCGGAGGCGCTGGCGGTGCGGATCGCCGGGCGCAACATCGACGACGTGGTGCGGTTGTCGATCACCGGCGCCGTCGCCCTCTTTCAGGGGCTGGATCTGGCGCCGCGGGCGGCACAGATCGCCGAGAAGATCCTCAAGGAGATCAACGCCCGCCTGGGTTTTCTGGAGGCGGTGGGGCTCGGCTACCTCACCCTTGACCGCACCGCCGCCACCCTTTCCGGCGGCGAGGGGCAGCGGATCCGCCTCGCCACCCAGATCGGCGCCGCCCTGGTGGGGGTGATGTACGTCCTCGACGAGCCCTCCATCGGCCTCCACCAGCGCGACAACGACCGGCTCCTGGCAACCCTCCGCCGCCTGCGCGACCTCGGCAACACGGTGGTGGTGGTGGAGCACGACGAGGAGACGATCCGCGCCGCCGATTTCATCGTCGACATGGGGCCGGGTGCCGGGGTCCACGGCGGCGAGGTGGTGGCGGCGGGCGACCTGGCCACGATCCTCACCGCCGAGCGGTCGCTCACCGGCGCCTTCCTCACCGGCCGGCGCGCCATCGCCGTCCCCGCTAGCCGGCGCACCGGGAGCGGCGCGGCGATTACCGTGCGCGGCGCGCGCGAGCACAACCTCAAGCGCATCGACGCCCGCTTTCCCCTCGGCTGCTTCATCTGTGTCACCGGTGTCTCCGGCTCCGGCAAGTCGTCGCTGGTGAACGACTGCCTGTGGCGCGGCCTCGCCCACCACCTGCACCACGCGAGCGAGCCGGTGGGGGCGTGCGACAAGATCGACGGCCTGGCGCACGTGGATAAGGTGATCGCCATCGACCAGACGCCCATCGGCCGGACCCCGCGCTCCAACCCCGCCACCTACACCGGCCTGTTCACCGACATCCGGGCCTTGCTCGCGGAGGTCCCGGAGGCGCGCATCCGCGGCTACCAGCCCGGCCGCTTCTCGTTCAACGTCAAGGGCGGCCGGTGCGAGGCGTGCGGCGGCGACGGGGTCACCCGCATCGAGATGCACTTCCTCCCCGACGTCTTCGTCACCTGCGACCAGTGCCAGGGGTTGCGCTACAACCGCGAGACCCTGGAGGTTCGCTACAAAGGCAAGGACATCGGCGAGATCCTGGCGATGACCGTGGAGGAGGGGCTCGACTTTTTCGCCGCGGTGCCCGCCCTGCGCCGCCGCCTCCAGACCCTGATGGACGTGGGGTTGGGCTACGTCCAGCTCGGCCAGCGCGCCACCACCCTGTCGGGCGGCGAGGCGCAGCGGGTGAAGCTGTCGCGCGAGCTCGCCAAGCGCGCCACCGGCCGCACCCTCTACATCCTCGACGAGCCCACCACCGGCCTGCACTTCGCCGACGTGGCCCAGCTCCTCGCGGTCCTCGACCGGCTGGTCGCGGAGGGCAACACGGTGGTGGTGATCGAGCACAACCTCGACGTGATCAAGAGCGCCGACTTCATTCTCGACCTCGGCCCCGAGGGCGGTGACGGCGGCGGCGAGATTGTTGCCACCGGCACCCCAGAGGAGATCGCCGCCCACCCCACGTCGTACACCGGCCACTACCTGGCGCCGCTTTTGGCGCGGGCGGCGTTGCCGGTAGGAGCGAGCAGTGCCTCCTCTCCGCCATGAACCCGCC
>MNYW01000018.1 GCA_001873295.1 Nitrospirae bacterium CG2_30_70_394 | reverse complement strand
CTGTTGACTCTCTGCCTCCATCCCTCGGAACCCGCCCATGGCTACCTCTTCCACTCCCACTCCCGAGCTGCACGCGGTGATCATGGCCGGCGGCCAGGGGACGCGCTTTTGGCCCCTGTCGCGCGATGGCCGGCCGAAGCAGTTTCTCCGCCTCACCGGCGAGCTGACCCTGTTGCAGCAGACCCTCGCCAACATCCGCCCGCTGATCGCGCCGGAGCGGGTGTGGGTGATCACTCGCCAGGACTACGTGGCGGAGGTCCGGCGCGAGCTGCCGGGGATCGACGCCGCCCACGTGGTGGGCGAGCCCGCGGGGCGCAACACCGCGCCGGCGGTGGCGTTAGCGGCGCGCCTGGTGGGGGCGGAGGAGCCGAGCCGGGTGATGGTCCTGCTGCCGGCCGACCACCGTATCGGGGTGCCGGCGAGGATGCGCGCGACCCTTGAAGAGGCGGCGCGGATCGCCGCCGCGCGCGGGGTGCTGGTGACCATCGGCATCCCGCCGACCCGGCCGGAGACCGGCTTCGGCTACATCCATCGCGGCACGCCGGTGGAGGGGGCCCCGGCCTTTTGGGTCGACCGCTTCGTCGAGAAGCCGGATCGTCCGACGGCCGAGGCGTACCTCGCCGATGGCGGCTACTACTGGAACTCGGGCTGCTTCATCTGGCGCTGCGACGCGATCCAGCAGGCCCTGGCGCGCCACATGCCGGGGCTCGCCCGGTCGATGGCCGACCTGCTGCTGGGGGCAGACGGCGCACCGGTGGCCGACTCCCTCGCCGCGGTCTACCGCTGCATCCCCTCCGAGTCGATCGACTACGGGGTGATGGAGCACGCCGAGGAGGTGGTGGTGGTGCCGGGCGAATACGACTGGTCCGACGTGGGGAGCTGGAACGCCCTGCCCGAGGTGATCGAGGCCGACAGCCACGCCAACGTCACCCTCGGCCACACCCTGCTCGTGGATTGCCAGGGGTGCATCGCGGTGAGCGACAAGCGGCTGATCGCCGGCGTGGGGTTGGAGGGGCTGGCGATCATCGAGACCGACGACGCGATCTTGGTGATCCCGGCCCAGCAGGTCCAACGGGTGCGCGAGGTGGTTGCGCGCCTCAAGGACGTCGCCCCGGAGCTCCTGTAACGGGGCGGCCCCGCCGGGGAGAGGAGAGCCCGGGCGATCAGGCCGATGGGCGGCGCGGGGGTGCGCCATTGCCGAGGGTGGTCGCCAGGGGAGGAGCCGACCACACCGCCGCGGTAGCCTCGCGACCCGCGGTGGACCCGCGCGGAAGGTCGCGGTCGCGGCCGTCTTGTCGCCCTCCGCGGCGCGGGGGAGACTGGCTGGCTAGCCGAGCATCGCCATGGGACTCATCCAAGAACTTGCCGGCATGGTGGGCCAGCTCAACTTCGTGGCCATCGTGCATGAGTACGAGCAGGGGCTCTATTTCCGCGGTGGGGTGGTGATCGAGCGGCGGGTCCGCGGGATCAAGGC
This sequence comes from Nitrospirae bacterium CG2_30_70_394, assembly GCA_001873295.1. Taxonomy (GTDB): domain Bacteria; phylum CG2-30-53-67; class CG2-30-53-67; order CG2-30-70-394; family CG2-30-70-394; genus CG2-30-70-394. The sequence goes on along the minus strand of MNYW01000018.1, from coordinate 2,201 downwards.
GGGCGATCTCGCGGAGTTGGTGGCGGAGGAGCGGGAGGTGCAGACCAAGGTGGGACGCCTGCGCGGCGCGTTCCGGCGCCGCGCGCCGGGGCTTCCCGAGGGGTACCAGGTGACTTGGAGCGGTCGGGTCCGCCACCCGCACCGGTTCAGCAAGGTGTTGCGGCCGGGGGTCTACTTTCACCTGCCGTTCGTCGAGCATATCGTCACCGATTCACGCCAGGAGCGGGTCCTCAACCTCGGTTTCATCAGCGTCTTGACCACCGATCCGGGCCCCGACTGCCGCGCGGTGGTGATCAGCTGCAACCTCCGCTACGAGGTGATGAACCTGTACCGCGCCTACACCGCGGTTTACGACTACGAGGCCTCCTTGCGCTATCACACCCTCTCCATCCTGGCCCAGAAGAGCCTCGGCAAGCGCTACGGCGACTGGCAGGAGCCGCCGACGATCGCGGCGCTGGAGAGGGGTGTGATCGACGAGTTGCGCAAGATTGTCACCGACAAGTGGGGGCTGAAGATCCATCAGGTCTACATCACCGACGTGACCGATGCGCGGATCTTCAAGTTCGTGGGCGACCAGCCCATGGCGCCGAGCATGGGCGCGAATCTGGCGGTGAGCTCGACGCCGTTGGTGCCCTAACGCTGGGCTGATACGGCGGCCACGGTAGCAATTTTATGTCGAGATATAGCATCCTGATCACCGTCTCCCTCGCCCTGCTCACCCTGAGCCTGTGGGCGGTGGCGAATCGGCCGGAGGAGGAGCCGCCGTGGCCGGCGCGCATTCAGGGGTTCTCCTTCTCCCCCTACCGTGCCGGCCAGAGCCCCTTCGAGAGGACCCTGCCGAGCGCGGAGGAGATCGACGCCGACCTTGCCTTGCTCGCCGGCAAGAGCCACGCGGTCCGTACCTACGCGATGGAGGGGACCCTCGCCGAGGTGCCCCGTCTGGCGCGCAAGCACGGCATCAACGTCACCGTTGGGGCGTGGATCACCGGCAAGCCCGATGCTGACGAGACCGAGGTGACGCGCCTGATCGAGGTGGCGGAGGCGAACCGGCACAACGTGGTGCGGGCGATCGTGGGCAACGAGGCGTTGCTGCGCGGTGACCTCAACGAAGAGCAGCTCATCCCGTATTTGGAGCGGGTGCGGCAGGCGGTCGCCATTCCGGTGAGCACCGCCGAGCCGTGGCACGTGTGGCTCAAGCACCGGGCGCTCGCCGACCACGTGGATTTCATCGCGGTGCACATGCTGCCGTACTGGGAGGGCATCGATCTGGAGGTGGCGGTGGATTACGTGGTGCGGCGGGTGAAGGAGCTTGAGGTCGCCTTCCCCGGCAAGCCGATTGTGATCGCCGAGGTGGGCTGGCCGAGCAACGGCCGCACCCGCCACGCCGCGGTGGCGTCGGATGCGAACGAGGCGATCTTCCTGCGTCGCTTCCTCGCCCGCGCCGTCGAAGAGAAGTACATCTACTACGTGATGGAGGCGTTCGATCAGCCGTGGAAGCACGTCAGCGAAGGTGCGGTGGGGGCGTACTGGGGGGTCTATGACGTGCAGCGTCGCCCCAAGTTCGCCTTTACCGAGCCGGTGGTGGAGGTGCCCGAGTGGCGTATTCTCGCGGCCGTGTCGGTGGTGATCGCCGCGGTGGTCCTCGCGTTCCTGTTCACCGACAGCCGCACCCTGCGCCGCCGTGGTCGCAACTTTCTGGCGGTGGTCGCCTACGTTGCCGCCACCACCGCGGTGTGGGTGGTCTACCAGTACAGCCAGCAATACCTCACGGTGGCGTCGGTGACCGTGGGTTTCCTGCTCCTGGCAGGGATGGTGGGGGTGATGGTGCTGCTCTTCACCGAGGCCCACGAATGGGCCGAGGCCCTGTGGTTCACCGAGCGGCGCCGCGCCTTCCGGCCGGTGGTCTTGGCACAGTCCCGCGTGCCGCGGGTGTCGATCCATGTGCCGGCTTATAACGAGCCGCCGGAGATGCTCATCGAGACCCTCAATGCCCTCGCCCGCCTCGACTACCCGGACTACGAGGTCGTGGTGGTGGACAACAACACGGTGGACCCGGCGGTGTGGGAGCCGGTGCGCGACCACTGCGCCCGTCTTGGCGAGCGCTTTCGCTTTTTCCACGTGGCGCCGCTCGCCGGGTTCAAGGCGGGGGCGTTGAACTTTGCCCTCGCCCACACCGACCCGCACGCGGAGATCGTGGCGGT
>MNYW01000010.1:17426-19109 GCA_001873295.1 Nitrospirae bacterium CG2_30_70_394 | reverse complement strand
GCAGCGCCGCGTAGCACCCAGGCCCACCGTGGTGGCCGATCGCCCACGGGCTGGGCGCCGGCGAAGCCGCGTAGCACCTCGCTTTCGCCATCGCTCGCTACCGCAGGCGGTGGTCCGGGGTGAAGGCGCGCAGGTAACAAAGGGTCGCGGCGGTGAGCGCCGACAGGGTGACCCCGGCGCCGAGCATGTACATCACCACGATCTGGTAGCGCACCGCCTCCACCGGCGGGGTGCCGGCAAGGATCATCCCGGCGGTCACCCCGGGGATGTGGATCAGCCCCACCGCCTTCATCGTGTCGAGGGGCGCGATCATCGCCGCGCGCACGGTCTCGCGGAGCAGCCCCTCCGCGGCCTGGCGGCGGCTGGCGCCAAGCGACAGCAGGGTCTCCACCTCCGCCCGCCGGGCGGTCACCTCCGCTTGGAAGCGGTTGAGGGTCTGGGAGGTGACGTTCATGGTGTTGCCGATCACCATGCCACCGAGGGGGATGAGATAGCGGCCGGTGGGGGCGATCACCCCGAGGACGACCAGGGTCCCGACAATCGCCACCGTCGCCAGACCGATCGCCGCTAGGGCCACCGGATAGGCGCGCTCCACGCCCGCCCCGCGGCGCGCGGAGATGCGCCCGGCAAGCGCCACCATCGCGGCCAGCAGGGCCACCAGGGCGGCGGTGTGTTGGAGGTCGAAGATCCACTGGATCACGTACCCCATGAGGACGAGCTGCACCGCGGCGCGCACGGAGGAGACGAAGACGTCCCCCTCCACCCCGACGCGCCGCCAGCGTGCGATCGCCGCCATGAGCAGAATCAGGCCGTAGGCCCCGGCGAGCTGGTACGCGTTCATCCTGGCCCCTCCCCGTGAAGGCGGGCGTTGAGGGCGGGGTCCTCCGTCCGGCTCAGCACCGACTCCGCCCGCCCCGCCTCCACCACCCGCCCACCAGCCAGGATCGCCACCCGTTCCGCCAGCCGCCGCGCGAGGTCGAGCTCGTGGGTAACCAGGAGGATCCCCATGCCAGCGTCGCGCAGGCGCGCGAGGAGGGCCTCGATGACCCCGCTCGAGGTGGGGTCGAGAGCGGCGGTGGGCTCGTCGAGCAACAGCCAGCGCGGCCCCATGGCGAGCAGGCGGGCGAGGGCGACGCGCTGCTGCTGACCCACCGACAGCCGCACCGCCGGTCGCTCGGCGAGCACCGCGTCGAGGCCGACCGCCGCCAGCCAGTGGGCCACGTCCACCGCCGCCGGGTCGTTGCCCGCCAGGCGCGCGGCGGTGGCGACATTGGCCGCCACCGTCCCCGGGAACATGTGCCCCACCTGGCCGAGGAGGCCGACGCGCCGGCGCACCTCGCGCAGGTCGAGCTCCGCGTAGGGGCGGCCGGCGAGGTAAAGCTCCCCCGCGTCCGGACGGGTGAGGCCGGCGAACAGCCGCACCAGGGTGGTCTTGCCGCCGCCCGAGGGGCCGATCAGCGCCACCACCTCGCCCGCCCCGACGGCGAGGTCCACCCCCTCCACCCCCACCTCGCCCTCCGCCCCGCGCGGGTGGCGAAAGGTGACCCCGCGTGCCTCAAGCCACGACTCCATGGATCACCGTGCCGTCAGGCAGCCCCTTCATGCCGTGACACCCCCGGGTCGGAGCCCTTCCTTGGGCGCCTCCTCCCCTCCAGGGGCGGCCGCGCGCCGCACAGACAAATC
>MNYW01000010.1:0-17416 GCA_001873295.1 Nitrospirae bacterium CG2_30_70_394 | reverse complement strand
AAATCGCCGGTCCAACCGCCTCCTCCCGCGGACGTGAACCCGGCCGACCTGGTCATGTCGTTGCACCCGCGCAGTCGATCCCCGGGGGGAAACCCGGGCGCGGCTCACGCCTCCGGCGTGGGCGGCCCCACCGGGTGGTCTGCCAACTGCTCTTGGTAGGCGGCGTGGAGGATGCCGTTGACGAAGCGGTAGGCGTCGGCGTCGCCGTAGACCTTGGCGAGCTCCACCCCCTCGTCGATCACCACCTTCGGCGGCGTTGCCTCGTCGAACCACAGCTCATAGAGGCCGAGGCGAAGGATCTCGCGGTCGATGGAGCCCATCCGCTCCACCGGCCACTCGGCGGGCGCAAACCGCGCCAGCATGGCGTCCACCTCTGCCAGGTGATACGCCAGACCGCGCAGGAGGTGGGCGGCGAAGTTGCGCGCCCGCTCGCCGCGGCCGCAGTCGGCGAGGAACTGCTCCTGCGCTGCCTCCCAGTTGCCGGGAACGAACTGGTGGCCATAGAGAAACTGCAGGGCGAGCTCCCGCCCCTTGGTCCGGGCACCCATCAGCGCGTGGCTCCGGAAGAGCCACGCAACCCGGCAACCACGCGCGGGCGCGCGGCGGGGGTCGGCGTCAACACCCTCGTGGCCATCGCGGGGAGCAACCGCAAAACCCGGCAAGCGGGGGGAGCCGAATGGCTCACGGGCGCCGGTTCACCCGCACGACTCCCCGGCGGCGAGGCGGCGGCGAGGCGCGGGCGAGTGAGGGGCGTCGTGGGGGTCTGCTGACGCTCACGGGCGAGGAGACGGTGTGAACAGGGGGTGGATGGCGCGCCCGTCACTGGATGGCCCGCAGGAGGTCGACCATCTCAATCGCCGCCAGGGCCGCGTCGACCCCCTTGTTGCCCGCCTTGGTGCCGGCGCGCTCGATCGCCTGTTCGATGGTGTCGGTGGTGAGGACCCCGAAGAGGACCGGGATCCCCGCCTCCAGCCCCACCTGCCCGATCCCCTTTGCGACCTCGGCGGCAACGTAGTCGAAGTGCGGGGTGGCGCCGCGGATCACCGCGCCCAGGCAGAGGATCGCGTCGTAGCGGCCGCTTGCCGCCAGCCGCCGGGCGACCAGGGGGATCTCGAAGGCGCCCGGAACCCAGGCGCAGTCGATCGCGCCGGGGTCGGCGCCGTGGCGGGTGAGGGCGTCGACCGCGCCGTCCACCAGCCGGCTGGTGATGAAGTCGTTGAAGCGGGCGGCCACCAAGCCAAAGCGCATGGCGTGGGCGTCGAGCCTTCCTTCGAGTCGGTTCATGGTTGCTCTCCCAGGAGGTGGCCCATTTTCTCGGCCTTGGTCTTCAGATAGCGCTCGTTGTGCGCCCCGGCCGGGATGGCGAGGGGGACGCGGCCGGCCATCTCCAGGCCATAGCCCGAGAGGCCGACGATCTTGCGCGGGTTGTTGGTCATCAGGCGCAGCTTGCGGAGGCCCAGCTCGACCAAGATCTGGGCACCGATGCCGTAGTCGCGCAGGTCCGCCTTGAAGCCGAGCCGCTCGTTCGCCTCCACCGTGTCGAGCCCCTCGTCTTGCAGGGCGTACGCCTTGATCTTGTTCGACAGGCCGATCCCCCGCCCCTCCTGGCGCAGGTAGAGGAGCACCCCGCGCCCCTCCTGGCCAATGGTCGCGAGGGCGGCGTGGAGCTGGTCGCCGCAGTCGCACCGCTGGGAGTGGAAGACATCGCCGGTGAGGCACTCGGAGTGGACCCGCACGAGGACCGGCTCGTCGCCGGAGAGGTCACCCATCACCAACGCGACGTGCTCTTTGTGGTCCACGTCGTTGCCGTAGACGATCGCCTGGAAGGTGCCGTACTCGGTGGGGATCGGCGCCTGCGCCAGGCGCCGCACCAAAGACTCCTTCACCATCCGGTAGGCGATCATGTCCTGGATGGTGACGATCTTGATGTCGTGCTCGGCGGCAAAGATCTCGAGCTGCGGCATGCGCGCCATGGTGCCGTCCTCGTTCATGATCTCGCAGATCACCCCCGCCGGGGTGAGCCGCGCCATCCGCGCCAGGTCCACCGACCCCTCGGTCTGGCCGGCGCGCTGAAGAACCCCGCCAGGCTTGGCGCGCAGGGGGAAGATGTGGCCGGGCCGCACCAGGTCCTCGGCGCACGCGTCGGGGGCGATCGCCGCCTTGATGGTGGTGGCGCGATCGGCGGCGGAGATGCCGGTGGAGACCCCGTGGCGCGCCTCGATGGAGATGGTGAAGGCGGTCTCGAAGCGCGACGTGTTGTGGCTTGCCATCATCGACAGGTCGAGCTGGTCGCAGCGCTCCGGGGTCAGGGTCAGGCAGATCAGACCGCGGCCGTAGCGGGCCATGAAGTTGATCGCCTCGGCGGTGACGAAGTCGGCGGCCATGCACAGGTCGCCCTCGTTCTCGCGATCCTCGTCGTCCACCAGGATCACCATCTTGCCGGCACGGATCTCCGCGATCGCCGCCTCGACACTCGCTATCTTGTGCTCCATCCACGCTCCTCCGGGGCGGCGCCGCACCCCGCGGGTCCATCATCCCAGGCGAGCCGCCTCACAGGAAGCCGTGGCCGGCAAGAAAGGCGCGATCCACCGCCCCCTCGCCCACCCCGCGCAACGACTGGAGGTAGGCGAGCACGTACTTGCCGAGCAGGTCCGTCTCCAGGTTCACCGTCGCCCCCACCCCCTTCGTCCCGAGGGTGGTCACCGCGCGGGTGTGGGGAATGACCGAGATGGCGAAGCCCCCGGGCTGCACCGAGATCAGGGTGAGGCTGATGCCATCCACCGCCACCGAGCCACGCGGGATCATCTGGCGGGTAAGGGGCTCGTCCGCCGCGAAGGTGTAGATCACCGCGTTGCCCTCGTCGCGCAGCCCGGTGATCCGGCCGGTGGAGTCCACGTGGCCGCTGACGAGGTGGCCACCGAGGCGACCATCGGCGCGCAGGGCGCGCTCGAGGTTCACCCGCTCGCCCGACCGCAGACTCCCCAAGGTCGTGAGGCGCAGGGTCTCCGGCGCCACGTCCACAAAAAAGCGCCCCGCCTCCAAGTCGGTCACGGTGAGGCAGCAGCCGTTCACCGCGATCGAGTCGCCCACCGCCGCGCCGTGGGCCACCTCGCCGTCGATCGCCAGGCGCGCCCCCGCGCCGCGCCGCTCGACGCGCGCCACCTTCCCTAGCTCCTCAACGATTCCAGTAAACATCGGCGGCGGATTCTCCCCCACCCCGCCTGCCGGTGCCAGCGCGGGTCGCGGACCGGGCGGCGCGCACCGCGACTTCACCGGCCGAGACGCGCGCGGACCGACGACTCCCGGTCGCCGCCCTGCAGCGCCAATGCGGTGAGGGTGTTCTCCAGCAAACAGGCGTTGGTGATCGCGCCGATGCCGCCGGGGACCGGGGTGATCCAGGCGGCGCGGGCAGCCACCGCCTCGGTGTCGGCGTCGCCCACCAGCCGCCCCTGCTTCTGGCCATCAACGCCTTCGCTCTCCTCCCAGTTGATCCCCACGTCGATCACCACCGCGCCGTCACGGATCATCTCAGCGGTGAGAAAGCGTGGCCGGCCGATGGCGACGATCACCACGTCCGCGCGGCGGGTGTGGAAGGCGAGGTCCAGGGTGCGCGAATGCAAGAGGGTCACCGTCGCGTGGCGCGCCAAACAGAGGAGCGCCACCGGCTTGCCGACCGTGGCCGAGCGGCCCACCACCACCACCTCCTTGCCCTGCAGGTCGATGTGGGTGGCGTCGAGGGCGACCAGGCAGGCGCGCGCGGTGGAGGGGATGAGGCGTGGCGCGTCGAGGAGCAGGCGGCCGAGGTTGTCCGGGTGGAAGCCGTCGATGTCCTTCAACGGCGGCAGGCGGTCGATCACCGCCTCGTCGCCCACCCCCTTGGGAAATGGGCGCAGGGGCAGGATGCCATGGACCGCCGGGTCGGCGGCGAGGCGATCGAGGGCGGCGTGGATCTCGGCGAGGGTGGCCGCGGGCGGGAGGCGAACGTCGGTGTAGCCAAACCCCATGGAGGTGGCGAGGCGCTCGATCTGACCGCGGTACTGGGCGGCGCCGTAGTCGTCGCCGATCAGCAGGGTCGCCAGTCCCACCCCCTGCCCCGCGGGCAACGCCGCCATTTGCACCGCCAGCCGCGCTTTGATCTCGGCGGCGATCGCCTTGCCGTCAATGAAGGCCATCGGTCGACTCCTGAAAGTCCCTCCACGCCCCCCCACCCACCTCCGGGTCCCGCGCGTCACGCCGCCAGCCCGTGGAGGGGGAATGTCGGACTTTGTCGATCGGACCGAGGCTGTCTGCACCGTCGATCGGGACCAAGGCCGACAGCTCCCTGGGTCGATGTGCAGTCATGGGTGGCTTCTCCTTTGTGGTCTGGCGATCGCCTCGCCCTACCCCAACCGGCCATAGACGATCTGCAACACCGCCTCGCGGTTCACCACCACCTGCTGCTCCAGCCACTGGCCCTCGGCCCACAACAGCTCCGCGCGCGAGCGGTCGGTGAGGCCGTTGCAGTTGATCCGCACGGTGAGCAGCGCCGCCGCCAGCCCCGCCTCGGCAAAGGCAGCCGCGCAGCCAGCGTCGGAGACGAGCATCGAGTTGCCCCGCTCCGCCACCCCCTGCGCCAGGGGCAAAACCTTGGCGCAGGCGCGGCAGATGGCGAGTGCCGCCTCGGCGGCGGCGGCGAGGGCCGCCTGCAGCGCCGCGTCGCGCGCCGCCTGTTCTGCCGCGGTCCCCTTCGCCATCCGGTAGCACGCCATCACCCGATCGAACGCCTCGGTGTCGCGATCCATCAGGGCGAGGAGCTCGCCGCGCAACGCTTCGGCGTGCACCCCCACCTCCCGCATCTCCCCCTCCACCGCGGCGTACTTCGCCTTGCCCACGGTGAGGTTGGCGACCATCGCAGCCAGCGCCGCGCCAAGCGCCCCCACCAACCCAGCAGCGGCGCCGCCCCCCGGGGTGGACTCTTTGGAGGCGAGGCGGGCGGCGAAGTCGGCGACGGTGGCGGTGGCGTAGGACATGGGTGGTACTCGCGGCGGGTGCGGGGTGGGTGACCACGATCGGGGAGAGGCCCCTTCCCTACCAGCGCGCCATCAGCCGCCCCTTTCCCACCTTCGACTCGTGCTCCTTCAACGGCCGCTTGCCGACCGCGATGCACTTGCCGGTGCGGATGTCGAAGGCCCACTTGTGCTTCGGGCAGGTGAGGGTGGTGCCATCGAGGGCGAGTTCGGGGATGTCGGTCACCTGGTGCGGACAGTGGGCGTCAAAGACGCGAAAGGTGTCGCCCTCGCGGTGCACGAAGAGGGAACGGTCATCCACCACCAGGCGGCGGGTCTCGCCGGCGGCGAGCGCCTCCGCGCCGACCACGTCGTGCCAGGTGGGGACGACCCCGAGGCGCGCCACATCAAACTCCGGGATCCCCATGTCGAGGATGATCTCGAAGGCCCAGACGATCTTCGCCAGGCCGAGGGCGGGAAAGGCGAAGAGGATCGCGTCGATGATCTCGTCGGCGCTCGCCCCCTCGCGCAGGGCGCGCGGCAGGTACTGGCGTAGGCCGCCCTCGGTCTGCACCGCCACCTTGGTGACCACCGAGATCAGCGCCGCGGTCTTCGGGTCGAGGTGGGTCGCGGACTTCTTGAGGAAGTCGAAGTAGGCGGTGAGCGCCTCGCCGCGGGTCTGGATGAGGTAGTTGAGGGCCTTGCTCATGGGATTCTCCGGGGTGGGAAGTTCGGGCTCGCGCAGCCGGTAGCGAGACGGCGCAACATAGCGGAAAGGGGCGGGACGGCCAACGGCGTGGGGGTGCGCACAGGGGTGCGCGGTCGCACAATGGTGGCCGATTTCGTTCCCCCGCATCTCTTCGCACGAGGTCCCGATGGCCGCCGAACCCCTCCACTTCAACCTCCACGACACTCCCGGTCCTGGCCAGGCGAGCCCCAGCTCACCGGTCGCCTCGGCGGAGCTCAGCCCAGAAAACGGTGTTGTTACCGAGCCGCCGGTCCCGTACAGCCAGCAGCGGCTGGTCCTCATCCGCGGCCTCCAGCACCTCGCCCCCATCGACCCGCGGCGCGTCGACCTGCTCCTCTCCCTGAGCAAGGTGTGCACCGAGTTGAACAAGGGCGAGGAGGCATGGGAGGCGTCACGCGAGGCGTTCGACCTGTGCATGGCGTGCGCCGATTGGCAGGGGGCGGCGCGTGCGGGCGAGGCCCTCTTCCTCACCAACGAGGCCGGCGCCCTGCAGGGGCTCGCCCACGCGATCTGGCTGGCGGTCACCTTCCCCATCGCGGTAAAGGTGACCCACGGCATCCTCGAGCGGCTGATCAACGAGGCGCCCCACGACGACATCGCGGCGGTCGCCGCGGCCACCGCCCACTACATCGCCGACCTGCGCGGTGGCGACGACGAGGCGGGCCAGGAGGGGCGTGACAACGCCGCCCGCATCGTAGCCAACGTCTCGTGGAGCCACGGCGGGGTGAAGGACCAAGAGGCCTTCGACATCTGGTTCCGCATCCACAACCTCGACGACCCCGACACCTTCCTGCCGCTGCTGGCCTCCTCCCTCGACAAGATGACCGGCGGCGACTGGTGGTACGACCGCGACGCCCTACGCGCCCGGATCCCCGAGCAGCAGGACTGACCCGCGGCGCCCTGCCCGGTGACCCGCAGTGAATGGACCCAGCACAGCGTCACCCTCCGCCCCCGATGGCCAAGTCGCGGTGGGCGAGGAGGGTGGCGGACTTGGTCCCGATCGACTGAGCCGAGCGGACCCATGGCCGAACTCGTGGACCCGGAGTCGTGCCACGTGCTTAGTGACCGAGCCCCCCAGCGCTCAACGAACCCCTCGATCCAGACGCGCGCCCGCTGGCTGCCACCACGCTCGACCCAGGTCAACCGACTCCTACGGGTGGGACGGTCGTGACGCCAAGCCATGGATTGAGTCCGGAGGCAGGGCTGTGGGTTGCGCGACGTGGACCGCGGGGACCAGCGTGGGGCAAATGGGGCCGCACGCCGCCGCTGGCAGTCGATCGGTAAGCGGCGCCTGGGTGGGTCGAGCGGGGGCGACGCCCTCTTTTGTCCCGGCGATTTTCGTCCCCCCGACCGAGGAGCGGCGCTGGCATGACGCCCGCTACCGTCGTCCACCCACAGGACTCCCCCATGGCGCCTGACGAGCCGCACACGCTCCCCCGCGGCCAACCGCCGAGCGGCTGGCGCGCGTGGCACCCGCAACGCCTCATGGCCCTCGCCGGCCTAGCGGTCTTCTGCGTCGCCCTGACGGTGTTGTACCGCACCTTGGAGGGGCAGCACTTCCGGGAGATTGGGGAGGCGCTCCACGCCCTCCCGAGCGGCCGCATCGCCATCGCTATGTGTTTGACCGCGACGAGCTACCTGGTCATGACCCTCTACGACCATCTCGCGATCGCCTATCTGCGCCGCTCCTTGCCATGGGGGCGGATCTCGTTGGCGTCGTTCATCAGCTACGTGTTCAGCAACAACCTCGGTCTATCGCTCATCACCGGCGGCTCGATCCGCTACCGCCTCTACTCGTCGTGGGGGCTGGCGGCGGAAGAGGTGACCCGCCTGGTGGCCTTCATCACGACCACCTTCTGGCTCGGGATCTTCGCCCTGGGCTCCATCCTCTTCCTCGTCAACCCACCACGCCTGCCCGTCGCCCTTCCCCTGTCACTGGCCAGCGCTCGACCGATCGGGGTGGTGTTCGCGGGGCTGGTGGTGGCCTACCTCGGGGTGATCGCCCTACGCCGCGCGCCGGTACGGCTAGGCGGCTGGGATCTGCCTTTGCCCACCCCTCGGCAGGCGGGGCTGCAGGTCACCATCGGCGTCCTCGACTGGATCGTGGCCGGGGGGGTGCTCTTTGTCTTGCTGCCGCCGGCGACCGGCCTGTCGTTCTGGAGCGCGCTCGCCGTCTATCTCCTGGCCCAGGTCGTGGCCTTGATCAGCAACGTGCCAGGGGGACTGGGGGTCTTCGAAACCATGGTCCTCGCCCTCGCCCCGGCGGTGCCGAAGCCGGCCCTCCTCGGTGCACTGCTGGCGTACCGCACGATCTACTACCTCCTGCCCCTGGCAACTGCCGCGCTGCTTTTGGGGGCACATGAGCTCGCCCAGCGCCAGGCGGTGGTGGTCAAGGCGGCGCGCACGGCCGGGCGGTGGACGGCGGTGGTGATCCCGCAGCTCCTCGGGCTCGCGGTGCTGGTGGCGGGCGCCGTGCTGCTGTTCTCCGGCGCGACCCCGGCCCATCCCGCGCGCCTCGCCTGGTTGCAGCACGCCGTTCCCTTGCCCGTGGTGGAGTTCTCTCACTTCCTCGCCAGCGTCATCGGCACCGGTCTGCTGCTCGTCGGCCGTGGCCTGCAACGCCGTCTCGATGGGGCGTGGCTAATCGCCGTCGGGCTGCTGGCGATGGCGGTGGTCTCCTCCCTGTTCAAGGGCGCGCACTACGGCGAGGCGCTGTTCCTCTCCCTGCTCCTCGCCGCCGTCCTGCCTTGCCGGCGCCAGTTCTACCGCCGTGCCTCCCTGCTCTCCGAGCCCTTCACCCTGGAGTGGATCACCACCATCGCCCTGGTGCTCACCTGCACGGTGTACCTCGGGCTGTTTGCCTATCAGCATGTCGATTACTCCACTGAGCTGTGGTGGCAGTTCGCGTTCGCTGCCGACGCGCCGCGCTTCCTGCGTGCCACGGTGGGCACGGTGATCGTCGTCATGCTGTTCGCCGCCGCCAAACTCCTTCGCCCCGCGCCGCCCGAGCCCGCGGACCCGGACCCGGCCGGCCTCGCCACCGCGTCGCCGCACAGCGTGGCATCTCTAGCCCTGCTGGGGGACAAGCGCCTGCTGTTCGACGCGCGGCGCACCGGCTTCTTGATGTACGGCGTGGAGGGACGGAGCTGGGTGGCGATGGGCGATCCCATCGCCCCGCCCGAGGTCGCGCGCGAGCTGGTGTGGCAGTTTCGCGCCCTGGTCGAGCGCCACGGTGGATGGCCGGTGTTCTACGAGGTAGGCCCCGCCACCCTGCCGCTGTACGTGGACATGGGGCTCACCCTGTTCAAGATCGGCGAAGAGGCGCGGGTGGAGCTGACCACCTTCGACCTGGAGGGGCCCGCCCGCCACGGCCTGCGCTACCTCCACCGCCGCCTCACCAAAGAAGGATGTACCTGCGAGGTCATCCCCGCGGCGGGGGTGGCCGCCCTCCTGCCGGAGCTGCGGGCAATCTCTGACGCCTGGCTGGCGGAGAAACACACCCGCGAGAAGGGGTTCTCCCTGGGCTTCTTCGACGATGGCTACCTGTGTCGTTGCCCGCTGGCCCTCGTCCGCCAAGGTGGGCGGCCGATCGCCTTTGCCAACCTGTGGCTCGCCGGTGACCGTGAAGAGCTCTCCCTCGACCTGATGCGCCACCTGCCGGAGGCGCCGAACGGGGTGATGGAGTACCTGTTCGTGAGCCTCATGCTGTGGGGCAAGGAGCAGGGATTCCACTCGCTCGCCCTGGGGATGGCGCCCCTGGCCGGTTTGGAGAACCGTCCCTTCGCCCCCCTGTGGAACCGCATCGGGGCGATCGTCTTTCGCCACGGCGAGGAGTTCTACAACTTCGAGGGGCTGCGCCAGTACAAGGGTAAGTTCGACCCAACCTGGGAGCCACGCTACCTGGTCAGCCCCGGCGGTGCGGCCATCCCGCGCATCCTCCTCAACATCGCCACCCTGATCAGCGGCGGCATCACCGGCATCCTGACCAAGTAACCCACGCCATCACGCTTACCTCCAGCGCCACACCCTGGCGCCATCCCGGAGACGGCGGGGCAGACCTCTTGTGTACTCCGGAGGCTCATGAACTCTGTTTTACCCAAGGTCATTTCCAACCTCCTACATAACCGGTTGGTCATCTCTTAATTTCTTGAACACGATAAGCTACGGGTAATGATAGCAGGCCCTATGAACGCATTTGTACGACACGGTTTTCGGTTTCTGAAGCCACTGGTAAATCGCTACGTCGGTTTCCTGCTGTTGCTGTTTGGCTACATGCTCGTCGCCCAGAAATATGGCGGGCTGCCAGCGGCAACAACCGCCTGGCGCCTGGAGATCCCACTCGTTCTCTATCTGTTCTACTACCTCAACCGGATCACCCGCCGATCCCGTTGGCAGTTTCTGCTGACCGCCGTACCGATCTTCTTGATGTATGCGGTTTTCGACGTCTACCACCTCCTGCTCGGCCGATTACTGCGCCTCGCCGAGGTGAGCGAGTTGCCGGAGATGATGCAGGTCATCCATCCCGGCCTCAAGATTTTGCTCGTCTTGCTCCTGGGTTTCCCCTTGGTTGCCTTGCTTTGGTCCACCCAATGGCGCCGGTATCGTCCGCTGCTCCTGGGAGCATTGCCGCTGCTGGCAATGGTGGTTGCGGTGGAGGGGTATCCGGCATTCTTTATGAGGGTCTTTACAGGTACACAGAGAGAGATCGACTGGCTTTCGGATACTGTGAACGCTGGCACCAATGGCCGCATCAGCATGGCGCTCTACAACGAGGCAAGGCGGCGTGTCTCCCTGGAGAAAACCGTTGCCTACCGCGGTGACTCTTCGTTTCAGCAGACCTTTGACCAGGTGGCCGGTAGGGTCAACGCCCTGCGCAGCAAGGGCAATGTCCACCTGATCGCGCTGGAGAGTTTTGTTGATCCCAACCTGTTGCGCGGCGTGCGTTTTTCCCGCAACCCCGTACACCCCGCGTTTGCCACATTGTTCAGTAATAAAGGCGGGTTGACGGTATCCCCGGTCTTTGGTGGGGCTACTGCCCAAGCCGAGTTTGAGATGCTTTGCGGCGTGCCTGCCATGCGCGAACTCTCAGGCATTGAATTCGATGTATTTACCGGCGCCAAAACCCTTTGTCTGCCGAATATCCTCACCCATGGCGGCTACCATACGGTGGCCAGTAACGCCTTTCTGCCGGATTTCTTTAACTCAACCAATGCCTATGAGGGGATGGGTTTTGAGAACATCTACTACCCAATCGAATACGCGCCTGGACGTGACACCTATCTGGGCACCGGGGACGTGACTGGCGAGGCGTATATGTTCGATGGGGATCTGTTCACCCAGAACCTCGCTTTCGTCGCGCAGTGGATCAAGGAAAATCCCGGCAGACCCATCTTCAATTACATCATGAGCATCTATGGACATACCCCCCACGACCTCAACCTGGACAAGCGACCCAAGGTCGTGGAGATGCTCGGTGACTTTCGCGATGAGCAACTCGAACGGGTGGCCAATCAGTACTACTACCGCACCGAAGCTCTGGCCAAGTTCGTAAAGGATCTCATGCGGATCGACCCGAAGAGCATCGTCATCCTGGTGAGCGATCACCTACCTTCTCTCACCTACGGCCCCAACACCTACAGCGCGCTCGACTATCTTGGTAAGACCGAGGACTACATCCATCTCAACCGCATCTACATTGTGGAGAACGGCCGGGTTGTCCATTACGACACCATCCATCACTACGATATTCCCAGGATCATTTTGAGTTACGTGACCCATACAAAGTTCGATCAGAAAGGTATTGCCAAGGGCGACTCCGTGCTTGCCCACCACGACCCCACGGACTACCGCGCGCAGTACATGGCGATCATGGCCAACGCCATGCAAGGTCAATCCTTTTTTTCCGCCTTGGGTTTCCTCTCCAGTTCTGACAAACCCGTGCCCGCGCCCGCGCCGGAGCCAGCGATCACCGGTCCGCCCGCGGGCCTATGAGGAGATGAACCTCGGTAGGCCTCGATGTCCGCAGCTTGCTGCCCCGCCACCCCCTCCCCCCCTGCGGGGGCCCAGCGGTAGCGGGAGAGCTCCCTCGCCCGGAGGTGGCGGGATGGGCTCCCGCTCGGTCTCCTCGGTGGTGAATCTGCCTCCAAGGTTGCTGCGCTGGCCATGATCGCCGGCGAGGCGTCACGGCCGCGCCTCTCGAACTCGGCACCACCCCTCACCGGCCGTGTGGCCTGGCCTCCCCGCCACTCTGCGCCAGCGCGAACAACCGCCCGATCACCTCGCCGATCTTCACCCCTGGCGTCGAGGCGCCGGCGGTGAGCCCGACGGTGGCAGGCCGCTCCGGCAGCCATGGCCGCTGCTCCTCCACCGGTGCCCCGCCGGGTGGCTTGTAGCGGATCCGGTCGCGGCTCAAGAGATCCGCCGCCTCCTCGATGTGAAAGGTGGAACAGTGGTGCGCGGCGATCTCCGCCAGGTGGCCGGTGTTCGACGAGTTGAAGCCGCCCACCACCACCATCAGGTCGGGCCGCTCACCTTCGACCAGCTTGAGGACCGCCTGCTGCCGCTCTTCGGTGGCGCCGCAGATGGTGTCGAAGGCGCGGAAGTGGTCGCCGAGCTCCGCCCCGTAGCGCACCGCCATCGCCTCCTCCAAACAGCGGGCGATCTGAAGCGACTGACTGGCGAGCATGGTGGTCTGGTTGGCGAGGCCGATCCGCCCCAGGTCGCCGCCGGGGTCGAAGCCCGGGGAGCAGGCGGGGCCAAGGGCGGCCATGAAGGCGGCCGGGTCGAGTTCGCCGCGGAGGGTGGCCGCCACTACCCGCGCCTCGCTGAGGTCGCGCACCACCACGAAGTGGCCGCCGCCGCCGTGAATCGCGCGCGAGCTGGTGGCGCGTGTCTCTTCATGGTGGAGCTTGCCGTGGATGACGGTGGTGAAGCCGTCGCGGGCGTTGCGCTCGACGTTGCGCCAGACGTTGATCACCGAGCCACAGGTGGTGTCCACCAGCAGGCAGCCGGTGGCGCGCAGGCGCGTCAGGGTCTCTTCCGGGACGCCGAAGGCGGGGATGATCACCACATCCGCCGAGGTGAGCTGGCGGTAGTCGCCCTCGAGGAAGCGGATCCCCATCGCCTCCAGCCGCCGGTTCACGTGCGGGTTGTGGATGATCTGGGCGGTGAGGAAGAGGCGGCGTTCTGGGAAGCGGGCGCGGGTCTCGTAGGCAAGGTCCACCGCCCGGTCGACGCCGTAACAAAAGCCGAGGGCCTCGGCGACCACCACCGTCAGCCCCGCCTCTTCCAGGCGGTTGTGGTTCGCCCGCATCCGCCCCAAAAGCTCGGAGCCGTACTCCGTCTCCACCTGCGGGGCGATCTGGTCGCGCAAGCCAAAGCCGCGGCGGATGTAGAGGGGATCGGACATGGCCCAACAACGGTAACCCGACCACGGGGGAGTGCGCAGGGGCGGCACAGCGCATCCGTGTCGCTACAAAAACAGCGCAAGTAGAAAGTAGAAGGGGGGCGGAGGCTTCACCCCCACGGTGCGGAACCGCTCCCTTTCTACCTCCTACCCGCCGCGGGGGGGGCGCTTCGCCGCTGCACCACGGACAAACTCTTCGTGCCTTCGCGTGAGCCCTGCCTTCCGGGCGCGCCTTCGCCCCGGGTCGCCACTCAGACGACCACGCGTAGGCCGTCCTCGGCGAGCATCAGCGGGCCGGCGTAATGGCGGCGCAACGGGGTGATCAGGTCGGCCTCGTCACACGGCGGGTAGAAGTGGGTAAGCAGGAGCGCCTTGCAGCCGCTCGCCGCGGCGATCCTGCCGGCCTGCGACGGGATCAGGTGGCCGGCCATCGGCGCCGCCTCCGGGTTGGCGCACTCGCACACCAAGAGGTCGGTCCCGGCGGCGAGGCGCACCAACTCGTCGGTGAACTCGGTGTCGCCGGAAAAACAGATCGAGCGGCCGGTGGCGACCTCCTCCACCCGTAACCCGACCGAGGTGGCGATGTGGCGCATGGGCCGGCTGGCGATACAAAAGCCGTCGCCCGCCCAGCGATCCGCACCGTCGGTGGCGAGCTCGTGGAGGTGGAGCGCGAAACCGTCCGGCTCCAACCAGTGGCCGTAGACTGCCTGCTGCGCCGCCAGAAAGGCGCCGAAGCCGCGCCCACCCACCACCGCCAAGGGCCGGGTGCGCGGCTCCGTCTGGCCGTAGCGCGACGCAAAGAGGAAGGGGACGAGGTCGGCGACGTGGTCCGGGTGGGTGTGGGTGTAGCAGAGGCAGTCCACCTGCTCCGGTGCGATCCCGAAGCGGGCGAGCTGGCGCATCGTCCCCGGCCCGCTGTCGATCTGTAGCCGCTGCCCCGCCACCGCCAGCGAGTAGCCGGCGGCGCACCGCCGCACCGACGGGACCGCGGTCCCCGAACCCGTCACCAAGAGCTCCATCACGCCCCTTCCGCGACCGGCGGAGACACACCCGCGGCGCATCCCAATCGCCAAGGTCCGACCGGCTCCTCGGCCGACCCAAAGGTCGGCCTGCAAAAAAGAGAACCACGAACCGGCGGCGCGGAAAAGGGCGGCGCGGTGCATTCCGCCGCGGGCCGGCCTATTGTGCCGCGGTTGGGCGCGTTGAGCCTGGGAGCTGCCTGCCGAGCTGGGGCGTGGGGGCGGTGGTCCCGCGTGTGGAGCCAAAGATGATTGAGCCGTGGCCCGAAATCTCCCGCCGTACCCTGCTCACCACCCCGGTCTTCACCCTCGGGGAGCGGCTCCGTTGCCACCCGACGAGCGGCGCGGCCCACCCCTTCTATGTCTTGGAGACCGGGTCGTGGGTGAACATCATCCCGATCACCGAGGCGGGCGAGGTGGTGTTCGTGCGCCAGTACCGCCACGGCACCGGTCAGGTCCACCTCGAGATCCCCGGCGGTCTGGTGGATGCGGGGGAGGAGCCCGAGAAGGCGGCGGTGCGTGAGCTCTTGGAGGAGACCGGCTACGCCGGCGAGGTCGCCTACCTCGGCGAGGTCCATTCGAACCCCGCCATCCTGAACAACACCACCTACTCCTACGTGGTGCGCAACGCGCGGCGGGTCGCGGTGCCGGAGTTGGACGCGACCGAGGAGATCGAGGTGGTCACCCACCCGCTCACCGCCGTTCCCGACCTGATCCGCACGCGGGTGATCACCCATGCCCTGGTGATCTGCGCCTTCCACCACCTCGGCCTGCTCGCTGGCTGATCAACCGCTCCCCTCCTCCGCCAGGCGCATCCCCACGGTGATGTAGTGGATGCCGGAGATGACGGTGGCCAGGGCGGTGGTGACGTACAGCCCCCCCAGGGCAAAGGGGATCACCGGCCCCCGCCACCCCTTCACCAGAAGGGCGGCGACGGTCGCCATTTGCAAAAAGGTGGTGACCTTGCCAGGGAGCGACGGCGCCATGGTGAAACGGCCGATCCGGCGGTAGATCAGGTAGACCGCCGAGACGATCAGCACATCGCGCACCACGATGGTGGCGGTGAGCCAGGCGGGACCCTTGCCCACGGTCGCCAGGGCGACGTAGCAGGCGAGGAGCAGCGACTTGTCCGCCAGGGGGTCGAGGAAGGCGCCGAGGCGGCTTTGCTGGTGGAGCACCCGGGCGAGCAGACCATCGAGGCCGTCGGTGACCGAGGCGGCGACGAACAGGACGAGGGCGACCTCGAGGTGGCCCCGCAGGATGGCGACCCCAGCCACCGGCGCGGCGACGATGCGCAGGGAGGTGAGGAGGTTCGGGATAGTCACGGCCACCGCCGAGGATAACCGGCAGGCGGCGCGCCCTGAAATGGAATCGCCGGCCCAAGAACTGTTTGGACCCTGGGAATCCGGGTTCGAAGGGGCGGGCGCGAGTCCGGATCAGCGAGGCGGTCGCGGACCCTCGTGGGGAGGAGCCTCTCGGACTTGGTCGATCAACTGAGCCGAGCGGACCCCTGCCTGGACTCGCGGGCCCGGGGTCGTGGACCGTTCTTCGGCCCCACGATCTGCCTCGAACGGATCGATCCGGGCCCGGGCCCGCTTCTTCGCGTGACGCTCGCCAAAGTCCGCCAGCCTCCGAGCCCCAGTGGCTCCACGAACGGCTCCCCATCTGGGCGCGCCCGCAGGCTGCCACCACGCTCGCCAAAGTCCACCAGCCTCCGGGGGCACCGAGAACCGCGCCCGATCCGCGGCACCATCGAGTTCGGCTCGATGCAAGGATCGACCCGGTCCGCTGGCGCTCGGCGAGCCCTTGGGCGTTTTGCCTGAAGGCAAAAGAGTGGTCGCCGGTAGCCCGCGCGCCCGGCCGCCCGCTTGCCGAAAGGCGGTCCGGCCAGGCTACAATCCCCCGTTTTTGTGCCCCTCCACTACGGCTCGGGCACGAACTTCGAGGAGAGGTGGCAACCATGAAGGTGGCGGTTCCCAGGGAGGTAGCGGCGGGCGAGCGGCGCGTGGCGCTGATCCCCGCCGAGGTGCAGAAGCTCGCCAAGCTCGGCGTCGAGGTCGCCATGCAGGCCGGGGCAGGCGCGACTTGCTTCCACACCGACGAGGCCTACCGCGCGGCCGGCGCAACGGTGGTAGAGGACAAGGGCGGGCTGCTCGCCGAGGCCAACCTTCTATTGAAGGTCCAGCCGCCGACCCTGGAGGAGGTGGACGCGCTGCCCGAGGGGGCGGCGGTGGTCTCCCTCTTCCAGCCCCTGGAGAGTCGCGAGCTGCTCGCCCGTTACACCGCGCGCCACCTCTCCGGCTTCGCCCTCGAGTACATCCCGCGCACCACCCTCGCCCAGGCGATGGACGTCTTGTCGTCGCAAGCGACGGTGGCGGGCTACAAGGCGGTCCTCATGGCCGCCGACCGGCTGCCACAGTTCTTCCCCATGCTGATGACCGCCGCCGGGATGATCCAGCCAGCCACCTGTTTGGTGATCGGCGCCGGCGTCGCAGGCCTGCAGGCAATCGCCACCGCCCGGCGGCTGGGCGCGGTGGTTGAGGTCTCGGACGTGCGCAAGGCGGCGAAGGAGGAGGCGCTCTCCCTGGGCGCCACCTTCCTCGAGGTGGACGCGGAGGTGGATGCGGCCACCACCGGCGGCTACGCCAAGGAGGTCTCGGAGGCGTACAAGCAAAAGCAGCAGGCGCTGCTAGCCGCCCATGCGCAGAGAGCGAACCTGATCATCACCACCGCCCTGATCTTCGGCCGCCCGGCACCGAAGATCGTCAGCGAGGCGATGGTGGCGGGGATGGCCCCCGGCTCGGTGATCGTCGACCTCGCCGCCGAGCGCGGCGGCAACTGCACCCTCACCGTCCCGGGCGAAGAGGTGGAACGCCACGGCGTGCGGATCGTCGGTTACACCGACCTGCCGTCGCGCCTGGCGGTCCACGCGAGCCAGATGTGGTCGCGCAACATGCTCAACCTCCTCAAGCACCTCACCCACGACGGCGCCTTCAAGTTTGACCTCCATGACGAGATCACCCGCGGCTGCCTGATCACCCACGGTGGTGAGGTCGTTCAGGAGAGCGTCTCCGCGGCCCTCGCCGGCGAGGCGTAATCCGCGGCCACGACCAGGCCACTAGCCCTGGCGATTCCTCCCTCTTTTCCTGCCTCTCCACTGCCCCCCACCACACCCCGGAGCACCCCATGGAACCGATCTACTGGACCGGCCTCTACGTCTTCCTCCTCGCCTGCTTTGTCGGCTTCGACACGATTGCCA
>MNYW01000101.1 GCA_001873295.1 Nitrospirae bacterium CG2_30_70_394 | reverse complement strand
GGGCCGGTGGCCTGGGGAGACGCACGGGTGAGTGCGGCGGGCAGGCGGCTCCAAGGCCGATCTGCGCGCCGGCGTCACTCCGTGGGATCAAGGCGACACCGCCTCACTGCCGATGAAGGGGGGTAGCCGCAGTGGGTAACCCCATGACCCAGGTGGGGAGGGCAGGTTTCGAGGTGGCCCGGCGATCTCCTTTGATGAGCGTGATACGCCAAAGGGTTAGACGAGGGAGAGGGCGGGTATGGCGATTGCTTTGGGGGACGCAAGGGGCTGAGACCATGGACCGAACGAGAGACACAAGAGAGCGCGGCGTGAGCCTGGTGGAGGTGTTGGTCACCATGGCCCTCATGTCGATCGTCCTGAGCCTCGGGGTTCCCGAGCTAGGCGGGCTGATCGCCGACAGTCGCATGGTCGCCAACGTCAACGACCTGGTGCGCGACGCCAGCGCCGCGCGGAGTGAGGCGATCAAACGGGGCGGCCGGGTGACCCTGTGCACGAGCAACAACGGGGCGACGTGTGTTGCTCTCGGCGACTGGGCCTTGGGATGGATCGCCTGGGTCGATACCAACGGCAATGCCGCGGTGGATCACGGAGAGCAGATCGTCCGGGTCCACGGCCCGGCCGGTGGAGAGGTGGGGATGGTCGGCACCGTTGCGATTGTTGGCTACGTCTCCTTTACCGGGACCGGGGAGCCCCGCACCTCCGCGGGCGCGATCCAGACCGGCAGCGTGAAGGTGTGTGACGGCCGCGCCGGCAACGTTGGCAAACAGATCGCGTTGCTGGCCTCCGGCTCCATTCGGTCGGCGGAGGGGGTGGCATGTCCATGAAGACGCGAATCTCGGAACAGGGCTTCACCCTCGTCGAGGTGATGGTCACCGCGGCGATCCTGTCCGTCGGCCTCCTCGGTCTTGCCGCCCTCCAGGCCACCGGACTGCATGGCAATGACAACGCCTATGCGCGCTCCCAAGCGACCCTCCTCACGGGCGAGGTCGTCGATCGGATGCGGGCAAACCGCAGCGCGGCGCAGACCGACGGGAGTTACGACATCGCCCTCGCGGCCGCCGCCCCACCCCTCGGAAACTGCATCAACGCCGATTGCACCCCCTCCCAGATGGCGACCTACGACGTGGGGAGCTGGCTTACCTCCGTGGCGAGTGCGCTTCCGAATGGCGATGGGGCGATCGCCTGCGGCCCGGGCAACGCGGTCTGCACGGTGGTCGTCCAGTGGCGACAGGGCAGTGGTCCGCTCCAGCAGGTCACCCTCAGCACCCGGCTCTAACCATGGATTCCTTCTCCTTCAGGCGCTCCGAGCGCGGCTTCGGTCTTATCGAGATCATGGTCTCCCTGGTGGTCGGGATGATCCTCACCGCGGGTCTTGTGCGGATGCTGAGCAGCAGCAAACGGATCTACCGCGTCGAGGCCGACCTCTCCCAGATGCTCGACAGCGGCCGCTTCGCCAGCCACTACCTAGAGCGGGAGGTGCGCGAGGCGGGCAACGTCGGCTGTGGCGGCCTGCAGACGGTCCATGTGACGAACAATCTCGTGGGCGCGCCCGCGGCCTACTCGGTCACCCCGACGACCGCGGTGACTGGACTGGACAACGTGGCCGCGGGCAACCCGTATGGCGCCACGGCCGGGAGCGACATCCTCCTTCTGCGTAAGGGATCTAGCGTCTACCGGCGGCTTTCGTCTGCGATGGGAAATGGCGCGGCCGCGATTCAGCTTGGCGCCGCCGTCGAGGGGGTGGCGGCTGGGGACGTGGCGGTGATTGCCGACTGTACCGAGGTGGACGTGTTCCAGGTGAGTGGCACCGCGGTGGGTGGTGGCGCGGTCTCCCTGTTCCACGGCGCGGGCTTCAACCAGTCGGCGAACCTCAGCAAGGCGTACGGCACGGACGCGACGGTGATGGCCTATCGGTCGAGCGCCTACTTCGTGGCGCCGGCGCCGGCCGGTATGCCCGCCTTGTGGCGGCAGGAGGTTGGCGACGCGCCCCTGGAGATGGTGGACGGCGTCGAAGATATGCAGTTGCGGTATGGCGAGGACACGGATGGCGACGGCGTTGCCAACCGGTACGCCACCGCCGCGGCGGTCACCGACTGGAGCGGGGTGGTCACCGTTCGATTGGAACTCCTGCTGGTCTCCGACGACGACAACATCGCCCGCGCGGCGCAGGCGTACACCCTGGATGGGGTTGCCGTTATGCCCACCGACCGGCGGCTGCGGCGGGTCTTTACCACCACCGTCGCGGTGCGCGGGAGGACGCTATGAAGCGCGATTTGGACGAGAGGGGTCGCGAGCGAGGTGCGGTGCTGGTGGTCAGCCTCTTTCTGCTCGTCGTCCTCACCCTCCTGGGGTTGACCGCGATGCAGGGGACGACGATGGAGACCCGCATCGCGAGCAATCGCGAAGACCAATCCATCGCCTTCGAGGCGGCGGAGGCGGCGCTGCGTCAGGGCGAGGCGGTGATCCAGGCGATGACGACCCCACCCATTCCGGTCTCGGCTGCCTGTGTTGCTGACTGTGGGGTGTGGGCGCCGGGTGCGCTCTTTGTGGACTACGACGCCTACCGTGACCCGGCGGTGTGGGCGGATCCGCGTATCCCGGTGGCGGGAGATCTCCTCGCCGGGGTCGCCGCACCCCCGGCCTACGCAATTGAGCTGATTAGCATCGACACGGCCGGCGGCAGCCTGCTCGTGGGCTGGACCGGCGGCCGGTACTACTTCCAGGTCACCGCCCGGGGTACCGGGGCGAGCAGCGCGGCCCACGTGGTCCTGCAGAGCAGCGTGGTGCGGTTCTTCTGACGGTCAGCCATGTGGGGGGGGGTGAAAGGGATGTGGGTATGGGAACGAAGCGTGTTGCAACGGTGATGATCCTGGCCGGCGCCGTGAGCGCGGGCGGGGTGGCAACAGAGTGCGGCGCGGCAACCCTGAACATTGCCACCACGCCGCTCTACATGACGACGATGTCGAAGCCGAACATCCTCGTCATCCTCGACAACTCCAACAGCATGGACGAGGACGCCAGCGGCAGCGCGGTCGGCAGCGCCGCCGCCACGAGCAAATCGGAGATCGCCCGTAGCGTCATCAAGAATCTGATCACGACGTACGCCCGGCAGATCAACCTCGGCCTGATGGCGTACCAGCAGGCGAATGTCATCGCCCAGTCCCTGCACAACTCTCCCTATGACGCGAGCTTCGACCCGGCCCACTACGACCCCGCCTTCGCCGGTCCGCGCGACTCGCCCACCAAGCGGTTTCGGGTGGCGAACGCCTCCAACCCCGGGAGCTTCGTCTACTACAACGTCGCGCTTCCCTTTTATGGCGACGCCAACTACGGCCACGCCTACTGCTACTCGGCGACCGCCAATGCCTTCAACAACGGCGAGGATCCGGTGAATGGCCCGTGGGATACCTACACCTGTTACCACAACATGACCCTCGCCGAGGACAACCCGGCAGGCCTCCTGAACAAGTGGTTCACCTCCATTTTCACGTCCACCGACAGCGACTTCGCGCAGGGGATTGTCGACTTCGGGACCTTTCTCACCTGGGACTACGTGGGGCCGACCTGGTTTTCCAACCGCTCGCCGGGGCGCGGCTATATTCACGTGCCGGTTCAGGCTCTGAGTAACGCGGCCCAGGTGGCGGCGTTGGACGCCAAGCTGGCCACCTCCCAGTTCGCCGTCAACGGCCCGACCAACCCGGCCCTGCCGCTGCAAAACGCGGGCAACACCCCGATCGCGGGGACCCTGCTCACCGCCCGTGACTACTTCGCCGGCAGCCTCGCCAACCGCGGAGAGGGCGGCCCGCTGGCGGCCCCACCTGCGTCGTGCGGCAAGGACTATGTGGTCCTGGTGACCGACGGCCTCCCCTCCACTGACCAAAACGGCAACGTGATCGCCGACCCGGTGGTGGCCATCAACGGCGCGGCGGCGGCGGCCGGGACGCTCGCGGCCGCGGGGGTGAAGAGCTACGTGGTGGGCTTCGCCCTGCCGTATGGCGTCGACGCCGCCACCCTTGACCAGCTCGCCGCCGCCGGTGGCACGGCGCAGGCGCTCAGTGCCGGTGATGCCGCCTCGCTCTCCGCGGCGTTGAACGCGGTCTTCTCCAGCATCATGGCGGATGCGAGTTCCGCCGCTTCCATCGCCCTCGACTCGGGCTCGATCAGCGTCAACAGCCACCTCTACCAGGGGCGGTTTACCCACTTCACCGCCAGCGACTGGAGCGGCCAGCTCCTCTCGTTACCGATTGCGGCGGACGGGAGCGTGGGGGCCTCCCAGTGGGATGCGGGCCTCCTCCTCGCCGGGGTTGCACCCACCAACCGGGTCATCGCGACCTACAACCCGACGACCGGGAATGCGGTTCCCTTTCGCTGGGCGAGTTTGGATGTCAGTCAGCAGGCGGCTCTCGATACCCACCCCACCACCGGGGTTGCGGATGGTCAGGGCGCGGCGCGTCTCGACTATGTGCGTGGCGATGCCACCCACGAAGGGGCGGGCAACCACTACCGGGTGCGTGACTCCCGCCTGGGCGACATCGTCTACTCGACACCGGTTTATGTAGGAGCTCCGAACGCCCTGTACCCCGACACCCTGGAGGCGGCCGCCTACTCTGCCTTCCGGGTGGCACAGAGTGGCCGGCGCACGGTGGTCTATGTGGGGGCAAACGACGGGATGCTCCATGCCTTCGCGGCGACCACCGGTCAGGAGCTCTTCGCCTACGTCCCGAGCGCGGTGGTCGGCCACCTCAACCAGCTCACCAGTACCGCGTATGTCCACCGGTACTACGTGGACGGCACCCCGGCGGTGGCGGATGGCTACTTTGGCGGCGCGTGGCACACGGTCCTCGCTGGCGGCCTGCGCGCGGGTGGCCAGGCGGTCTACGCCCTCGACGTCACGAATCCCGGCGCGCTGGCCAACGAGGCGGCGCTCGCAGCTCAGGTCTTGTGGGAGTTCAGCGATCGGAATGACTCCGACCTGGGGTACTCCTTCAGCACCCCCACCCTTGCCCGCATGCACAGCGGCCAGTGGGTGGCGATCTTTGGCAACGGCTACAACAACACCGAGGCGGATGGGGCTGCCAGCGCCACGGGCGACGCGGTCCTCTACATCGTGGACCTCGCCACCGGTGTGTTGGTGAACAAGATTGATACGGGGGCGGGAATGGCGGCGGACCCCACGGGGCTGGGCAG
>MNYW01000017.1 GCA_001873295.1 Nitrospirae bacterium CG2_30_70_394 | reverse complement strand
CCACCGGGAACACCGTGGCGATGACCGACGGATCCCAGGCCGTCGTCAACCGCTACGCCTACACGCCGTACGGGCAGATCGTCGGAAAGGCGGAGAGCGTGCCGCAGCCCTTCCAATACGTGGGCCAGTCCGGCGTGATGGCCGAGCCCAACGGGTTCTATTACATGCGCGCCCGCTACTACGACCCGGAGGTGGGGAGGTTCGTCTCCGAGGATCCCATCGGGTTCGAGGGAGGGGATGTCAATCTGTATGCGTATGTCCAAAATAATCCGGTAATGTTTGTGGATCCAAGTGGGTTATTCCGTTTTGACAAGCGTCCACTAAGTGGATTACCTTGGATTCCTGTAGCTTCAAGTAATCCCATTGACGATTTTCTTAATACTGAAATAAGTCATGAACACGGCTTTTTTGACGATGGCTCTAATGAGAACATTGGATTTGGTCCCAGCGGGCGATTCTCAGAAGATCCATCCGATAAGCGCTACAGATCTGGCAGTGAGCACTATGATGATGCAATCATGCGTGGAGCTTTAAAGAATGTGAATGATGGTACTTATTCCAATATTCCCTGGAAAAAGAATAATTGCCAAGATTGGGCAGAACGCCTGAGAGGAGAATACCAAAGAATAAAAAGCTCTCAGTCTCAGTCGCCTGGCAAGTAAATGAAAATACAAATAACAATAGTTGTTACTGCTATTTTTCTTACGTCATCAGCACTAGCAATGGCAGGAAACAGCGGAGGGTATTTCCATATTCCAATAGGCATAAGGCATTTCACACATCTTATGCTTCCACCGAAGGATCTATATGAGCATATAGTAAACGACGAGTTTTTATTTTGGGAAGCAGGCTTTTCAAAAAATTATTCATTGAATCCAAAATATTTAGATTTTTATGAGCTAGGTCTATACAGTCCGATAGACAATCTTCCTTCTAGCTTCAGGTTTAAAGGAATAATTAAAGCACAGTTCTTTTTTAAAGATGAATTATTATTTGAAAAAGAAATAGGCCATCAAATAGCGGTTATTTATATCGAAGGCGACATGGGGCATTATAAAAATGTTTCCTTACTCAATTTCGAAATTCCATTGCTTGGAAAATACAAAGATGATGTAAGCGTAGTACTCACTGTCTTAAAGCCTGACGTGAATTTGAAAAAATATGCAAGGTCAGTGAAGATTTATATTGCTGTGAGTGCTATCCCTTGAAATGCCTTCTGGGAAGTTTGTGACGCAAACTTCGGGGTCACAAAACTTCGGGATCAGGTCTTGAAATGTTCGGCAAACCTTGGGTCAGGTCTTGCACAACCTCGGCATCAGGTCTTGAAATGTTAGGCACGGAGTTGGGGATGCCAAGGTCCACTTTGTTGCCACCGAGGCCACCGAGAGAGGCCATGAGGTTCTCGATTCAGCCAACCGCCATGCGTGTGGAGTCGCGACCGGATGTGCATTTCAGCGCGTCCCCTTCCCGAGCCGATGGGGGTCTGCCGCGGAGGGCGCAGGGGTGCGCGGAGGGTCTGGAATCGCCCTCCGCGTCCCTCGGCGGCCTCTGCGGTGAGTCTTCCGGCGAGGTGAAGCCCAACGTGAATAGGGGTTGTGTCACGAAGCCGCGAAGGGCACGAAGGTCTTCTGGGCAGTGTTCGCGTCTTGGCGTCTTCGTGCGAGACCCGTTCACCTTCGACGACGAGGGCCAGCTCTTCGACCGGAGCGGGACGGCGTTCACGTTCGACGACGAGCACCGGCTCACCTATGCGGGTGGCACGAACTGGGGATTGTTCGCCTACGACGGCGCCGGCAACCGGCTGGCTGCGTTGCGTCGCGGTGCGGCTGGCACCCGCTACGTCTACGACGTTGCCGGCAACCTTTTGGCGGAGGCGAATGGGAGGAACCAGATCCTCCGCTACTACGTCTACGGCCAGGGGCTGCTGGCCATGGTGACGCCGGCCAACCCCGTGTATTGCTACCAAAGAGTTATCGACGACCTGTGGGCGTGGAGTTGCGACCGGAGTCGCCGTCTATTTGCGGTTCGTTCGTAGGATAACCGCCCGCGCGTGGTGTTGGGTCAAAAGGTAAGGGAGGTGGTATGAGAGCACTTTTGATGGTGTGGGTTGTTGTGGGGTGGGGGTGGCTGGGAGCGGCGGCCGAGGCGGCGGTGGTGGTGGTTACGTACAGCTACGACGACCTGAACCGGGTTCAGTCGGTGGCCCGTAACGATGGCCCGAGCTTCGGATTTAGCTACGACGAGGTGGGCAACATCGTGACCCGTACGGGCAATAGTCCAGATTCGGATGGCGACGGCCTTAAGGACGTGGAGGAGGCGGTGCTGGGGACGAAGGCTCGCGTGCCAGACACCGATGGGGATGGCTTGACCGACGGGCAGGAGGTGTTGACCTACACCACCAATCCCTTGCGCGCCGACACAGACGGGGACGGCCTGAGCGACGGTGCGGAGGTGCTGACCTATGGGAGCAACCCCCTGGTCACGGATAGCGACGGCGATGGGGTGGTGGACGGGGCGGACAACTGCCCGATGCAGGTGAATCCTGGCCAGGCGGACTGCGACGGCGACGGTGTGGGTGACGCCTGTGATCCTGACTTCCCGTGCCCTGTCGGCCTGCTGGGTGATCTGGCGCCGCGCGGTGCCCCAGACGGGGTGCTGACCATGGCGGATGTGACGGTCCTGTTGCGCTTTATCGAAGGGTTGGCCACCCCAACCCCGGAGGAGGCGGTGGTAGCTGATCTCAACCTCGACGGCGTGGTCGACCTGCGCGACGCCGTCATTCTGATGCACACCCTTGGCCTTGGAGGAGGTACGCCATGAAGACCCTTCAGTCTCATCTTTCCCGTTCCAGTGGTTGGCTGCTCGCGACGATCACGCTGGCGACGCTCCCCTTCCTTCACGGTTGCGCGGGTGTGCGCACCTTTCCGTCAGTGGCCCGGGCCGGGGACACCGTGACGATGATGGCGGGTGGTTCGGAGCGCGCGACTACGGAGACTGTGGCCGTCACCCTGACCTCCGCCGCGACTGGCCAGGTGTGGGACCTTCAGGCCCTGGGGTTGGTGCGTTCAGTGTTTAACGTCCGCCCGGATGGGACCTCGGTAGGGACGCTCTATGGGCCCTATTTCCACACCTTCTGGCCGTGGGTCTTTGGCCATGAGCCGGTCCAGACCGTCTTGGTGACCGATCTCCCCGGCGACGTTCCTGTGGGGCTGGCGACGGTGGAGGTGAATCTCAACACCGACGACTCGAGTGGTGGTGGTTCGGTGATGGCGCTCTCGTTGGAGGTGGTGCCGGGTACCGGCCACTCAGATTCTCTTGAGTACGTGGATATGCTTACCGGGCCGACACCAGCGGATCTCCCCTCCCTGGAGGCGGCGCCGCGGGCGAAGATCACCTTCGGTCGTGGCTGGTCGACCCTGCGTTTGGGAGCGGCGTCGCTGGTGGTGGACTTCGACGAGACGGTGGTGGATCCCAGTGACCTCTTTGTCTACGTCCCCGAGTCGACGGTGCGGGGGACGTCGAGTACGACCGGCCCCTTTGGTGCGACCCAGCGGATGGTCTACTGGCACCAGGACGGGCAGCGGCTCTACCTGGACGTGGCCGCGCCGCAGGGGCTTGCGCCCCAGTATCTGCAGGCCTACGTGGTCTATCCACCAACGGTTACCGGCAACCCTGCCTTGCAGCTCGTGAGCGCCACGGTGTGGGATGTGGATGGCAACGTGATCTCTTTGCCGGGCGGGGTCACGATGGAAACGATGCCGTAGGGGCGGATGGGGGACCGGGCGGCGCCGCGCCGCCGACCGTGAACTAAGTCACGATGGAAGCGATGCTGTGGGTGCGGGCGGGGGGATGCGACGTGGGGCCGGCCGGTAGGATCCCGCGGGCGTTGGTTGCCGGTGATCCGGGCGGGTGGCGGCGTTACCGGTGGGGATCACGCAACGACGCGAACGCGCCCAACCGCGCCGGGTGGTGGGTGACCCATCCTGCGGGAGCGGCTTCGCCCGCGGTGCGCGGCGCCAAGGTTGGGATTGAAGGGGCGGTGACGAGGGGAGCGTTGCGCGATTTTCCGCCCGTAGACGCGGCGCTTCAGTGGCGGTGGACGGCGTCCGTGACGACGGATGCGTTGGCGTTCTGGTCAGCCCACTGTCTTTTGCCCGCCGGTGCCACGGTGGCAAGCCGGCCATGGAGGTCGCTCACGCGGTGGGCGCTTGGGGGACGCCTGCGGGTTGGCGTGCGCGCCGTGCCGGCCAGCCCCTCGCCCCTCCGTTGGCCGGTCGGTGGCAACTCGTGCGCCGGCCATGGCGCATTGCTTACCCAAACCCTGGGCGGGGCCGATGAGGGCGGGAAACCTGTTGATTTGGATCCATGCTTCCCTCGGTCTTTTCCACTTCAGACGCCCCCGTCTTGCCACCTTCGACGGGTGGCGATGCGCTGGGGGACACCCTCGGTCGCTACCAACTCCTCGGGGAGATTGGGCGCGGGCAGATGGGGGTGGTCTACCGCGCCTTCGATCCGAAGATCGATCGGCAGGTGGCGATCAAGACGATCCAGATGGGGGCGATGGGGTCGTCGATGGACTCGGCCGCCCTGCGCCACCGCTTCGTCTTGGAGGCGCAGACCGCCGGGCGGCTGTCGCACGCGAACATCGCGACGGTCTTTGACGTGGGCGAGGAGGGCGACACCACCTTCATCGCGATGGAGTACGTGGAGGGGCGAACGCTGGAGTCGTACCTGTCGACGACCGCCACCCCGCGCTTCGACGAGACCCTGGAGATCCTGGCGCAAATCGCGGCCGGCCTCGACGCCGCACACGCCCAGGGGGTGATCCACCGGGATGTGAAGCCGGCGAACATCCTCATCCGCGCCGATGGGCAGGTGAAGATCACCGACTTCGGCATCGCCCGCTTCTCCGCCACCGAGCTCACCCAAACGCGCACGGCGCTCGGCACGCCGAGTTACATGTCGCCGGAGCAGCTCGGCGGCGAGGAGCTTGACGGCCGTACCGACCTCTACGCCCTTGGGGTGATCGCCTTCCGCATGCTTACCGGCGAGAAGCCGTATCAGGCGGACGAGGTGGCGACCTTGATCGTGAAGATTATGCAGGGGAAGACTGCGGACCCGATCCACCTCAACCCGCTGCTGCCGCAGGCGTCGCGCAAGATCCTCCAGCGGGCCATCGCGCGGGACCGTGCGCAGCGCTTCGCCACCGGCGCGGAGCTAGTTGCCGCCCTGCGCAAGGTCCTCCTCGATCCCGCCGAGCTGCGCCGCCTGATGGAGCTGAGCCGCCACCACCGCCCGCCCACCTGGTGGCAGCGCTGGTCCCCGTGGGTCGCGGCGGTGCTGATGGTGATTGCGGTGGTGGCCTCGTGGTTGTCCTTTGGTCGCCACGACGTGGTGGTGATGGCCCCCGAGGCGCTCAGCGACCACCCCCTGTCGGTGTCCGAGCGCGACACCCTCGAGGAGATCGCCCGCGCCGAGGCGCTGGTGAGCGACGGCAAGGGGGAGGCGG
>MNYW01000050.1 GCA_001873295.1 Nitrospirae bacterium CG2_30_70_394 | reverse complement strand
CCGGCGCCGCGCTCGGTGGTACCGCCCCCGCCCCCCCCGCGCCCACGAAAGAGGGGCCGCGTGCCCGTCCCCTCGCTCACGCAACAACCGCCCCCCCCGCGCCCACGAAAGAGGAGGAGGCCAAAAAGCGCCGCGACCCCGATGGCGACGATCGGCGAGCCGCCGGCGGCGAGGAAGAGGGCGGCCCCGATCGCGAGGCCAAGGTCGCGCGGGTCGTGGCCCACCTTGCGGCCGAAGGTGAAGGTGGCATTGGCGACGATCGCGCAGACGATCGCCTTCAGGCCGACGAAGGCGGCGGCCACCACCGCCAGGCCGTGGGCCTGCTGGTAGAGGGAGGCGAACACGACCATGAGCAAGAAGGCGGGGAGGCCGAAGCCGAGGTAGGCGGCGAGTGCCCCGGCCGGGCCGCCGGCGCGCAGGCCGGCGTAGGCCGCCGCCTGCATTGCCGTCGCTCCGGGGATCATCTGGCAGAGGGCGACGCCCTCCGCGAAAACCTCTTCCTCCACCCACCTGTGGCGCACCACCACCTGCTCGCGGATGTAGGCGACCATCGCTGGCCCACCAAAGGCGGTGAGGCCGAGGCGCAGGAAGAGGCGAAAGAGGACCGGGGCGGGAACCCGGGTCGCAGCGGGTGGGGTCGGCCCCATGGCGATTCAGGGTCGGTGAAGGTGCAAGGAGTCGTTCCCGCCCATCCCTACGGCATCGCCGAGATGCACCGGTTCGCATCCACCTCGTAGGCGGTGAGCGGCCCGCCGTAGCAGGCGCCCGTGTCGATCCCCACCCGTTTCGCCTCACGGAACGGGGTCACCATGGGCGAGTGGCCGAAGACCACCGTGCGGCTGAGCTCCACCGGCGCGGTGAAGAAGGGCTCGCGGATCCACAGGAGGTCCTCCTCCACCTGCTCCGCCAGGGGCAGCCCCGGGCGCAGGCCGGCGTGGACAAAGACGTGGGTGGGGGTCACGTGCATCAGCGGCAGGGCGCGGAGGAAGGCGACGTGGTCGTCCGGAATCTCGGCGCGGCCGGTGAGCCGCTGCCACCGGTGGCTACGCCGCTGGTAGCTCGCCAAGGTTGCGCGGCCGCCATTGGCGAGGAAGAGCTCGGGGCGGCGGTCGTCGAGGAAGTCGAGGAACATTCGCTCGTGGTTGCCCATCAGGCAGACCACCTGCGGGGACTCGGCGCGCAGCACAAGGAGGCGCTCCACCACCCCGGCAGAGTCGGGACCGCGATCCACGTAGTCGCCGAGGAAGATCAGCCGGTCCTCCCCCGGCTGGTAGGCGATGCGCGCCAACAGCGCCTCCAGGTGGTCGAGGCAGCCGTGGATGTCACCGATGGCGAAGGTGCGGGACATGGTAGAGGGTGCGCGCCGCGCGCCGCGCGCCCGGGGCTGGAGGGGGGGGGGGTGGGGGAATGGCGGGGGCTACCCCCCGCCGGATGGGGATCGGGCGCGCGGGGCCGGGGATGGGTTGTTGGCCCGGTCGGGTCGCCACCCCGCGGTGGACCCCCAGCTCGCTGGGCGGTGCACCGCCGGGGGTACGGGGGGGCAAGACGGGAGACATGCGAGGCGACGCTACACCGCGCGCCCCGGGCCGGGGTAGGCGGTGGCCGGGGTCGTGCGGTACACCACGCGGGCGGCGCCGCGGCGCGCGGCCGAGGGCGGAGTGGGTCGATGGACGGTGAACCGCCCTCCCTCGGTCTGGATCGGGCGCCTCTCTTCGTCTACCGGGTCCCCTTGATCCTACGAACTCCGAGGTGCGGCGATGATCGACAGTGAAAACGATCCGGAGCAGGCGCGGGCGGCGGCGCGGGCACGCGCGGTCCGGCTCCTGGCGCCGGCGCCGCTGACCGCGCGCCAGCTTGGCGAGCGGCTCGCCCGCCGCGGTTTTGCCCCGGCGGTGGTGGCGGCGGTGGTGGCCGAGTGCATCGCCCATGGCTGGGTCGACGATGGGGAGTATGCCCGCCGCTGGTGTGAGCGGCGGCGTGCCCAGGGGTACGGAAGGGCGTGGATCCAGCAAGAGCTCCGCCAGCGCGGTATCGCCGCGCCCCTCGCCGTTGCTGCCTTCGCGGCGGAGGAGGGGGGGGCGGAGCTGGCCGCGGCGCGCCAGGCCGCGGCGCGCAAGGTTAGGAGCCTCGGTGGCCTCGCCGGCGAGGGCGATCGCGCCAAGCTCGCCCGTTTCCTCGCCGCCCGCGGCTTCGACGGCGCTACCGTGCGGCGGGTGGTGGAGGAGAGCGACGAGCCACCGGACCCGGAGCCATCGGCGGTGCCATCCGCCAGCCACGGGGGGTGAACCCTCCCGCGGGAGTGCGGGAGGCAAGAGCGGCGCGGGGCGGCCCGGTTCGATCTTCCGGCTGCGAGCCAGACGCCCGCGGCTCCCCCCATCCCCGATCCAAGCCGCACGGCGGGCGTCGCCCCTTTCGCCGGCGGGGGGTCCCCCGCCACACTACCCGCTTCTCCGGTCCGCCGGCCGAAGAAGGGGAGATCCCATGTTGTCCAGCTCCGAGATCCGCCGCCGCTTCCTCGACTTCTTCGCCAGTCGTGGCCACACGGTGGTGGCGTCGTCGTCGCTGGTGCCGGGGGATGACCCGACCCTGCTGTTTACCAACGCCGGGATGGTGCAGTTCAAGTCGGTCTTCCTCGGCGAGGAGGCGCGCGACTACCGGCGCGCCACCACCGCGCAGAAGTGCGTGCGTGCCGGCGGCAAGCACAACGATTTGGAGAACGTCGGGGTGACCACGCGCCACCACACCTTCTTCGAGATGCTCGGCAACTTCTCCTTCGGCGACTACTTCAAGCGCGAGGCGATCCACTACGCCTGGGAGCTTCTCACCGCCGGCTTTGGCCTCGACCCGCGGCGGCTGTGGGTGACGGTCTTTGAGGAGGACGATGAGGCGGCGCGGATTTGGCTCGACGAGGTAGGGGTGGACCCGGTCCGCTTCTCGCGCATCGGCGCCAAGGACAACTTCTGGTCGATGGGCGAGATCGGTCCGTGCGGCCCGTGCTCGGAGATCTTCTTCGACCACGGCGCCGAGATCGCGGGCGGCCCGCCGGGGAGTGCGACGGCGGATGGCGACCGGTATGTGGAGATCTGGAACCTGGTCTTTATGCAGTTCAACCGGGAGAAGGACGGCACCCTGACCCCCTTGCCGCGGCCGTCGGTGGACACCGGCATGGGGCTGGAGCGAATCGCCGCGGTCCTCCAGGGGGTGCACGACAACTACGCCACCGACTGCTTCACCCCCCTGATCGAGGCGGTGCGGGCCCTCGCCCCGACCCCGGACGCGGACGGCGCGCGGGTGAGCGAGCGGGTGGTGGCGGACCACCTGCGCTCGGTCGCCTTCCTCCTCGCCGATGGGGTGGTGCCGGCGAACGACGGACGCGGCTACGTCCTGCGCCGCATCTTGCGCCGCGCCGCTCGCCACGGGAGGCGGCTGGGCTTCACTCGCCCCTTCCTCGCCGAGCTCCTGCCCGCCCTCATCGACCAGATGGGGGTGGCCTACCCGGAGCTCGCCGCCCGCCGCGAGCAGATCGTCCGGACCCTGGTGCGCGAGGAGTCACGCTTCCTTGCCACCCTCGACCACGGCCTGGCGCTCCTCGGCGACGCCCTCGCCACCCTCGGGGCGGAGGCGCCGCTGCCCGGCGAGGTCGCCTTCCGCCTCTACGACACCTACGGCTTCCCCCTCGACCTCACCCGCGACGTGTGCGCCGAGGCGGGGCGGACGGTGGACGAAGCGGGCTTCGAGCAGGCGATGGAGCACCAGCGATCGCGCGCCCGCGCCTCGTGGAAGGGCGGCGAGCAGAGCGAGTCGCAGGTGGTCTACCGCCTCCTCCTCGACGAGGTGGGGAAGAGCCGCTTCACCGGCTACGAACAGCTCGAGGGGGAGGCCACCCTCCGCGCGTTGGTGCGCGACGGGGTGAGGGTGGCCACCGCCAAGGCGGGCGACGCGGTGGAGCTGATCCTCGACACGACGCCGTTCTATGGGGAGTCGGGCGGCCAGGCGGGCGACCGCGGGGTGCTGGTGGGGGCGGGGGTGGAGGTGGAGGTGACGGAGACGAAGGCGCCGGTCCCGGGCCTCATCTGCCACCGCGGCCGGCTCCTTCGCGGTGCGCTTGCCACCGGCGTGGTGCTCACCGCTCGGGTGGATCGCCAGGCGCGCGCCGCCACCGCCTGCAACCATACCGGTACCCACCTCCTGCAAGCCGCCCTGCGCGAGGTCCTCGGCGACCACGTGCGCCAGGCGGGTTCCCTGGTGGCGCCCGATCGCCTGCGCTTCGACTTCCACCACTTCGCCCCCATCGATACCGCCCAGCTCCGCGAGGTGGAGCGGCGGGTGAACGAGGAGATCTGGCGCCACCAAGAGGTGGTCACCCGCAAGCAGGGGCTGGAGGAGGCGGTCGCGTCGGGAGCCATGGCCCTGTTTGGCGAGCGCTACGGCGACACGGTGCGGGTGGTGTCGGTGGGCGATTTTTCCAAGGAGCTGTGCGGTGGCACCCACGTGGGCAACAGCGGCGACATCGGCCTGCTGGTGATCGAGCGCGAGCAAGGGATCGCCGCCGGGGTGCGGCGGATCGAGGCGGCTACCTCCAGCGCGGCCCTCGCCTACCTGCAGCGCCAGGGGGAGCGGCTGGCGGCGGCGGCGGCGGTGCTCAAGGCGGACCCAGAGCAGCTCACCGAGCGGCTCATCCGCGCCGCCGAGCACGAGCGCGAGCTGAAGGGCGAGGTGGAGCGGCTGCGGCGCAAGCTCGCCGAGCAGGAGGCGAGCCAGGGCGACCACGAGGAGGTGAATGGGGTGGCGGTGGTGGTGCGCGACCTCGGCGACAGCGACACCGACTCCATGCGCCAGCTCGCCGACTCCTTGCGCGCCCAGGGCCGCCCGTTCGTCGCGCTCCTGGCGGCGCGCAGCAACGGTAAGCCGCTGTTGCTGTGCGCGGTGGACCGAAGCGTCACCGACCGCGTACAGGCGGGCGCGGTGGTCAAGCAGGTCGGCCGCCACATCGGCGGCGGTGGTGGCGGCCGCCCCGACCTCGCGCAGGCCGGCGGCAAGCGGGTGGAGGGGATCGCGGCCGCCCTGGCAGAAGGGGCGGCGTGGGTGCGGGAGCGGCTGGCCGGCTAGGAGCCTGCCGGACTTTGTCCCGATCTCCTGCAGCGAGCGGACCCATGGGCGGACTCGGGGGTGCGGACTCGTAGACCGTTCTTCGTCACCTAGCCCCACGTAGCTCTAGGAATGGGTCTGCATCCGCTCGAGCCCGCTTCTTCTCGGTTCACGATCGCCAAAGTTCGACAGACTCCTAGGAGTCGGGCGGGCCGTCGATCGGCAGGCGCGCGGCTCGGGCGCGAGGCCGGAACGGGGGAGGCGTCTTGGCGGTCGCTCGCGCATGGGCGCCCGAGCCGGCGAGCGCCCGAGCCGTGCACGCACCGGTGGGAGTGAGGGCGCGGCTCAGGGGCGCGGCCGGAGGGTCACCACCGCGGTGGGTGCGGACTTCCGCGGGGGTGGTCGGTCGCGTCGATGGGGGGACGGTGCGGCCGGAGGGTCACCACCGTGGTGGGTGCGGATCACCGGCGAGGGTTGCGCTCAACCCTTCCCGCGGGCCGCGGCGCGCTCTTTTGGTGTGTGCCACAGGCCGCCCCGCCCACCGCTTGGCCATCCACAAGCGCGTGCTAAGGTTCGATTTAGGCTCACCCCGAGGGGAGCTTCCCTTCATCCGAGAGACGGAGGCAGCGATGTTCGAGACGATGCGCAAGATGATGTTGGTGGGGCTTGGCGTGCAGGAGAAGGCGCGCGAGATGTTGGATGAGATGGTGGCGAAGGGGACCATCAGCCGGGAGGACGGCGACTCCATGCTCAACAAGCTGATGGGCCAAGCGGAGGCAAACGTGAACACCATGGAGGCGAAGATGAAGGAGATCGTCGCCTCCCTCCTCGCCACCATGAACCTGCCCACGAAGCGCGAGGTGGATGAGCTGCGCGAGCGGGTGGCGGCGCTGGAGAAGGCGGCCAACCAGCGCATCGGGGGGGGGGCCTGAAAGCCGCTGGCGCCACCCCTGGCGGCCACCCCAACCGGGGAGGCGGGCGGAGGGGTGGAGAGCGACTGCGGCGCGCAGAGCGCGGCGACGAGGGGGGGCGGGGTGCGGAGCGGGCGCCGGTTTTCGTAGGTCGAGCCCCACAAGGCGCCGCGAACGGTTCCCCATCCGGCCTTGCGCGCGCGGCTGTTCGCGACGCTCGACCGAGTCCGCCGAACGCCGCGGGTGAGGCGGGGTGAAGGGCAAGGGAACGGGTGATGCGTCTTCCCTTTAGTCAGCCGCGTCTCCGCCACCTGCGGCGGTTGCGCACGATCATCCGGGTGTTCGGCAAGTACGGCTTCGGGGAGTTCATCCACCGTCTCAACCTCGAGGGGCTGACCTCCTTGGTCCGGCGGGTGCGCCACTTCGGCCGGATTCCGGCGGAGAGCGAGGTGCGCCGGTTGAGCGGTCCGCGGCGGTTGCGCCGCGCCCTGGAGGAGCTCGGTCCCACCTTCATCAAGTTCGGCCAGATCCTCTCCACCCGCCCGGACCTGGTTCCCGAGGAGTACGGCCGCGAGCTCGCCCGCCTGCAGGATCGCCTCCCCCCCTTCCCGAGTGACGAGGCGCGGCAGGTGATCGCCGAGGAGCTGGGGAAGCCGGTGACCGAGCTCTTTGCCACCTTCGTCGATGCCCCCCTCGCCGCCGCCTCTATCGCCCAGGTGCACGCGGCGGAGCTTGCCGATGGCAGCCAGGTGGTGGTGAAGGTGCAGCGGCCGGGGATCGAGTCGCTGGTGGAGACCGACATCCACATCCTCCTCCGCCTCGCCGCCCTCGCCCACCGCACCATCCCCGAGGTGCGCCAGCTCGACCTGGTGGGGCTTGTTCACCAGTTTGCCCGCACCCTCCGCCAGGAGATGGACTTCTCTCTGGAGGCGGCCAACGCCGAGCGCATGGCAATGCACTTCAAGGAGCAGGAGGAGGTGGTGGTCCCGAAGATCTCCTGGGACTACACGAGCCGGCGCGTCTTGGTGATGGAGCGCATCTCCGGGATCCGGATCACCGACTTCGAGCGCTACGACCTGGTTGGGGCCGAGCGGACCAAGGTGGCGCGCATCTGCGCCGACGCCTACATGAAGATGCTTCTCGAAGACGGCTGCTTCCACGCCGACCCCCACCCGGGAAATCTCATGGTCCTGGAGGGGGGAAGGGTCGCCTTTCTCGACTTTGGCCAGTGGGGCAACGTCGGCAGCGACAAGGAGGTGCAGGAGTTCTTTGACGCCTTCATTGCCTTCATCAACCGCGACTTCGACCGTCTGGTGGACTACTTCATCCGGCGCGGCACGACCCATGGCGAGTCCCCCGCGCCGGGCTTCCGCGACCGCTTCCGGCGCGAGCTCCAAGACTTTCTGGAGCCGTACTACGGCCGGACCCTGAAGCAGATCAACGCCGGCGACTACATCAACCGGGTGCTCCACCTGGCCATGGACCTCAACCTGCGCGTGCCGGCCGAGCTCTACCTGATCAACAAGGTCCTCCTCAGCTTGGAGGGGCTGGTGCGCCAGCTCGACCCGGGCTTCGACTTCATCGAGGTGGCCAAGCCGTATGCCATGCGCCGCCTGGCCCGCCGGCGTAGCCCGGCGGGCTGGGCGGAGGCCGCGCGCGCCTGCTCCACCGACTACGTCGAGGCATTCCGCGACCTGCCGGTACAGGTGCGCACCATCCTTCAGAAGATGGTCGACGATCAGGTGCGGTTCGAGATTTCGATTAGCAACCTCGACGGCTTCACCCACCACCTCGACCGGGCGAGCAACCGTCTTGCCTTTGCCCTGATCACCGCCTCGGTGGTGGTCGGCTCGTCGCTCATCGTGCGCGCCGGCGGCGGCGGCGAGGGTGGCATCTCCGCCTTCGGCATCGTCGGCTTCACCCTCGCCGGCTGCTTCGGCCTTTGGCTCCTCATCTCCATCCTGCGGGGCGGCAAGCTGTGAGGGTGATGGCGCTGGACGTGGGCGAGCGGCGCATCGGCGTTGCCCTCTCCGATCCCCTCGGCAGCTTCGCGCAGCCGCACGCCACGGTGGCGGTGGAGGGGCGCAAGAAGGACGTCGCCCGCCTCGTCGCCATCGCCCGCGACCACGAGGTCAGCGAGCTGGTGGTGGGGCTGCCGCTGCACATGCACGGCGAAGAGGGCGAGGCGGCGCAAAAGGCGCGCCGGCTTGGCAACAGCCTCGCCGCCGCCCTCGGGCTGGCGGTCACCTACTGGGACGAGCGGCTGACCACCGTGCAGGCGGAGCGGACCCTGATCGAAGGCGGCGTGCGCCGGCGCGACCGCAAGGCGGTGGTCGATCAGGTGGCCGCGGTCCTCATCCTCCAGGCCTACCTCGACAGCCGCGCCGCCGGCGCGGGGGACGACTTCGCGGACGACGACCCCTTCGAGGCGGGCGGATGATCGCCCCGCGCCCTTCGTTCCCCGGCCGCGGCCAGCCCGTGGCTTCGCCGCAAGCCTGGCGGGTGGGCTGGGAGGTGGGCGGACCGTGGCGTTCGACTCCTGCATCCGGGCTCGCGCCCGCGGCTTCTCGTGATGATCGACAAACTTCGCCAGCTTTCTAGGGCGTGGCTGCACCCCCGCCGGATCGCCGTGGTCGCGGTCGCGCTGGTCGCGGTCGCGGCGCTGGGGGTGGCCAGCGCCTATCTCCAGCTCGTCCGTTGGGCGGCAACGCCGTTGCCGGTGGTCGCCGAGGGGGTGGTGGTCGAGGTGGTGCCGGGCACCTCCCTGCGCCAGGTCGCCACCCGCCTCCGCGGTGCTGGCCTCCTCGCCCAACCGCGCCGCTTCGAGCATCTCGCCCGCCTGCGCGGCGTGGCCGGCCGGCTCCAGGCGGGCGAGTACCACCTCACCCCGCCGCTCACCCCGGACACCCTGCTGGCGCTCCTCGTTGCTGGCCGTGTCTGGCTCCACACCCTCACCCTCTCCGAGGGGCTGACGGTGGCGGAGATCGGCCAGCGGGTCGAGGCGGCGGGGATCTCGTCGGCGGCGGACTTCGTCGCCGCTTGCGGCGACCCGGCGGTGGTGGCGGCGGCGGGCGCACCCGCTGGCGCGCTCGAGGGGTACCTCCTGCCGGAGAGCTACCAGTGGCAGCGTGGCGCCACCGGGGCCGACCTCGCCCTGCGCATGGCCCAGGCGATGGCGGTGGTGTGGACACCGGCGCGGGCGGCCGCGGCCCAGGCGTTGGGGCTGAGCCGCCACCAGGCCCTCACCCTCGCCTCGATCGTCGAGAAGGAGACGGGGCGTGCTGAGGAGCGGCCGATCATCGCCGCCCTCTTCCTCAACCGGCTCTCCCTGGGGATGCGCCTGCAGTCCGACCCGACGGTGATCTATGGCCTCCCCGCCTTTGACGGCAACCTCACCCTCGCCGACCTCGCGCACGACACCCCGTACAACACCTACACCCGCAACGGGCTGCCGCCGACCCCCATTTGCAACCCGGGCGTGGCGGCGATTGACGCGGTCCTCAAACCGACCCAGACCGACGCCCTCTACTTCGTCGCCCGCGGTGACGGCAGCCACGTCTTTTCCGCCAGCCTCGCCGACCACGAGCGACGGGTCGATCGCTACCAGCGCCACCCCCGGGCCACCTCCGCGACCGCGGGCGCGACCGCGGGCGCGACCGCGCCCGTGGCGGGAATGGGGGTGTGGCGGGGCGAGGAAGAGGGGGCGCGCACCGGCGCGGGAAGGGCTCCGCGCCTCCGCGCGCCAAACCGTCCAGTGCCACGGTATGCCGATCGGTTTGTGCCGCCCCCTCGCCCACCCCCAACCCCTTGCCTTCCTCGGCGGTTTGCGACAATCAGATGGCCGTCATGCTTACCGTGGACGAGATCGGCGCGCGGGTCCTCGCCTACAACCGGGAGGCGGACCTCGACCTGGTCGCGCGCGCCTATCGCTTTGCCGAGGGGGCGCACCGAGGCCAGCTTCGCCACTCGGGGGAGCCGTACTTCAGCCATCCCTTGGCGGTGGTGGAGATCCTCCTCGGCCTGGAGCTCGACGTTCCCACCCTGTGCGCGGCGCTGTTGCACGACACGGTGGAGGACACCCCCACCTCCCTGAACGACCTGCGCCACCGCTTCGGTTCGGAGGTGGCGAGCTTGGTCGACGGGGTCACCAAGGTGGAGCTGTTGGCGGAGGCGACGCCGTCAGAGAAGCGCGCCACCAACCTTGGCAAGATCGTGTCGGCGATGGTGGGCGATATCCGGGTCGCCCTGATCAAGGTGGCGGATCGTCTCCACAACATGCGCACCCTGGCGGCGATGGGGGCGGCCAAGCAGGCGCGGATCGCCGCCGAGACGCGCGACCTCTACGTGCCGATCGCCATGGGGTTGGGGCTCGGGGCGATCTACCCGGAGCTGGCGGAGCTGAGCTACCAGGTCCTCCACCGCGAGGAGTACGACGAGATCTGCGCCTGCTTCGACTACGCCCATGAACGGGTGCGCGCGCGCGGCGAGAGTTTTGCCGGCGAGCTCTTGCAGCGGCTCGCGCCGCGCTTCCCCGGCGCGCGCGTCGAGTGCCGCCCGTGTTTCGCCCACGAGGTGGCGCGCATCCAGCGCTCCCTGGGTGAACCCATCGAGCGGCTCGCCCACATCCTGCGGGTGACGGTGATCGTCGAGCACGACGACGACTGCTACCCGGTCCTCGGGATCCTCCACGCCCTGCGCCCGCCCATCCTCGACCGCTTCAAGGACTACATCGCCACGCCGCGCTCGAACCAGTACCGGGCGCTCCACAGCCGCTTGCGCGGGGCGCGCGGCTGCACCATCCGGGTTCGGATTCTCTCTGTGGCGATGGATCAGGTGGCGCGGCGCGGGGT
The DNA here is from genome assembly GCA_001873295.1 of Nitrospirae bacterium CG2_30_70_394. GTDB lineage: Bacteria > CG2-30-53-67 > CG2-30-53-67 > CG2-30-70-394 > CG2-30-70-394 > CG2-30-70-394. The sequence goes on along the minus strand of MNYW01000050.1, from coordinate 6,723 downwards.
CACCTACCAGTGGGCGTACAAGCGCGGTGCCGATGAGCCCCCCGCGGCCTTTGCCCGCCGCATGCAATGGCTGCATGAGCTGCAGGAGGCGCAAAAGGCGATGCTCACCTCCGACGAGTTTGTGGAGATGGCGCGCGACACCCTCGCCTCCGACCGCATCCACCCGGTTACCCCGCGTGGCGACGTCCTCAACCTGCCGCGCGGTGCCACCCTCCTCGACTTCGCCTGCGCCATTCACACCGACCTCGCCTACCACTGCGCCGGCGGCCGGGTGGACGGCCGGCGGGTGGAGCGGGACCACGTGCTCAGGACCGGCGATCAGGTGGAGATCCTCACCGAGGCAATGATCGAGCCGGCGCCGAGCTGGCTGACCTTCGTGCGCACCCCCCACGCCCGCCGCCTCCTGCGCGAGCAGATGCGGTCGCGCCAGCGGGAGCGGACGATCGCCATCGGCCGCGACCGCCTGCGCGCCATCCCCGCGCTGGCGGGGGTGGCGGACGGCGCTAGGGCGAGTTGCCCGGCGGCGCAGGCGGCGGCGCGGCGTCTGGGGCTGGCGAACGTCGACGCGCTCCTCGCCCGCCTCGGCGCGGGCCGCTTGTCGATGGGCGAACTGCGCGCCGCCATGGGCGAGCAGGGGGGAGAGGAGAAGGTGGGGGAGGCGGCGGCAGCCTGCCTCCTCCTTGGCGAGGCGAACACGCGCCTCTACCACCTCGCCCACTGTTGCCACCCCCTCGCCGGGGACGACGTGATCGCCTTCTTTAGCCAGCGTGACGGAATCATCGTCCACCGTCGCATCTGTCACCACGCGGTGCGCCGGGCGGTGGACGTGGACGAGGTGGTGCCGGTGCGCTGGCAGAGCGAGGCGGCCCTCGGCGGCCAGGTGGGGATGGTGGTGGAGATGCGCAACGAGCCCGGTGCCCTGGCGACCGTCTGTTCCCGGATCGGCGAGCAGGGCGGCAACATCCTCTGTACCCGCACCCTCGGGGTGGGCCACCGCTTTGGCTCCGCCCACTTCGACCTCGAGGTGCGCAACCTCAACCACCTCGTGCGCCTCCTCGACGCTCTGCGCGGCGAGACGGTGGTGGTCTCCGCCGAGCGGGTGTGAAAGGCGCGGCGCGTGGCGGTGCGGGGTGGGGAGTGGCGGGCCCCTCGGCCGAGGAGTCGGTCGGACCGTGTCGATCGTGGCGAGAACGGGCGCGAGTCCGGCGGGAGAGCCGTTCGTGAGGCGATGGGGGGCTCGGTCACGAACCATGGGGTTCGCTCCGCCGCATCGCCGAGAGCCGCGGGTGCACGGTGGATCGAAACAAGGTCCAGCAGGCTCCGCGGGATCGTGACCGTGGCCACGCGGGGTGTGCACAATCGCAGCCGGTGGTCCCCGGTGTCCCCGGTGGCCCCCGGTGGGCCGCGGAGGGTAGGCGGGCCGGCCGGGCCGGCCGATTGGGGAGGGTGACGATGGATCGTGGTTGCCGTTTCGCCGTGCGCTGGGGTGGGGCCCGGGCCGTACGCGCTGGCCTTCTCTGGCTGGTCGTCGCCGCCGCGCCCGTGGTGGCGGCGCCGCCTCCCCTGGCGCCGATCGCGCTCTCCAACGAGATGCCCATGTCGGCCGCCTTTCTCCAGCTCCCGCCCGCCGATGCCCGCGGCCTGGCCGCCTCCGCTTGGTCCGCGACCCTCACCTTGCACGCGGCGAACATGATCATGGCCGAGGAGCAGGACGGGGTGGCGATGCGCATGGATTTGGAGTCGGAGACGGCGCGCCTGGCCCTCGCCTACGGCGCGGCCGAGCGTGCCACCGTGCGCGCCACCCTTGGCTACCGGTGGCACACGGGCGGCGTGCTCGACGGCTTCATCGCCTCCGCCGAGGACCACCTGGGGCTGCCGACCCCGTGGTCGCGGCGCCACACGGACCGGGGGGAGACCGACTGGTCGATTCGGGAGGGGGAAACGACCACCTTCGCCGCCGCCGACCCGGCCAGTGGCGCCACCGACCTCGCCGCCGACCTTGCCTGGCGGCTCACTGACGCGCGCGGCTTTCGGCCAGCCACCGCCGTGCGGGTGGGGGTGAAGCTGCCCACCGCGCCGGTGCGTGACGGCCTCGGCAGCGGCGGGGTGGATTGGGCCATCGGCGGCCTGGCCACCTTCCCGGCCACGCGCTGGGCGACCCACCTCGCCGCCGCCATGGTCTGGCCCAGCCGCCACCACGGCCTTGCGGGGACCGCCTTTGCCTCTACCTCGCCCTTTGCCAGCGCCAGCGCCACGGAGGTCGCGGCGCTCGGCCGCCAGTGGGAGGCAAGCTGCTCCCTCGCCTGGCGCGAGAGCCCGTACTCCCAGCAGATCGACTCGATCCTGGAGGCAAGCTCCATGGAGGTGGCCTTCGGCCTGCGCCGCCGCGCCGCCGGGTCGAGCCTCTTCTTCGCCCTCACCGAGAACCTCCTCGACAAGGGGGCCCCGGACCTGGGGCTGCTGTTCGGCGTCGAGGTGGGGCGCTGGTGAGGAAGGCGCGGCGTCACGTAGGCGGGGGTCAGGTCGCGATCCTGCGGAGGCGCGGGGGAGAGAGTTGGCGTCGGCGGTGAAGCCACCGGAGAACAACGGTGCGGGCCGGGGAGGCGCTCGTGATGATTTGGATCTGGGGTCAGGCTTTCATGATTTCATTCTCATCACAGCAACGTTCACCCCCTACGGTAAACAATGAAAGAAACGAAGCCTGACCCCAATCCGCGTGACCCCAATCCGCGCGGAGGCGCGGAGGGGCGGCGCGGGCGCAACACGAAGCGGCCGGCCGTGGCCTTGTCCGCCTCTTCGCCCTCCGGCGGGTGGTCCATGGATGCGGACTGGCGGGCGGCCTGCATCTCCACGCATGGGCACCCGCGCGCGACGATCTTCGGCGAGAGGTCCGGGCTAGCCCTCCTTGAGGAGCAGCCAGTAGAGCCTTCCTTCGTGGTGGAGGTGGCCGGCGCTGACCGCCGCGGCTGCGCCGTGGCCCCAGAAGAGGTCGACCCGGCCCGCGCCGCGGATGGCCCCGCCGGTGTCTTGGTTGAGGGTGAAGCGGGCGAGGGGTTGCCAGCCGGCGACCGCCGAGCCGTCGCCGGTGAGGCGCGGCTGGTCGGTGGTGATGAAGCAGATTCCGCCCTTGGGGAAGAGGGCGGCGTCGGTGGCGATGGAGCGGCCGGGGGTGAGGCGAACGCCGAGGCTGCCGAATGGACCATCGTCGGCGAGGTCGAAGAAGACGTAGGAGGGGTTGGCGGCGAACAGCGCGGCGCTCCGCTGCGGGTGGTCGCGGAGCCACTCTTGCACCTGCTGCATGGAGATTGACTCGGCGTCGAGCTCGCCCGCCTCGATGAGGATCTTGCCGATGGAGCGGTAGGGCCGGCCATTGGCGCTAGCGAAGTTGAGGTGACGGGTGGTGCCGTCGGGCAGCAGCAGCCGCCCCGATCCCTCGATCTGGAGGAAGAAGGCGTCCACCGGGTCCTTGAGCCAGCACAGCTCCAGGCCGCGGCCGGCGAGTGCCCCGCCATCGATCGCCGCGCGGTCGTGGTACGGCACCAGCGAACGGCCGTCGAGGCGGCCGTAGAGGTTGCGGCCACGGTACTCGTCGCGAAAGCGGCCGAGGTCGACGGTGATCAGATCTTCCGGTGGCCGGTAGAGGGGAACCGGGTAGTCCGGACTTGGGGTGAGGCTGCCCGCCACCTCCGGCTCGTAGTAGGCGGTGAAGACGACGCGGCCGCGGCCGTCCGTGCCGGCGGCGCGGTAGAGGTCGAACCGCTCGTGGAGGGCGCGCCCAAAGTTTTCGGCGGTGAGGTCTTGGCCGGCGAGGTCGCAAAACGCCTGGACGCTCTCCAGGAGGCGGGGCGCGGGCAGCCGTTGCTCTCCCCAGACCACCGTGGCTTCGGGGGCGAGGGAGCGGAGGTAGGTGAGCGACTGGTCGCAGGCGCGCAGGAGCGATGGACGGTCGAGGTCGTCGGCGAACGGTGGCCACGCCTCGGGCGCCAGGCGCTCCAGCGCCGGCGGTGGCGCAACCGCGGCGCGATGGCAGGCGGGAAGCCAGGTGGCAACGAGGAGCAGGAGTAGGGCGGTGGGTCGGACCATGGGGCGAGAGGATAAGCGCTCGCCTACTCCCGGGGATCCCCCTAACCTTCCGCGGTTGGCGTGGGGCGATGGAGGGGGGCCCGAGTCGGGGCCGAACAGAGAGCTAGGGTCGGGCGGCAAGAGCGCCGCGCGGCAGGTGATCGCGGTAGCGGGTCCAGGCACATCGTATGAATCGGAACGTCACCACGGAGCGGATCGCGGCCCTGATTACCCTCCTCGGGGATCCGGACCCGGCGGTTCACGAGCCGGTACGCCAGCGGTTGCTGGCGATGGGTCGTGCGGCCCTCCCGGCCCTGCAGGCGGCGCGGGCGGCAAGTTGGTGCGTGGCGACCCTGGCGCGGATCGACGGGGTGATTGGCTGCATCCACTCCCTGGAGGTGGATCGCGACCTGGAGGCGTTTGCCGCCTTGCCGGAGGCGGAGGTGGACCTGGAGCGCGGCTGTGCCCTGCTCGCCTCCATCGCCTACCCGGACCACACCGCCGCCGCCCTCGGCGTCTGCCTCGATCGCCTCGCCGTCGGGCTCACCGCCCGCCTCGCCCGCTGTACCACCCTCGCCGAGCGGGTGGAGACTTTGTGCACCCACCTCTTTCAGGACCACCGCCTGCAAGGCGGCGCGGTCGCCGGCGACGACCCGGACGATGGCTTCCTCCACCGAGTGGTCGAGCGGCGCAAGGGGCTGCCCATCGCTCTCGCCGCGATTGCCGTGTTGGTGGGCAAACGGGTCGGGCTCGCCATCGATGGGGTGGGGATGCCGTGCCACTTCATCGCCAAGGCGGTGGAAGGCGACGCGCAGATCCTCTTCGATCCGTGGGGGGGCGGCACCTTTCTCAGCCGCGACCAGTGCGCCGGCCTGCTGGGGTCGTGGGGGGTTCCTTTCCAGGAGGCCTACCTGGAGACCACCTCGCCGCGCACCATCTTGGCGCGCATGTGCCGCAACCTGATCCGTCCCTACTGGCAGCGGGAGGACCACCAACGCCTCGGCCACGTGGTCCGCTTCCTCCACGGCCTGGAGGAGAATGGTGCGGTGGAGTCGTCGTGCCGGTGCGCTGCGCACCGCCTGGCGCACCACGACCTGGCCTCCTAACTCGCGATGGCCATCCTCAAGATCGCCCAGATGGGCCACCCGATCCTGCGCGCCGTCGCCGCGCCGGTGGATCCCGCCGAGATCCTCGAGCCGGGCTTCCAAGAGCTTCTCAACGACATGGTAGAGACCCTGCGCGACTACGACGGCGCCGGCCTCGCCGCGCCGCAGGTCCGCGAGGGGATCCAGGTGGTGGCGATTGAGGTGCGCCACAACCGCCGCTACCCGGAGGCGCCCACCATCCCCCTGACCATCCTCATCAACCCGCAGGTGACCACCCTCACCGACGAGCGGGTGGCCGGCTGGGAGGGGTGTTTGTCGCTTCCCAAGCTGCGCGGCCTGGTGGGGCGCCACCGGGCGGTGGAGGTGGAGGCCCTGGACCGCAACGGCCGGCCGGTCCGCTTCTGCGCCGAGGGGTTTTTCGCCACCGTGGTCCAGCACGAGGTCGACCACCTGCGCGGCATCCTGTTCGTCGACCGGATGGACGACCTGCGGACCCTCGCCTTTCTTTCCGAGTGGGAGCGGTATTGGCAGACCCCCGCCCCCACCCCCTGCTCGTAGGCGACGGCCGTGTTGCCGCCCGATCTGCGGGTCGCCTCCTCGGCGACGCTCCTCGTCGTGCGACCCGTACGCCTGCGGCGCCAGCCTGCGGGTGGACGATCTGCGGCCAGCTTCACCCTTCCGAGCTCTCCGGGTGGCGCCGCCTCCTCGGGCGGGTGGCCGCAAGGTAGCGCGGCTCAAGTCGCGGCGGCCCGCCCTGCGGGTTGACCCAACTCAGGCGCGCCTGGCGCGGCCTACAGGGGGGGCGAGGTGGCTGCTGGCGACGAAGGAGAGCAGATGCGCAACCCGCCAGCCCGTGGCTTCCAGCGACCCGGGCGCGGCCTGGTCGAGGACGGACTCGGTGCAGGCGCGCGTCACAGCGGCTCCCACAGGGCGCGGATCACCACGGCGTACATCCCCTCACCGAACCCGGCACGGGTCTCCCCGTCGTACAACACGACACCGCCGGCAAAGCGCTTCCCGGTCGCCTCTTGCAGCTTACGCAGGCCGCGAAAATCGGCCGTGGTCACGGTTGTGGCGGATTTGACTTCGATGGCTGCCACCGCGGTGGCGCCCCGTTCGATGACGAGATCGGCCTCGAACCCATCCCGAGCCCGAAAGTGGACGGGATTTGCCATCGGCTGATCGTAAGCGAGGGTTGGCTGATTGAAAGATTGCGGTACGGCTGATTGCAACCGAGAGGCCCGGCGGATCGCCGACCGAAGGGTCGGCGATCCGCTAGTTTGAAGCTCGGTAAGGCGCAGGTTCGTAGGCGCACCCGCCCAGGCCCCGCGCTTTGCTCTTCTACGGGATCCGCCAGACCGTCCCGCTTCGAGCCGCACCCGCCGTGGGAGGGGTCCGTCGATGCGGACCTCGCCACCAAGGGTGGCGGTGGTGGCGCTCATCCCGCTTCTGCCTCGCCCTCCTGTAGCTCTTCAGGGGTGGGGTCGACCCGCGCGGGCAGACGGATCGTCGCAGCGGAAGCCAGGCGAGGGCGCGGCCGGCGCCGTGGGTGGCG
>MNYW01000038.1 GCA_001873295.1 Nitrospirae bacterium CG2_30_70_394 | reverse complement strand
GGGGTGGGGGGGGTTGGGCAAATGCCAGAGGGTTGGGCGATGAACCGTGGGGCGGGGCGCAGGGGGGGGCTTGATGAACGATCTGCACAATCCGGAGCAGGCGCCTGTACGCCCCCCCCAGGCCACCGCGCAGAGCCACCTCCTCTACCGCCTCACTGGTGTCCTCCTTTTTGCCTGGAGCGGGGTGGTGGCCGCATCGCTGGCGTGGAGCGTCTACCACGAGCAGGCGGAGGCGCGGGTGATCGGTCGGCGCGAGGCGAACGGTCGCGTCGAGGCCGACCGGGCGCTGCTCCTCTGGGCGACCAGCCAGGGCGGCGTCTACGTCCCGGTGACGGCGAAGACGGCGCCGAACCCGTACCTTGCCCATCTGCCCGAGCGCGAGGTCACCACCCCCTCGGGCCGCCGCCTCACCCTCATGAACCCGGCCCAGATGGCCCGCGAGTTCAACGCCTACACCGCCGGCGATGAACGGGTGCAAAGCCGGCTCACCAGCCTCCGCCCCCTGCGCCCGGAGAATGGTCCCGACGATTGGGAGCGCGCCGCCCTTGCCCGCCTCAGGGCCGGCGCGGCGGAGGTGGACGAGGTTACGCGCGGCGCGGCAGGCGCCCGGTTTCGCCTCATGCGCCCCCTGGTTAGCGAGGCGGCGTGTCGCCCATGCCACGCGGGCCCGGGGTGGCACGAGGGCGACCTGCTAGGGGGGATCTCCGTCTCCCTCCCCATGGCCCCCTTGGAGGCGATCTCCCGCCGTCACGACGCCGCCCTCGCCGTCGGCCACGCCGGCCTGTGGCTCGCCGGGGTGGTGGGGATCGGGGCGGGGCGGCGGAAGATCGCCCGCGAGATTGGGCAACGGTGGGCGATGGAAACCGACCTGCACCTTCGCACCGCCGACCTGCGCCACCTCTTCGACCACGCCCCGGTGAGCCTCTGGCGCGAAGACTTCTCCGCGGTGAAGCGACGCATCGACACCCTGCGCGCGGCCGGCGTCACCGACTTTCGCAGCTACCTCACGGGCCACCCGGAGGTGGTGCACGAGTGCGCCGCGCTGGTGCGGGTGGTGGACGTGAACGACGCCGCGCTGGCCTTGCACCGGGCAACGAGCCGAAAGGAGCTCCTCACCGGCCTGGTGCGGACCTTCACCGACTCCTCCTACGCGGCCTTCCGCGAAGAGCTGATCGCCGCCAGCATGGGAGAGACGGAGATCGCCACGGAGGCGGAGGTGCGGACCCTGGACGGCGAGGAGCGCCACGTGCGGGTCACCGCCTTTATCGACCCGGAGAGCCCGGAATGGACCCGTACCTACGTCGCCATCGTCGATCTCACCGAGCACAACCAGATGGAGGAGACGATCCGCGCCGCCCTGCGCGACAAGGAGGCGCTCGTGCGGGAGGTCCACCACCGGGTGAAGAACAACTTCCAGGTGATCGTCAGCCTCCTCCGTCTCCAGTCGCGCCACCTCGATGACCCGCGCCTCAAGGCGGCCTTTCAAGAGAGCGTCAACCGGATCCACACCATGGCGATGGTCCACGAGCGCCTCTACGGCGATGCCAACCTCACCACCCTGGAGGGGGGTGAGTACCTGCGCGCCATCGTCGCCGACCTCAAGCGCCTCTTCGGCCCCACGCGGGTCACCGTTTCGGTCGAGGCGGACCCCACGCCGTTGGCGGTGGACACCGCCATCCCGTGCGGCCTGATCGTCAATGAGCTGGTGAGCAACGCCTTCAAACACGCCTTCCCGGACGGGGGCGGGGGGACGATCCGGGTGGCCCTGCGACGCCAGGAGGGCGACGATGGAATCCGTCGGGTTCGCCTCACGGTGAGCGACGATGGCGCCGGGATCGACCCCGCCCTCTCCCTCGACCCGGTCGAGGGGGTCGGCCTGCGCCTCATCGCCACCCTCGCCGAGAACCAACTCGGCGGCACGATGGAGGTCCATCCCCACAACCCCACGTCGTTCACGATTGGCTTCACCCTCCCTTCCGGAGCCCCCCCCCATGGCAGCACCTGAACCGACCGACCCAGCGACGATAACCCCGAACCAGCGGCGCACACCGACCATCCTGGTGGTGGAGGACGAGGCGATCGTCGCCGCGGATGTACGCGCCAGCCTGGAGGCGGCCGGCTACCGCATCTCGTCGGTGGAGGCGACCGGCGACGGCGCCCTGGCGAGCGTCACCCGCGAGCGGCCGGACCTGGTGCTCCTCGACGTGATGCTTGCCGGCGGCGACAGCGGCATCGACCTCGCCGCGACGATCCACACCCGTGACGACGTGCCAGTGGTCTACCTCACCGCCTTCTCGGACGCTGCGGTGGTGGAGCGGGCAAAACAGACCGCGCCGTACGGCTTCCTCCTCAAGCCGTTCAACGAGCGCGAGCTCCACGCCACCGTCGAGATGGCCCTCTACCGCCACCACCTGGAGGAGGCGATGCGGCGCCACGAGGCGCAGTTTCGCCAGCTCTTCGATCACGCCCCCCTGCCCTACCACTCCCTCGACGCCAACGGAAAGATCCTGGTGGTGAACCAGGCGTGGCTCGACGCCCTCGGCTACCGGCGCGACGAGGTCCTCGGCCGACCCCTGGCCGACTTCGTCGTCACCGCCGACCTCCCCATCCTGCAGGATCGTTTCCCCCGCTTCAAAAAAGAGGAGCGGGTCTACGACGTCGAGTTTCACCTGCGCCAGCGCAACGGCGGGGTAATCGCCATCACCCTCAATGGCGTCATCGCCAAGGACGTGGAGGGGCGCTTCAACCGCACCCACTGCATCTTCCAGGACGTCAGCGAGCGCCGGCGGCGCGAGGCGGCGGCGGTGCGGCAACGCAACCTCGAGTCCCTCGGCCTGCTCGGCGGCGGGATCGCCCACGACTTCAACAACCTGCTCACCTCCATTCTCGGCAACGTGGAGCTGGCCGAGTCGCTCGTGGCGAACGATCCCAGCCAGGCGCGCGCCTGCTTGGTCGAGGCGAAGAAGATCGCCCTCGGCGCGCGCAGTCTCACCGGCGAGCTCCTCACCTTCAGCAATGGTGGCGCGCCGGTGAAGCGCACCGGTTCTCTCGCGCCCCTCCTGCGCGAGGCGTCCACCTTCGTCGTCGCCGGCGGCAACCTCGCCTGCGACCTGCAGATCGACCCGGCCCTGTGGCCCGCCGACTTCGACACGGAGCAGATCAACCAGGTCCTCTTCAACCTCTTAACCAACGCGGTGGAGGCGATGGAGTGCGGCGGCACGATCACCCTCGGCGCCGCCAACGTCACCGTCGAGGCGACCTCTTCTCTCCCCCTTGGGGGAGGCCCCTACGTCCGCATCACCGTCGCCGACCAGGGCCCTGGCATCGCGCCGGACCGCCTGGCGAAGATCTTCGACCCGTACTACACGGACAAGGGGCTAGGCGAGGCGCACGGGGCGGGACTCGGCCTCGCCGTCTGTCACTCGGTGGTGACGCGCCACGGCGGCGCCATCGACGTGCAGTCGGAGCTCGGGGTGGGGACCACCTTCCACCTCTACCTGCCAGCGGCCAACTTGCACGGGTGCGCCGCCGGAGCCACCCCAACCGCTCGGCGCGCGGCAACCCCCGCCATCGCCCACGGCCGGATTCTGGTGATGGACGACGAGCAGATGATCCGGGACATCACCCACCAGATGCTCACCCGCGCCGGCCACACGGTGGAGGTGGTAGCCGACGGGCGCGAGGCCATCGCCCAGGTCCAGAGGGCGCGCTCCGCCGGCGCCCCCTTCGACCTGGTGATCCTCGACCTCTCCATCTGCGGCGGCATGGGGGGCAAGGAGACGATTCGGCGGCTGCGGGAGATCGAGCCACAGCTCACCGCGCTGGTGATGAGCGGCTACTCCAACGACCCAATCATGGCCGACTACGAGCGCCACGGCTTTGCTGGAGCCCTCATCAAGCCGTTCGCCATGGACACCCTGCGCGCGGCCGTGGAATCCCTCCTCCACGGCGAACGATAGCCGTGGCAAACCGGGCGAAAGGAGACCGGGCCGCGGCGGCGGCGTGGCGGGCCCAGCTCGACGAGCTGGCGGCGGCGGGCCTGGCGCGCGCGCGCCGGCGCGTCGACTCGATCCACGGCCCGCAGGTCGAGGTCGCGGGCCGGCGGCTGCTCCAGTTTTGCAGCAACAACTACCTCGACCTCGCCTCCCATCCACGCCTGATCCACGCCGCCGCCGAGGCCACTCGCCGCTACGGCACCTCCGCCGTGGCCTCGCCTTTGGTGTGCGGCCACATGGCGCCGCACGCCGAGCTCGAAGAGACGATCACCCGCTTCAAGGGGGCGGAAGCGGCGCTGGTGGTGGGCTCGGGCTTCCTCGCCAACCTGGCGCTCCTCACCACCTTGGCCGGCGACGGCGACCGGATCCTCTGCGACCGCCTCAACCACGCCTCGATCCTCGACGGCGCCCGCCTCTCCAAGGCGAGCCTACGCGTCTACCCGCACTGCGATCTCGACGCCCTGGAGCGGCTGCTCCGCCGGGAGACTTCCGGCCGCACCCTCATCGTCACCGACTCCGTCTTTTCCATGGATGGCGACCTCGCACCGCTGGACGCCATCTGCGACCTCGCCGATCGCTACGGCGCCACGGTGGTGGTCGACGACGCCCACGCCACCGGGGTGATCGGCGATGGCGGCCGCGGCAGCCTCTCCCACTTCGGACTCGCCGCCGGCCGCGCCATCACCATGGGGACCCTGGGCAAGGCGCTTGCCAGCTATGGCGCCTTCATCGCCGGCCCCAAGGTGGCGATCGACCTGCTCGTCCACCGCGCCCGGCCGCTGATCTACTCCACCGCCCTGCCGCCGGCGGTGGCGGCGGTGGCCAGCGAGGCGATCCATCTTTTGGAAGAGGACCCGGGCCGCGTCGCCCGCCTCGCCGAGCGCGCCACCTACCTGCGGCAACAGCTCGCCACCCTCGGCGTGCCGGTAGCGAACAACCCCACCCCGATCGTCCCGTTGGTGATTGGCGAAGCCGCACCCACGGTCCGCCTCTCCGAAGAGCTCTTGGCGGCGTCCGTCTGGATCCCGGCGATCCGCCCCCCCACCGTCCCCGCGGGAACCAGCCGCCTGCGCATCGTGGTCAGCGCCGGCCACTCGACCTACCAAATCGACTACCTCGTCGCGGCCCTGCGCCACCTCGGGGTGGGCGGCGGTGCGGGCGGCGACCAGGCCGGCGACCGCTAGGCGTGTGGAGCCTCTAGGAACCTTGCCACGTCGGTCGTAGGCGGCGCGGCCACCGCGGGCGGCGCGCTACAGCCCTAGCACCTTGCTCACCCCCGCCAGGGTGGCGGGGGCCTTGCTTGGGGCTGGGGCGTTGGCGATGGCGGTGTCCGGGTCTTTGAGGCCGTGGCCGGTGAGGGTGCAGACGATGGTGGTCTCCGACTTGACCCAGCCCGCCGCGATCGCCTTTTTCAGGCCGGCGACCGAGGCCGCCGAGGCGGGCTCGCAGAAGACCCCCTCGAGGGCCGCGATCTTGCCCTGCGCCGCGAGGATCTCGGTGTCCGTGACCATGTCGATCCGGCCGCCCGACTCGTCGCGCGCCGCCTCGGCGAACTTCCACGACGCCGGGTTGCCGATGCGGATGGCGGTGGCGATGGTCTCCGGGTGGTCCACCCGATGGCCGAGGACGATGGGGGCGGCGCCCGCCGCCTGGAAGCCCATCATCACCGGCAGGCGGTCGATGCGCCCCGCTTTCTGGTACGCCCGGTAGCCGCGCCAGTAGGCGGTGATGTTGCCGGCGTTGCCCACCGGCAGAAAGTGGTAGACGGGCGGACGGCCACCGAGCTGGTCGCAGATTTCGAAGGCGGCGGACATCTGGCCTTCGATGCGAAACGGGTTGATGGAGTTCACCAGGGTGATCGGCTGCGCCTCCGCGAGCTGGCGAACGATGGTGAGGGCGTCATCGAAGTTGCCGTCGATCTGCACTACCTCGGCGCCGTGGATCATCGCCTGGGCAAGCTTGCCGAGGGCGATCTTGCCCTCCGGGATGAGGACCACCGCGCGGATGCCGGCGTGGGCGGCATAGGCGGCGGCGCTTGCGGAGGTGTTGCCAGTGGAGGCGCAGATCACCGCCGCGCTCCCCGCCTCGCGCGCCTTGGAGACCGCCATGGTCATGCCGCGATCTTTGAACGAGCCGGTGGGGTTGGCGCCGTCGTACTTCAGGTACAGCTCGACCTCCGCGCCGAGCCAGGCGGCAAGCCGCGGCGCCTCAATCAAGGGCGTGTTGCCCTCTTGCAGGGTGACCACCGGGGTCTTCTCGGAGACGGAGAAGAACTCACCGTACGTACGGATGATGCCGGGCCATTTGGAGGCCGAGAGGGTCGACATGGCGACTCGGGGGAGAGGGTGGGGAAGAGGGGGGCACGCGGGGGCTTACTGCTCGACGCGGATCACCACCGCCGCGCCGTCGGTGACCCCGAGCCCTTCAATCTCCGCCAGGGCCTTGCGCAGGCTGCCCTCGCGGGCGCGGTGGGTGAGGATCACCAGGGGCACGGTCCCCTCGCGATCGCGGCCGTGCTGCCGCACCTGGGCGAGGGAGATCTGCTGGGCGCCGAGGATGCCGGAGATCTTGGAGAGGACGCCGGGCCGGTCTTGGGCCTCGAAGCGCAGGTAGAAGCCGGTCTCCACCTCGTCGAGCGGCAACAGCTCGCGCCGCACCACCGCTCGGTGGGCACACGGGTCGGCGGCGCGCACGTCGCCGCGAGCCAGGGCGGTGGCCACCTCGGCAATGTCCGCCACCACCGCGCTGGCGGTGGGCATCGCCCCGGCGCCGGCGCCGTAGTAGAGGGTCTCGCCCACCGCGTCGCCCCTCACCACCACCGCGTTGAACACCCCGTCCACCTTCGCCAGGAGGTGGCCCTCGGGGAGCATGGTGGGGTGGACGCGCACGTCGATGCTCGGGCCGGCCCGCTTGGCGATGGCGAGGAGCTTCACCACGTAACCGAGCTGGCGGGCGAAGTCGGCGTCGAGGGTCTCCAGGCCGCGGATCCCCTCCACCGGGATGGCGGCGAAGTCCACCGGGGTGTCGAAGGCAAGGCGGGCGAGGATCGCCACCTTGTGGGCGGCGTCGATCCCCTCGATGTCGAAGGTGGGATCGGCCTCGGCGTAGCCGAGACGGCGCGCCTCCGCGAGGACCACGTCGAAGGCGGCGCCGGTGGCGGCCATCTCGGTGAGGATGTAGTTGCAGGTGCCGTTGACGATTCCGTAGACCGCCTCGATCCGGTTGGCGATCAGCCCCTCGGTGAGGGCCTTGATGATCGGGATGCCGCCGGCCACCGACGCCTCGAAACGCAGGGCGACCCCCTTGTTCGCCGCCAGCCGGGTGAGCTCGTCGCCGTGGTGGGCGAGGAGCGCCTTGTTGGCGGTGACCACCGACTTGCCCGCGCCAAGCGCCCGGACCACCAGCTCCCGGGCTAGGGTGGTACCACCCATCAGCTCCACCACCACCGCCACCTCGGGGTGGTCCACCACCTGCTCCGGGTGGGTGGTGAGCAGGCAGCCGGAGAGGTCGATACCGCGGTCGCGGTCGGGGTCGAGGTCGGCGGCGGCCACGAGGCGCAGGGGGTGGCCGATCCGATCGGCGATCAGCTCGCCGTTGTCGATCAAGACCCGCGCGGTGCCGGTGCCAATGGTCCCGAGGCCAAGGATGCCGATGCCGATGGGAGAACGGGTGGAATCAGCCATGGGGTGCGCAAAGGAAACAGGGAGGGGTCGCCGGCGCGCTCAAAAAATCTTCCGCAACCCCTGGATCGCCTGGCGGGTGCGGTGCTCGTTCTCCACCAGGGCGAAGCGGACGAAGCCATCACCGCCACGGCCGAAGCCGAGCCCCGGGGCGACCGCCACCTTGCACCGGTCGATGAGCATCTCGGAGAAGGCGACCGAGCCCATCTCCCGGTATGGCTCGGGGATCGGTGCCCAAACGAACATGGTCGCCCTCGGCGGCTCCACCTTCCAACCGATCCGGTCGAACCCCTCGCATAGGACGTCGCGCCGCCGCTGATAGAGGGCGCAGATCTTCGGCGGCTCGTCGTCGCACTCGTTCAACGCGATGATCGAGGCGATCTGGATCGGCTGGAACATGCCGTAGTCGAGGTAGCTCTTGATCCGCGTCAGGGTCCCCACCATCTCTTGGTTGCCGACGCAGAAGCCGACCCGCCAGCCGGGCATGTTGTACGACTTGGAGAGCGACACGAACTCCACCCCCACCTCCTTCGCCCCGGGGACCTGGAGAAAGGAGGGGGCCACGTAGCCGTCGAAGCAGAGGTCGGCATAGGCGAGGTCGTGGATCACCCGGATCTCGTGCTCCTTGGCGAAGGCGACCACCCGCTCGAAGAAGTCGAGCTCCACCACCGCGGTGGTGGGGTTGGCGGGGAAGCAGAGCATCATCGTGCGCGGCTTCGGGTCGTGCTGCTCGTAGACCGCCAGGAGCGATTCGAAGAAGTCCTGCCCGGGCTGCTGCGGCACGTGCGCCACCGTGCCGCCGGCGATGATCACCGCGTAAGAGTGGATCGGATAGGTCGGGTCCGGGACCATCACCGTGTCACCCGGCCCGATCATCGCCAGGGTGAGGTGGGAGATCCCCTCCTTCGCCCCCATGGTGGCGATCGTCTCCGTGTCGGGGTCGAGCTCGACACCGTAGCGGCGCTGGTACCAGCGGCAGATGGCCAGGCGCAGGTTGGGGATGCCACGCGATGCGGAGTAGCGGTGGTTGCGCGGGTTGCGCGCCGCCTCCACCAGCTTGTCGATAATGTGCGGCGGCGTCCCCTGGTCCGGGTTGCCCATCCCGAGGTCGATGATGTCCTCGCCGGCGTGGCGCGCCGCCATCTTCTTCGCGTTGACGCTGGCGAAGACGTACGGCGGCAGCCGCTCCATGCGGCGCGTCTTCAGGATGTGGGTATTCGGCATGGCGTCTGCTCTCCATCGGCGCCGGTGGGGAGACCGGGGCGCACAAGATAGTGGCCCGCGCCACGGTTCGGAAGCCTTCGGGCTACGGAGGAAACGGCGGGCCGGGCGCGACCGTAGACCGACCCGAAGCGGCTCGGCCGGGAAGGCCAATCCCCCTGGCGGTTCACCCCCGCGGGCGCGGCGGCTGCGGCGTCGAGGCCAACCAAGCGGTGGCCGATCGCGGTTCACCCCCGCGGGCGCGGCGGCTGCGGCGATGGAGTCGGCCGAGGTTCCCCCGGTGACGGTTCACCCCCGCGGGCGCGGCGGCTGCCCGGAGGAGTCCCGTATTTCCCGTGGCGATCGCGGTTCACCCCCGCGGGCGCGGCGGCTGCGGAGGGGCAGGCGGAATGTGCCCTGGCGACGCGCCACCCTTGGGCGGATCTGGGGCGATGCAACGTGCAGGAGCGGCGCGCCACCCCTTGCGAAGGGCAAGGGTGGCGGCGCACCGTGCGCGCGCTTTCGCCGGTACCGGCGGGACGGAGTGGTCGCTCGCAGGCGGCCCAACCCAAGCCCCTTCGGCACGACACCGTAACGGTGTGGCGCGGGGGGCGGCCGATCTTGGCACCGTCCCAAGCGCCCAGACGCGGCCACGCGGGCGGGCCCCGAGGGTTCGTACGCGCGCTTTTTTCGACCCGCCTCCATGGACCTCTTTCTCATTGCCATCGCCGGGCTCATCGCCACCGGCCTCGCCGCCGCCGCCCTGGCGCCCTGGCCGCGTCTCGGCCAGCGGGTCGGCCAAGGGGGGACGATCCTGGCGTGCGGGCTCGGCCTGGCCCCGGCGGTGACCACCTTGGCCGGCGGCGGCCGGCTAGAGTTGCTGGCGCCGTGGTCGATGGTGGGCGGCTCCTTCCATCTGCTAATCGATCCCCTCGCCGCCCTCTTCCTCCTCCCCATCTTCGGCGTCTCCGCCCTCGGCGCCCTTTACGGCGCCGGCTACCTGCGCCACCACGAGGGCCACCAAAGCCTGGGTCCCGTCTGGCTCTTCCTCGATCTGCTCATCGCCTCCATGGCGATGGTGGTCGCCGCCCACGACGGCCTCCTTTTCCTGCTGAGCTGGGAGGTGATGGCGATCGCCCCCTTCTTCCTTGTCGCCTTCGACGATGACAAGGCGCCAGTGCGCGACGCGGCGTGGACCTACCTCATCGCCACCCACATGGGGACCGCCTTTCTGTTCGTGATGTTCTTCCTCCTCGCGGAGGAGGGCGGGTCGATGGACTTCGACACGATCCCCGCGGCGATCCAAGCGGCGCCGCACCTGGCGTCGATCTGCTTTGTCCTGGCGGTGGTCGGCCTCGGCTCGAAGGCGGGCTTCGTGCCCATGCACGTCTGGCTCCCCGAGGCCCACCCGGTGGCGCCAAGCCACGTCTCCGCGCTCATGTCCGGGGTGATGATCAAAACCGGCATCTACGGCCTGGTGCGCCTGCTGACCCTCACCGGCGAACCGGCGGCGTGGTGGAGCTGGCTGCTCATCGGCCTCGGCGCGGCGAGCGGCATCTTCGGCGTGGTCTTCGCCCTGGCGCAGGGTGACCTGAAGCGGCTCCTCGCCTACAGCAGCATGGAGAACATCGGGATCATCCTCCTCGGCCTCGGCGTCGGGGTGGGCGGGGTGGCGAACCACGCACCGCTACTCGCCTGCCTCGGCTTCGCGGGCGGCCTGCTGCATGTGGTCAACCACGCCCTCTTCAAGTCGCTCCTCTTCCTCGGCGCGGGAGCGGTCCAGCACGCCGCGCACACCCTCAACCTGGAGGAGCTCGGCGGCCTGTTGAAGCGCATGCCGTTCAGCGGCGCCGCCTTTTTCGTGGGCGTTGCGGCGATCGTCGGCCTGGTCCCGCTCAACGGCTTCGTGAGCGAGTTTCTGATCCTCGTCTCCGCCTTCCTGCCGCTCGCCACCGGCCACGGCTCGGCGGGGGTGGCGGGGGTGACGGTCCTCGTCACCCTCGGCCTGATCAGCGGCCTCGCCGCCGCCTGCTTCGCCCGGGCGTTTGCCACCGTCTACCTCGGCACGCCACGCACTGCACCAGCCGCCGCCGCCCACGAGGTTGGGTGGGAGATGGCTGGAGCGATGGGGGTCCTCGCTTGCGCCTGCGTGGCGATCGGCCTCGGGGCGCCGTGGGCAGTGCATCTCCTGGTCGCGCCGGTGGCGGTGGCCACGGGCCTTTCGATGGCCACCGTCGCCGCCACCCTCGACGCGGCCGCCGGCTGGCTGGCGACGGCAATCCTCGCCTTCGCCATCGCCCTGGCGCTGGCCGCCACCTTGTGGCTCCTGCGCCGGACCCTCCAGGCACGGGCCGGGGTCGAGCGGCAGGCCACCTGGGGGTGCGGTTACGGCGCTCCCACGCCGCGGATGCAGTACACCGCCTCCTCCTTCGCCCAGCCCCTCACCCACCTCTTCCATCCACTCCTCCACACCCACGTGGAGGAGGAGGGGGTCGCGGCGCCCTTGCCGGCGGCGGCGCGCTTCGCCAGCCACGCCCCGGACCTCTTCCGCGACCTCCTCTTCAACCCCCTCTTCCGCGGCGTCGAGCGGCTCATGTTGGGGCTGCGCTGGCTCCAGCACGGCAACATCCACCTCTACATCCTCTACATCGTCGTCACCTTGCTCGTGCTGCTCATGTCAGCGGTGGGGTAACGGCGCGCGGGGTAGTTGCGCTCTCTTCGTTCGGTTCCGTCTCATGGCCCTCATCTCGTCCATCCTTGTCCCGGCCAGCGGCCTCGTGCTGGCGCCCCTGTTGGTGGCGGTGATCAACCGGGTGAAGGCGCGGATCGCTGGCCGCCAGGGTCCGCCGCTGGTGCAGCCGTACCGCGACCTCGCCAAGCTCCTGGGCAAGGGGGCGGTGTACAGCACCACCACCACCTGGCTGTTCCGCGCCGGGCCGGTGGTTTCCCTGGCGACCGCCCTGGCAGCGCTGCTCATCGTGCCCCTCGGCGGGGTCGCCGCGCCGGTCCACTTCACCGGCGATCTGGTGGCGGTCGCCGGCCTGTTCGGCCTCGGCCGCTTCCTCACGGTGGTCGCGGCGCTCGACACCGGCTCGCCGTTTGAGGGGATGGGGGCCAGCCGCGAGGTGACCTTCGCCGCCCTGGTGGAGCCCGCCCTCTTCCTAGCCCTGGCCAGTATCGTCGCGACCACCCGCATGGGCTCGCTGAGCTCCGCCTACGGCGCCGTCGACGCCGCCTTGTGGAGCGCGGCGGCGCCCACCCTCGGCCTGGTCGCCGCCACCTTGCTGGTGGTCTACCTGGTGGAGAACTCGCGCATCCCGGTGGACGACCCCACCACCCACCTGGAGCTGACGATGATTCACGAGGTGATGGTCCTCGACCACTCGGGCGTCGACCTTGCCTTCATCGAGTACGGCGCGGCGCTCAAGCTGTGGCTCCTCGGCATGCTCTTGGTGGGGCTGGTGGTGCCGGTGCGCACCGCCAACCCGTGGCTCGACGGGGCGGCGGTGATCGCCGGACTCGCCGGGCTGGCAATGGTGGTGGGGCTGATCGAGTCGACCATGGCGCGCCTGCGGATGAACAACGTGCCGGCACTGATCGTCGGCGGCGGGGTCCTCGCCGCGGTCGCCTTCGTGGTGGGGTTGAACCCGTGAACCACCTTCTCGAAATCCTCCTCGCCCTCAGCCTGGTCTTCAACTTTGTGCTGCTCGGCTCCACCCGGATTGGCGCCTGCGTCATCTGGATGGCCATGCAGGGGGCGCTCTACTCGCTGGTCCCCCTGATCGCCGGCGAGGAGATCACCCCGCGCATCCTGGTCCTGGCGACCGCCGCCTTGGCCATGAAGGGCGGCATCTTTCCGTGGCTACTGATCCGCCTGCGGCGGCGCACCTCCTTCCATTTCGAGGTGGAACCCTACATCGGCTTCATCGCCTCGCTGCTGGTCGGGGTGTGTCTCCTCGCCGCGGCGGCGACCCTCGGCCAGCGAATCCACCTCACCGCCGGCGGCTACAACGAGGGGCTGCTCACCACCGCCTTCTTCACCATCCTCACCGGCCTGCTCCTCATCACCACCCGGCGCAAGGCGGTGATGCAGGTGGTGGGCTACCTGGTGCTGGAGAACGGCATCTACCTGTTCGGCGTCGGCACGGTCGTGGAGGCGCCGATGCTGGTGGAGCTTGGGGTGCTGCTGGATGCCTTCGTGGCGGTCTTCGTCATGTCCATCGCGGTCTACAACCTGAGCCGCAAGTTCGAGGTGACCGACGTGGACAAGCTCGCCGAGTTGAAGGGATAGCGGATGTTCGACGCAGCCATCCTCTGGTCGGTCCTCCTCCTCCCGGCGATCGCCGGGACCACCGCGGCGGTGTGGCCGTGGCGCCGCGGGGCCGTCGGCTGGATGGTGGTGGCGACCGTGGCCAGCGCCGCCATGGAGGGCGCCACCGCCGTCGCCGTGTGGCAGGGGGGCCGGTCGATCACCACCGCCGGCGGCTGGCTGTTCGCCGATGGCCTCTCCGCCTTTCACCTGGCGGTGATGGCGATCGTCTTCACCCTCTGCGGCCTCTACTCCCTGGTCTACTTCTCCCCGCGCGGCGACGGCCACCCCCTCGCGCCCCACCCGGCGCGCCGCTTCGCCGCCTTGTGGCTCGGGGCGCAGGCGGCGATGACCCTGCTTTTGGTCTCCAACAACCTCGGCCTCATGTGGGTGGGGATGGAGTCGACCACCCTCCTCACCGCCTTCCTTGTCTCCCTCCACCCCACCAAGGTCTCCCTGGAGGCGACCTGGAAGTACCTGATGATCTGCTCGGTGGGGATTGCCTTCGCCTTCATGGGGACGCTGATCGCCGCGGCCGCGGTGCCGGAGGCAGGGCGGGCGATCGCCGGTGGCCTCCTGTGGACCGTGATGATGCGCGAGGCAAGCCACCTCGACCCCACCTTGATGCGCATCGCCTTCGTCTTTCTGGCGGTCGGGTATGGGACCAAGGCGGGGCTGGCGCCGATGCACAACTGGCTCCCCGACGCCCACAGCCAGGCCCCGGGGCCGGTGTCGGCGATGTTCTCCAGCTTCATGCTCAACGCCGCCCTCTTTTGCATCCTCCGCTACCTGCCAATCACCCGCGCCGCCACCGGGACCGCCTTCGCCTCCCACCTCCTGGTCTTCTTCGGGGTCGCCTCGATTGTCATCGCCGCCGCCTTCATCCTCTCCCAGAGCGATGCCAAGCGGCTGCTCGCCTATTGCAGCGTCGAGCACCTGGGAATCATCTGCCTCGCCTTTGGCCTCGGCCCCCTCGGCGCCTTCGCCGGCCTCTTCCACACCCTCAACCACGCGGTGTGCAAGTCCCTCGCCTTCTTCTCCGTGGCCCGCCTCGGCCAGCGGTATGGGAGCCACGACATGACGATCCTCCGCGGCGCCCTGCGCGCCAACCGGGTGTGGGGGATCGGCCTGCTCGCCAGCTTCCTGGCGCTGATCGGCGTCGCCCCCTTCGCCATCTTGATGAGCGAGCTCGCCCTGGTGCGCGCCGCGGTCCACGCGGCCGCGTGGTTGCCGCTCGTCGTCTTCCTCGGCGGCGGCACGCTCATCTTCATTACCATGCTGCGGCGGGCGATCCACATGACCATGGGCGCCGTCCCGCAAGGGGTCGCGATCGCCCACGACGGCCGCACCGCGTCGCTGGTGGTGTGGCTGCCGATCCTCCTCCTCCTCACCCTCGGCCTGTGGATGCCACAGCCCCTGCGCACCGCCCTGCAGCAAGCGGCGGCGGTGGTCGGAGGGACGCCATGACCACCCCGTGGCTGACCACCTACAACGGCGAGGCGGTGGCGATCGGGCTGGTGCCATCGGTCTCCATCGACCGCTTCCGCAAGGCCCTCCTCGACGCCAGCGACCAGGGAGATCGCCTGCTGGCGCTCACCGGCTGGCCGGTGGCGGGTGGCCTACGCCTGCTCGCCGCGGTGGCGGTGGACGCCTCACGCCAAATCCGCCTCACCTCGGCGCCGGTGCAGGATCGCTACTCCGCCCTCACCCCCGAGCTGCTCGCCGCCCACTACTTCGAGCGCGAGATCGCCGAACAGTTCGGCGTCCACCCCGCGGGCCACCCGTGGCTCAAGCCGGTGCGCCAGACCGAGCACGGCCCCGGCGCCGGCCCGTCCCTCTTTCAGGTGGCGGGCGAGGAGGTCCACGAGGTGGCGGTGGGGCCGGTCCACGCCGGGATCATCGAGCCGGGCCACTTCCGTTTTCAGTGCCATGGGGAGCGCGTCCTACACCTGGAGATCGCCCTCGGCTACCAGCACCGCGGCGTCGAGCAGGCCCTCCTCGGCGGTCCGACGCCGCGCACCCTGGCGCTTGCCGAGACCCTCTCGGGCGACGCCACCCTCGGCCACACCACCGCCTACTGCCAGGTGGTGGAGACCCTCGCCCACACCAAGCCCTCGGCGCGCGCCAATCTGATCCGCGCCGTCGGCCTGGAGCTGGAAAGGATCGCCAACCACGTGGGCGACCTCGGCGCGATCGCCGGCGACATCGGCTTCCTCCCAACCGCCGCCTACTGCGGGGCGTTGCGTGGCACCTTCCTCAACCTGACCCTGCGCCTTACCGGCAACCGGGTCGGGCGCGGCCTGCTGCGGCCGGGCGGCGTCGCCTTTGCGATCGACGACGCGGAGCTTTTGGAGGTGGTGGCAGCGACGAGCAGCGCGTTGGAGGAGACCCGCCAGGCGGTGGAGCTCCTCTGGTCGTCGCCGTCGGTGCGCGCGCGCCTGGAGCGGATCGGCACGGTCGACGAGGCGATGGCCGAGACCCTCGGCATGGTGGGGCCGGCGGCGCGCGCCAGCGGCCTCTACCGTGACGCCCGCCGCGACCACCCGACGGGCCTCTACCGCCACCGGCGGCCGGCGGAGGTCATCATGGAGGGGGGGGATTGCTTCGCCCGCGCCATGACTCGCTGGCTCGAGATCATCCGCTCTGTCGCCTTCCTCCAGCGCGTCGTCCACGAAGGGGCGAAGGGCGAGGCGTGGCTCCCGGTGGGACCGCTCGCCGCCAACCACCTCACGGTGAGCCTGGTGGAGGGATGGCGGGGCGAGATCTGCCACCTCGCCACCACCGACGCCGGCGGCCGCTTCCTCCACTACAAGGTGATCGACCCCTCCTTCCACAACTGGTTTGGCCTCGCCATGGCCCTGCGCAATCAGGCGATCTCCGACTTCCCGGTGTGCAACAAGAGCTTCAACCTCTCCTACTGCGGCCACGACTTGTAATGGGGGGATGAGGGAGGGGAAAGACAACCCCGCGGGCGGCTGAGATGACCCCCGCTTTCCATCACGCAACCCATCGCTGGCCGCGGTTGCGGCCATCCACCCCCATCCCTCACCCCGCGCGCGCAGCGAACCCATGCTCAACACCCTCCTCACCCGTGTTCGCCACGGCCGGCGCACCACCTCCTTTCCCGCCCAAGAGCCGACCCTCCCGGAGCGCTTCCGCGGCCTGCCCCTCCTCCACCCGGAGCGGTGCACGGACGGCTGCCAGGGGTGTATCGAGGCGTGTCCCACGGCGGCCATCCGCGGGGAGGCGGGGCGGCTGGCGATCGACCTCGGCCGCTGCCTCTTCTGCCCGGCGTGTGCGCAGGCGTGTGCGGCTGGCGCGATCGAGCTCTCCCACGACTACCGCCTGGCGGTGCGCGACCGGGCGGCGCTGCAGCTCACCCCGGGCGCGCCGCTGGCCCTCGCCGAGCCCCTGGGCAAGGAGCTGCGCCGGCTCCTCGGCCGCGCCCTCAAGCTGCGCCAGGTCTCCGCGGGTGGCTGCAACGGCTGCGAGGTGGAGCTGAACGCCCTCGGCAACACGATCTTCGACGCCGGCCGCTTCGGCATCCAGTTCGTCGCCTCGCCGCGCCACGCCGATGGCCTCCTGGTCACCGGCCCGGTGAGCGCGGCCATGCGCGAGCCACTGCTTACCACCTACCGCGCGGTGCCGCGGCCGAAGATCGTCATCGCCTGCGGTGCCTGTGCAATCAGCGGCGGCCCCTTCGCCGGCCACCCGGAGGTGAACGATGGGATCGGCGATCTCTTGCCGGTGGACCTCTTCTGCGCCGGCTGCCCGCCCCACCCCTTCACCCTCCTCGACGGCCTGCTGCGTCTCCTCGGCCGCCGCGCCTGAGGCGCGCGCCCGCCGCACCCCGTTTTACGGCGGGGTCCCGGACGCAACCACCGCGACGCCACAACCGCCCGCGCGCCGAGAGGCGCCTCGGATTCCTCCCCCGCCCGCGCGCCGGGGGAGGAGCTCGAATCAAACCCCGCACACCGCGCCGCCGCGCCCGGAAAAGCTACGGGTCGACCTCTGTCCAGGGTGGTCCCGGGGCCCCTGGATCCGTGCGGCCGCTGGGGTTTTCCAGCGGGACCGCCCACACGCCGCCCGCCTGGCCCCCCTCCCGGTCGACCCAGGCCGACCGCCACCCTGAGTGCCAGCCGCCTTCCGGGCGGCGCCAGCGCGTCCGGCTGGGGTGGCCCGCACCGTCCAGGTCCACGATTCGCGCCTATTCGCGGCGCGATCTAAAAAACCTTTTCCGATTGCAAGGAACACCGGGGCTGGAGCGCTTCGCCCGCCATCGAGCGGCCCGTGGATCCGTGCGGCCGCAAGAGATCAACGGGCCGCTAGGCCGAGGTCGAAGTTGCCTCGAGGGTGGGGGACCCCGGCCAAGTTTGGGCTGCTATATTCGCGCCAGCCTCTGCCTCAATGACTCAAGTTTTCACCATGGCCGGCGATCAGGGGCCGTACCCTCGTCGCGCCGTCCACCTCCTTCCCACCCGTACCTCACCCCACCCCCGATCCCCTCACCC
>MNYW01000073.1 GCA_001873295.1 Nitrospirae bacterium CG2_30_70_394 | reverse complement strand
TCGAGGCACGCGCCGCTGAGGTCCGCCCCCTCCAGGTGGGACCAGGCGAGGACCGCCTCGCTGAGCTCCGCCTCCACCAGGCGCGCGCCGCGCAGGCGGGCGCGGAAGAGGTCGGCGCCGGTAAGGCGGCAGCGCGACAAATCGGTCTGGATCAGCCGCGCGTTGCGGAAGATCAGGCGGCGGAGGTCGAGGCCCGACAGATCGACCCCGGAGAGGTCGACGCCGGCGAAGCGCGGCCGCGCCGGGTCCAGCCCGAGCTGGGCGATGAGCTCCGCGAGGCTGATCTCGGCCATGGGCCAGGTTCGCGAGGCGGGTGGCCACTGCGCAAATCGCCGGGTCGCGGGTCCCCGCCAACCCCCTGGCGACGCACCGCGCAACCGGTCGCCCCCGGACGAGTCGGCCCGACTGGCCTCAGCGCCTGTGGGTCCCCGCCCCCGCAGGTGAGGCGGCTCTGGGGTCAGTCCTGCAAACACGCAACTTGTCATGACGCAGGCGTTGGCCGCCGGGAGGCCACCCTCGCCGCGCCACGCGGCCTGGTGGACGGCGCGGGCTTCGGTGGGCCGTGGCCAAGTTGCGTGTTTGCAGGACTGACCCCAGAGCCGCCTCACCTGCGGGGGCGGGGACCCACAGGCGCTGAGGCCAGTCGGGCCGACTCGTCCGGGGGCGACCGGTTGCGCGGTGCGTCGCCAGGGGGTTGGCGGGGACCCGCGACCCGGCGATTTGCGCAGTGGCCACCCGCCTCGCGAACCTGGCCCATGGCCGAGATCAGCCTCGCGGAGCTCATCGCCCAGCTCGGGCTGGACCCGGCGCGGCCGCGCTTCGCCGGCGTCGACCTCTCCGGGGTCGATCTGTCGGGCCTCGACCTCCGCCGCCTGATCTTCCGCAACGCGCGGCTGATCCAGACCGATTTGTCGCGCTGCCGCCTTACCGGCGCCGACCTCTTCCGCGCCCGCCTGCGCGGCGCGCGCCTGGTGGAGGCGGAGCTCAGCGAGGCGGTCCTCGCCTGGTCCCACCTGGAGGGGGCGGACCTCAGCGGCGCGTGCCTCGACCGCGCCGACCTCCTCGATGCGCTGCTCCCCGACGCGCGGCTCACCGGCGGTTCGGCGGTGCGCGCCTGCCTGCGCAACTGCGACCTCACCACCGCCCACCTCGGCGCCGCCCGCCTCATGGCTGCCGATCTGTCGCGCACCACCTTGCGTGGCGCGGAGCTCACCGCCGCCGACCTCACCGCCGCCGATTTGGTGCTCGCCGATCTCACCGGCGCCAACCTCACCTCGACCCGCCTGACCCACGCCCGCCTGCGCGGCGCCCAGCTCGTCGGCGCCAACCTCGAGGGGGCGGACCTCAGCGGCGCCGACCTCTCCGCGGTGAATCTCACCCACGCCCGCCTCCACGGGGCAGACCTCACCGGCGTTGACCTCACGAACACCGACCTCTCCACCGCCGACGGGGTGGGATAGCCAGCGCGCCAATCTCTGAGGTCACCAGGCTCCGGGGTCAGTCCTGCAAACACGCAACTTGTCATGGCGCAGGCGTTGGCCGCCGGGAGGCCACCCTCGCCGCGCCACGCGGCCCGGGAGACGGCGCGGGCCTCGGTGGACGGTGGCTACGTTTGCAACTTGCGTGTTTGCAGGACTGACCCCAAAGCTGCTGCTGACCCCGAAGGGGGAGGCGGCGTTGACGCGGGCGATGGGCCCGCCTAGGGTGGCCGCTGCCTCGCTGGGGTGACGGGAAGGGGGTGTGAATCCCCCACGGACCCGCCGCTGTGATGGGTGAGGTGGCCGCAGTTGCCATTGGCCTTCGGGCTGAGAAGGCGCGGCCGCCGCGGAGCCTCGGCTCCCCACCCTGAGTCAGAAGACCGCCCCCGGCCTTTGATCGAAACCTGCTTCGCGGAGTGAGCGGGTCGAGCCGGTGGACCGGGGTCTCCATCCCTGCCCTCTGTTCGACGCCGTCGTCGGACCGATGCAACCCAGAGCCTGCCGGACGGTGGCCCGCGCGACCGCGACCCAGCGGCGCACGCCGTGGAACGCGCTGCGGTCGTTGTTGCCGAGCCCAGTCGTGCGCCGCGCACGGCTCACCCTCCCGGTCCACACCCTGCACTGGCTGGTCGCCGCCGGCTACCTGCTCGCCGCACCCGCCGCGCCCCTCGAGCTAGCGCCGCTGGCGGTGGAGGCCCTTCCCCTGCCCGCGGCGGACCGCACCGCCGCCGCAACGGTCCTCACCCCGCAGGGCGAGCGGGCGCGCGGCCGCGACCTGCCGGAGCTGTTGGAGGAGTCCGCCGGGGTGAGCGTGAAACGGTTCGGCCCCATCGGGAGCTTCGCCACCGTCTCCGTGCGTGGCACCTCCGCCAACCAGGTCACCCTCTTCCTCGACGGGGTGCCGTTGGCCGCGACGGAGAGCGGCACCGTCGACCTCTCCACCCTGCCCCTCTCCGCCCTGTCGCGCGTGGAGGTCTACCGCGGCACCTCGCCGGTGGCCCTCGGCGGCCAGGGGATCGGCGGGGTGGTGAACCTCATCACCGTGGATGCCACGCGGCCGCGGACCACCGCCTCGGCGACCGGCGCCTCCTTCGCCACCCAGACCACCGCCCTCACCCACGCCCGCCCGATCGGCCACCTCCACCTCCTCGCCCACCTCGACCTCCTCCACACCGCCGGCGACTTCCCCTTCGCCGACGACCACGGCACCCCCCTCAACCCGGCGGACGATCAGCGCCCACGGCGAGAGAACAACCGCCAGGAGCAGGCGAGCCTGCTGCTCAAGGCGGACGGTCCCGCCCCCGCCGGCCGCTGGCGCGCCACCTCCCTCACCTTCGCCCGCGCCACCGGGGTTGCCGGTCTCGCCCCCCGTACCGCGAGCGAGGCGCACCTGAGCCAGGGACGCGAGGTGGCCACCCTGGGGTGGGAGGGGGAGCGCGGCCGCCTCGCGGGGGTCACCGCGCGGCTCTTTGGCGAGGTGGAGCGCCTGCGCTTCACCGACCGCCTGGGCGAGGTGGGGGTGGGGAGGCAGGCGAACGAGGAGACCACCACCTCGGTCGGGGTCACCGTGACCGCGGTGCGAGAGGTGGGACGCCACGGGCTGACCCTCCTCGGCCAGGGGCTCGACGAACGGTACCGGGCGATCAACCGCCTCGCCGACCCCGCCGCCGCAACCCCCCAGCAACGACGGGTGGCGACCGTCGCCACCGAGGACCAGATCGCCCTGGCCGGCGGCCGGCTCACCGTCGCCCCTGCGGTGCGCTACGCGCGCTACCTCTACGACTTTGCCGGCACGGTGAACTTCGCCGGCCTGGCCCGCCCCCTCCCCGACCGGCCCGACGCCGGCCACCTCACCCCCAAGGTCGGCCTCCACTGGGCGGCGACCGAGGAGCTCGCCCTGCGCGCGAACGGCGGGCGGTACGTGCGCGAGCCCTCCTTCTCTGAGCTCTTCGGCAACCGCGGGGCGCTCCTCGGCAACCCCGAGCTGGCGGCCGAGCGCGGCACAACCTGGGACGCGGGGGGCGACTGGGAGGGCGACGTGGGAGCGGTGGCGGTGGCCCTCGGCTACACCTACTTCCACCTGCGTCTGACCGACCTGATCCAGCTCGTCCAGACGAGCCAGCGGGTCGCGCGACCCGAGAACGCCAGCGGCGCCGCCCTCCGCGGTCACGAGGTCGAGGGGTCGGTGCACCTAGGCCGGGTTGGCCTGCACGCGACCTGGACCCACCAGACCACCGAAGACCGCTCGGGCGACGCCTTCGCCGACGGCCATCCCCTCCCCGGCCGGCCGCGTGACGAGGTGGCGGCGCGCCTGACTTGGGCGGGGGAGCAGTTCGCCCCCTTTTACACCCTCCACCACCAGGGGGAGCGTTCCCTGGATCGGGCCAACCGGGTGCGGGTCGCGGCCCGCACCCTGCACGACGTGGGGGTGCGCTGGCGGCCGCGCGGTGGCGCCTCCCCCGACCTCACCTTCGAGATCGACAACCTCACCGATGACGCCACCGCCGACGTGGCCGGCTTCCCCCTGCCCGGGAGGACGGTGCGCGCCGGGGTGGCGTGGTCGTTCTGATGCCGCCCGCCGCGATGGTTTCCGCCCCTGCCCACCCGCCCCCCCACGAAGGGGCACGGACAACCCCCCACCCGCGCGGTCGGCCGCC
>MNYW01000078.1 GCA_001873295.1 Nitrospirae bacterium CG2_30_70_394 | reverse complement strand
GTTGAGGGAGGAGGCGCCGGCATGAAAGCTGGTGAACTCCCCCCCCGCGCCGCCGGAGCGCAGGGAAAAGCCGAGGGCGCGGTAGAAGCGGACCGCGCGCGCCATGTCGGTGGTGGTGAGGGTGATGGCGCTCAGCGCCTCGATGGCCGCGGGGGCGCCAGCGGGAGGGGAGGGGTCGGCCATTGCAGCCCCAAGGGTGCCACACGACCGGGTCAGGACCGGGTCTACCATTACCCCAGCCTTCCTTCCACCACGGCGAGCAAGGCAGCCAGGTCAGAGACCAGATGTCTCAAGACCTGAACTCGGATTTTTTCTGGCTACGGGACTGGTGCTCGGCCGTGCGATGATGGCCTTGCTAGGAGCATGCAGCTCACCACGTGCGCCTGGTTCCAACAAGAGGAGCGCCAGAATGGCTGAAGACTATGCCGCTGCGGCGACCCGCCACTTCCGGGATGGTGTCTTGCTTGAGGAAGGCCGCCGCGTCGCGAATGCTGATCAGCTCTTCGGCCTCGCCGCCGAGTGTGCGATCAAGAGCGCGCTAGTGGGGCTGCCAAGATTCCGGGCCGGGGACACGCTCGCACCGCCGGACCACAAGAAGCACGTCAATCAGCTCTGGGATTGCGTTCCCCTGCAGGGCATCCAGAAGCGCTACCCAAGGCTCGTGGTTCTGCTCCGTGGATTGCCGTAGCCTTTTTCCGACTGGTCCACGGACCAGCGCTACGGGCCTGACGGCGTGGTTACCGGCGAAGCCATCGGGTGTCACCACCGGGCGGCGGCGCGGCTCCTCGGCAGCGTCGGGCTGAACGGAGTACGAAGGGAGGCCTGACGATGGTGCGCTTTGACGAGGCGCTCGACGTCGCTCTCGAGGCGATCCGCGCGCAGCTTGGGGGCCGCACGAGCAGCATTACCTTCGTTCGCGATGTCGCTGGTCAGCTCACGGCCGTCCTGCCCGACGACGCGCTCGAGGGAGCTGACTGGGAGGCGCTCGGTCAATCCCTGGACGAGAAGCTCGGACCGTACAGCCCGGGCCCCCAGAGGGTGCTGCTGCGCGAATCCGACCTCATCAGCAAAGAGGACGTCCTGGAGTCACCGGACCGCGTTTTCGTGCCGGACGCCGAGGACACCTGGCTGGTCGACCGGCTGCTGACCAACCAGGATTGGCTGCGCAAGCCGCGACTCGTCCGCTCGCCGCTTCCCTTGGCCGTGGCGTTCAGCCTGAAGGGGGGGGTGGGCCGGAGCACGGCTGTGGCGGCTTTGGCCTGGCATTTGGCGCGCCAGGGCAAGAAGGTGCTGGCGATCGACCTGGACCTTGAGGCGCCTGGCCTTGGCAGCCTGTTGCTCGACGAACTGCCGGACTACGGCCTCGTCGACTGGCTGGTCGAGGCGCTGGTTGACCAGCCGGATTCCGTTCCCCTCCAGGACTGCCTGGCACGGAGCGCCGTGGCCAAGGACTCGGCCGGGACCGTTCAAGTCATGCCGGCGTTTGGGTCGCGAACCCGGGACTATGTTGCGAAAGTCGGCCGCGTGTTTTTTCCCGGACTCTTACCGGACGGTACGGAGCAGGGACTCGCCGAAAGGCTTGCCACGCTGGTGCGTCTTTTCGGCGAACAGGCTGAGCCCCCCGACGTTGTGTTGCTCGATGCGCGCGCCGGATTGCAGGACATCGGCGCTGCTGCGGTGACCCAACTCGGGGCCGAGGCGTTCCTCTTTGCCCGCGACGAGCCGCAGGGCTGGCACGCCTACCGGTTACTGCTCGAGCACCTGGCGAAGTCCAAGGGCGTCGCCTACGGCATGGCGGACGAAGACCTCCGCTGGCGCCTGAAGATGGTCGCCGCCCAGATGGACAAGACCGAGGGCGCCTTGGCGAGCTGGGTCGAGGCGTCCTACGACACGTGGTCGGCGCTCTACGACGATGAATCGAAGACGCCTGGCGATGGCCCGTCCGCGCAGATTTTCGCTCGCGATGATTTCACCGCGCCCCACTACCCGCTGCCGGTGTACTTCGACGGTGGCCTACGCGGCGTCGCGCTGGCCGACAGCGCGGAGCGTCCGCCGTGGCCCGTTGTCGAGGCGGCGTTCGGCGCGTTCCTGGCCGCTGCCACGGCGCGGCTGCTGCCCGAGGGCGACGGCGGGCCGGGCGCAGGCACCGTGAGGACGCGATGACGCTCGCCTTCGATCCGCGCGCGGCCCGACAAGCCCTCGCCGATCTCCCCGAGCTCGCAGCGCAGGAAAACCTTATCCCCCCCGGGTTGGCGCGAGTCTACATACCCACCCAACACCTCAAGGTGCTGCACCTGGACGCCAGCGTGGTGGTCGGTATGCGCGGCGCGGGCAAGAGTTGGTGGACGGCGGTGCTGGCCAATGACAAACACCGAGGTTTTGTCTCAGAGCAGCTCGGCGGTTCGTCCCTCGCGCGAGTCACGGCACGGGTGGGTTTTGGACTCGACGACACCGAGGCTGATTTCCCCAGGCCGGAGACGCTCGGTGCCCTCGTCGACCAAGGGCTCGACCCGGTCGATATTTGGCACACGGTGGTACTCCGTCATGTGCTGCGAGCCGTCGAGCGGCCGGTCCCCTTCTCCGATTGCGAATGGAAAACTGCCGTCGCGTGGTTCATCGAGCATGGTGACGAAGCCAACAGGCTGCTCACCGAATGCGATGCTCAGCTCGCGGCTGATGGCCGCGTGCTCCTCGTGCTCTTCGACGCCTTCGACCGGCTGGCCACCGACTGGGAGAAGGTGCGCCGGCTGACCAGCGGGGCGCTCCAGCTCGGCCTGCGGCTGCGCAGCCGGCGGTCGATCCGGACGAAGTTTTTCATCCGCCCCGACCTCGAGGAGGATGACGAGGTGTGGCATTTCCCGGACTCCTCCAAGCTGCGGCACGCCAAGGTGGACCTCGCGTGGAGCAGCGCGGACCTCTATGGCCTGGTCTTCATGCACCTCGGGAACGCGCGTGATTTCGGCCCGCGGTTTCGCGAGGCGACCGGCCGCGTATCCGGCGCCGAGTGGCGCGAGAGGGAGGGTGTCCACGTCTCGCCGCCACAGATCTCGGGCGAGGAGGTCCAGAGGTCGATCGTCGAGGCCCTCGCTGATCGCACCATGGGCGGAGGGCCGAAGCGGGGTTACACCTACTCGTGGGTTCCTCTGCACCTCGCCGACGCGAAGGGCAGGATCAGCCCACGCAGCTACCTGCTCGCCTTCAAGAGGGCCGCCGAGCACACCGCCGAGCGTTGGCCCGACCACGGTCTCGCCCTGCACTACACGGCGATTCAGCAGGGGGTCGTCAAGGCGTCGCAAGTGCGGGTTGACGAGATTGGCGAGGACTACCCGTGGGTCAAGCCGCTGCTCGAGGCTGCCCGCGGTGCAGAGGTCCCGATGACCACGACCGAGCTATCGAGCCGATGGCCCGCCGACTCTCTGGGGCAAGTGACAAAGGCTGCAGGAGACAAGCTCCCGCCGCGCCGATTCACCAACGACCCGTTTCGCCAAGGCAGCCCCGAGGCGCTCATCGACGACCTGGTCGAGCTCGCGGTGCTCTATCGGACCAAGGATGGCCGCCTCAACATGCCCGACATCTTTCGGGTGGGGTTTGGCATTCGCCGCAGAGGCGGAGTCAAGCCTCCACGCAGAACGTAACAGGGTCACGTTAGCGCTCTTGGGTTATTGACCAGGGGTGGTGACGGCCACGTCAGCCACCTCATTTCTGTGTTGCCTCGGCGGCCGGGATTCTCGGCTTCGGGTGGCTCGGGCGTGCGGCGGTGGCTGGCGGGTCGACCGGGGCGGGGTGCGGGGTTAGCGCCGTACCCGGGCGGTGAGGAGGAGGTCGTCGCCGAGGTGGCGGCACTCCAGGCGCTCCAGGCGCAGGGCGGTGGCGAGGGTGGCGAAGCCGTCGCCGCCGAGCAGCGGGGGGGCGGTGCGGCCGCCGAGGAGCAGGGGCGCGATGAACA
>MNYW01000048.1 GCA_001873295.1 Nitrospirae bacterium CG2_30_70_394 | reverse complement strand
TACGCGACAAGGAGCGCGCGAAGATCGAGTGCGGCAAGGCGCACTTCACGGCGCTGGCGGTGCGGGAAGCGCCGGCGAAGTACGTCGTGGCGCGAACGGTGGATGATGTGCTGGCTGGTGCGTGATGGGAGAGCAGGAAGTGGGCAGACGGGGAACGAAGTCAGCGGGTGGCTAACAACAGCATGCAGCGGCCACCGCCGCGCCGCCGCCTCCCCGCCGGTATCACGGCACGGTGAGTCTCGATCCGGCGCGCGTGGGCCGCGATGCGAGCTGCATCGCCGACGAGGTGATCGCCCATCTTGTTGGGCAGGTAGGCGCGGAGGTGACGGTGACGTTGGAGATCGAGGCGACGCTGCCGGACGGTGCCTCGGATCAGATCGTGCGCACGGTCACCGAGAACGGCCGGACGTTGAAGTTCACCAGCCAGGGGTTTGAGGCGGAGTAACGCGCTGGCCGCGGGTGGGGCGTGGCCGCGGTGGGTCCGGCGGGCGACTGGTTCCGCTGGGGGGTGGCCGTTAGACTGGACGGCGCGGAGGAGCGATGCGCCTGTACAACTCGTTGACCGGCAAGAAGGAGAAGTTTGTCCCGGTGAAGGCGGGGGAGGTGTCGATCTACGCCTGCGGGGTGACGGTGTACGACCACTGCCACGTGGGCCACGCGCGCGGTGCGGTCTTCTTCGATGTCCTGCGTCGCTACTTCGAGCACCGCGGGCTGAAAGTCACCTACGTGCGCAACTTCACGGATGTGGACGACAAGATCATCCGCCGCGCCCACGAGGAGGGGGTGTCGTGGCGGGAGATCGCCAACCGGTACATCGAGGCCCACGAGCGCGACATGGGGGCCCTCGGGGTTAGGCCGGCGACGATCGAGCCGAAGGCGACCGACCACATCGGCGAGATCATCGCCCTGGTGCGCGACTTGGAAGAGCGGGGGCTGGCCTACGCCGCGGGGGGCGATGTCTTTTTCCGGGTGCGCCGCTTCCCCGGCTACGGACGGCTGTCGGGGAAGAAGATCGACGAGCTGGAATCCGGGGCGCGCATTGAGGTGAACGAGGTGAAAGAGGATCCCCTCGACTTCGCCCTGTGGAAGGGGAGCAAGGCCGGGGAGCCGGCGTGGGAGAGTCCGTGGGGGTTGGGGCGGCCCGGCTGGCACATCGAGTGCTCGGCCATGTCGATGGCGATCCTCGGGCGGGAGTTCGACATCCACGGCGGCGGTCGCGACCTGCTCTTTCCGCACCACGAGAACGAGATCGCGCAGTCCTGTGGCGCCGGCGCGGGGTTTGCCCACTGCTGGGTCCACAACGGCTTCGTGAACATCAACAACGAGAAGATGTCCAAGTCCCTGGGCAACTTCTTCACCATCCGCGAGATCCTCGATCGCTTCCCGGCGGAGGTGGTGCGCCTCTTCCTCCTCTCCACCCACTACCGCTCGCCGATCGACTTCTCCGACCGGGCGCTCGCCGAGGCGCGGGCGGCGGTGGATCGGGTCTACAGCTTTCTGCGCGGGGCGGTGCGCGCGGCCACCGGCGACTGGCGGGCGGCGGGGGCGGAGCTGGTGGCGGCGGTGGATGGGCTGGCCGCGGACTTTGACGCCGCCATGGAGGATGACCTGAATACCGCCGCGGCCCTGGCGGCGATCTTCGAGCGGGTGCGCCTGTTCAATCGCGTCCTCACCGAAGGCGGCGACGCGGCGGGGCAGGCGGTGGCGGCGGCGGCGGCGGCGCAGGTGCGCCGCCTCGGCGCGGTCCTCGGCCTCTTCCAGGATGACCCGGAGGGGTGGTTCCACGCCGGCGTCGAGCTGGACGAGCAGCAGATCGAGGCGAGGATCGGCGAGCGGCTGGCGGCGCGTGCGGCGAAGGCGTGGGCGCGCGCCGATGCGATCCGCGATGAGCTCGCCGCCGCCGGCATCGTTTTGGAGGATCGCGCCGGGACGACTACCTGGCGGCGCGGGTGAGGCGCGCGGCGCCTGCTCGCCGGTCGCGCTCCACGGACCCTCCCTTGGCGCGGAGTCTGGCGGCCCCGGTCTGGCTTGACTGCGAAGGGGCGGAACCCGACGTCGCAGCGGAGCGGGGCCCGGATCGCCCCGTTCTTCGTGACCGAGGAGGGGGTCGGCCTGGGTCGCGATCGACCCCCTTGCGCAGGACGGGGCGGCGCAGCGGATCTCGGCCCGGAGTGGGTCCCGTTGTGGGTGGCCGCGCCCCCCGTGGTGGCGTGAATGGTCCCGGTCCGGACCGAGCCCGATCCGGCGGGCGGGGAATGTGCGTGGTTTCCCGTGGTGGCGTAAACGCTCCCGATCCCGACCTCTCCCGCAGCGCATGGGCCAACGGCGCCATGTTCCCCGTGGTGGCGTGAATGGTCCCGATCCGGACCGAGCCTGCCGCTTCTCGTCACGCTTGCCACGGTCCGGCAGACTCTTGGCGCCGGTAGCCACCGTGCCGCGTGTTCGCCCCTGCGATCGGATCGCTGAACGCCGTAAGCTGAGAACCTCCCCATGAGCCGTCGCCAACCCCTTACCCCGGTCTATGGCCTGCACGCAGCGGAGGCGGCACTGGTCGCCGGCCGCGGCCGAGAGCTGTGGCTGGCGCGCAAGGAGGGGGAGGCGACGGTGCGCCTGCGCCAGCTTGCCGAGGAGCGCGGGGTGCGGGTCCGGACGGCGACCGCGGAGGAGCTGCGCGGCCACGCCCCGCAAGGCGGCGATCAGGGCTGCCTCGTGCTGGCCACCCCCCTGGAGCGTCTCGACCTTGCCGCCCTCGTGGCGCGGCTGGCGGGCCGTCGCGATGGCCTGGTCGTGTTGCTCGATCGGGTCCAGGACCCGCACAACCTGGGGAGCTGCCTGCGCACCGCCGCCTGTTTCGGGGTGGCGGCGGTGGTCTGTCCGAGCCATCGCAGCGCCGCCATGACCCCGGCGGCGGTGAAGGTGGCGAGCGGTGCCGCCGAGCGGGTGCCGGTGGTGGCGGTGGGCAGCCTGCTGGACGCGGTGGAGCGGTTGAAGGGGGCGGGGGTGTGGATCTTTGCCGCGGAGGAGGGGGCGCCGCAGGCGGCGGCGGCGGTCGATCTCACCGGCCCGGTGGGGCTGATTTTGGGCGGCGAGGGTAGCGGCGTGCGCACCAGCGTGGTGCGCGCCGCCGACGCCACCGTCACCCTCACCCCGCCGTCTAGCTTCACCACCCTCAACGTCGCCGCGGCCACCGCCTGTTTCCTCTACGAGGTGGCGCGCCAGCGGCGCGCGGCGGCCGAGGGGTAGGGGCTGGGGGGCTGGGGTCCTCGCGACTCGAGCGACGCCGCGGAACCGGGCGACGCAGCGGAACCGGGCGACGCCGCGGAATCGAGCGACGCCGCGAACCGGGCGACGCAGCGAACCGGGCGACGCAGCGGAATCGAGCGACGCCGCGGAACCGGGCGACGCCGCGGAACCGGGCGACGCCGCGGAACCGGGCGACGCCGCGGAATCGAGCGACGCAGCGACTCGGGCGACGCCGCGGAATCGAGCGACGCCGCAAACCGGGCTGCCAGCGAGCGTTCGGGAAACTGCTTTGAAAAACAGTAATCGAGTTCCCTTTTTGTGAATACTCGATCTAAAAAGCGGTGGCTGACCTTCAGTTTAGCTACCCTCTCGATCTCGATTATATCTATTCCCACATTTTCAAACGTCATTGAGTTTTTCCAGTATGTCAAGTATATCACTAATATCTTCAGCCACAAAATCGGCTTCAGCTGAATTATCTTTGGGTTTACCGTCGTAACGAGGATAGGAATCTCCGTACTTGGCATAAACAGTTCTGATTCCGAGACTTGAAGCTCCAGCCATGTCCCGCTCGAGCCAGTCGCCGATCATCATTGTTTCTTCAGGTTTAACATCCAACAGTTCCATCGCCAGCCTGAAAGGAGCAGGGTCAGGTTTTCTCACACCGGTATCTTCAAAAGTGATCACTTTATCGAAGATGTGATGAAGGTT
>MNYW01000171.1 GCA_001873295.1 Nitrospirae bacterium CG2_30_70_394 | reverse complement strand
TCTTTACTTTGTTCTCCGCCGGGGTCAGTCTGAGCCATGGCACGGCCGTTGCGGGTTGAGTTTTCGGGGGCGGTGTACTACCTGACGGCACGGGGGAACGCGCGGCAGGCGATCTATGCGGACGATGAGGATCGCCAGCGATTTCTTGGTCTGTTGGGGCGCGAGGTCGAGCAGCAGGGGTGGCGGTGCTACGCCTACTGCCTGATGAACAACCACTACCACCTGCTGATCGAGACCCCCGAGGCCAACTTGGTGGCCGGGATGCGCCGTCTGAACGGGGCGTACACGCAGGGCTTCAACCGCCGACACCAGCGGGTAGGGCACCTCTTTCAGGGGCGCTACAAGAGCATCGTGGTCGAGCGCGACAGCTACCTGAAGGAGCTGTGCCGTTACATCGTGCTCAATCCGGTGCGGGCGGGTCTGGTGGAGGCGCCGCAGGAGTGGCGGTGGAGTAGCTACACCGAGACCGCTCGGGCGGGGGCGCGGCCGGCGTGGCTGAAGGTCGAAGAGGTGTGGGGACTGTTCAGCGAACGCGAGGACCAGGCCCGGGTCGCCTACCGGCGTTTCGTCGGGCAAGGGATGAAGAGTCCGTCGCCGTGGAGGGAGTTACGGGGGCAGGTGTGGCTGGGAGGGAAGGAGTTTCTGGCGCGGGTTGAGCGCCTCGCGCAGGGCCAGGCCACGGCTGCGGTATCGCGCCTTCAGCGCCAGGCGGCGCGCCCCACCGCGGAGGAGATTCTCGCTGCGGTGGCCACGGCGTATGGCTTGGCGCCGGCGGCGGTGGTGGACCGCTCCCACCAGCCCGCCTTCCGTGCCGCGGTGTATCTCCTCCGGCGAGTCTGCAATCTGCCCCTGAAGGAGGTCGCGCGCCGCGCCGGCGTCTCCCCCCCGCGCGTCTCGCAGATCCAGCGCCAAGTGGAGCAACAAGAGGCGGACCGGCGGCTGGGGCTCCTGCTGAAGAGGTATAAAGTAAAGACCTGACCCCAAGGGTCACGGCTTCGGCGGCCGGGGGAGGTCGAAGCGGGTGCGGCAGGTGCAGTAGGACTGGCCGCCGAGGCGGCCGATGGGGTCGAGGGGGGTGGAGTCGATGCGGCCGCCGTTCCACACCGCCTCGCTGACGTGGTAGCGCAGGATGGTGGCGAGGACGAGGTGGGCGCCGTGGTCGCCCTCGACCACCTCGACCACCTGGCGCAGGCGACACTCCATGGCGATTGGTGCCTCCGCCACCCGCGGCGGCTTGACCACCTCGGAGGCCACGGCGGTGAAGCCGCAGGTGGCGAGCTCGTTCACCTCCGGCGGGTAGTCGGCGGAGCAGGCGACCATCCGTTCGGCCATCGGGCGGTCGACCATGTGGACCACCAGCTCGCGGGTGGCAAGGAGGTTGGCGTAGGTGTCCTTCTCCGGCTGGCGGCGGCTGATGGAGAGGCACAGGGTAGGGGGGGTGGAGGCGACGCCGGTGAAGTAGGAGAAGGGGGC
Source organism: Nitrospirae bacterium CG2_30_70_394 (assembly GCA_001873295.1). Taxonomy (GTDB): domain Bacteria; phylum CG2-30-53-67; class CG2-30-53-67; order CG2-30-70-394; family CG2-30-70-394; genus CG2-30-70-394. The sequence continues at coordinate 2,472 of MNYW01000171.1, read as the reverse complement.
GAGGTTCACCACCCCGGCCGCCGAGCAGGTGGCGACGAGGGCGATGGGACGCGGCTGGATGCAGGCGATCTGCAGGAGGTAGCTGCGCGTCGGGTTGAGGGAGGCGGGGTCGAGGGAGATCACCGCCGCACCATCGGTTCTGCCTCGTCGTCGCAGCCGTCCGCCGTGTCGCCGTCGGCCGCCACCCCCTCGACCTCGCCGAGGGCGGCCTGGACCGCCTTCTCGTAGACCGCCAGGGGCTTCGCGCCGCTGATGTAGAGGCCGTTGACAAAGACCGCCGGCACGCCGGTGGCGCCGATGTTCAGCATCTCTTGGGTCTCGCGCTCGATCTGGTCGCGGAAGCGGCCGCGGGCGAGGTCGTAGTTGAACCGCACCAGGTCCAGGCCGAGGGACTGGGCATAGGTGTCGAGGTCGGCGCGGGTAAGGGCGTCGTGGAAGGCAAAGAGGAGGTTGTGCATCTCCCAGAACTTGCCCTGAGCGCCGGCGGCCAGGGCCGCCTCGGCGGCGAGCTGGGCGTGCTTGTGGAGGTTGGGGAGGGGGTGGTTCTTGAATACCAGGCGGATCTTGCCGGGGAAGCGGGTGACCAGCTCCTTCAGGGTGTCGTGGGCCTGTTTGCAGTAGGGGCACTCAAAGTCGGAGTACTCGATGACCACTACCGGCGCGTCCGCTGGCCCCGCGGAGGGGGCGTCCCCGGCCTGGATCGGGTAGACGACGCCTGCGACCGCCCGCTTCACCCCGAGCGCCTGCGCCGCGGGCCCTTGCCCCGGTAGCCACTGGGCACAGGCGAAGGCAGGGCAGAAAGCGAGGGCAAGGGCGAGGGGAAGGGGCAGGATGCGCATGGGAAAGGCGGGCTCAGGCGAGGTGGAACCAGTGGCCGTCGGGGTCTTGGAAGCCACGGCGGGCGCCAAAGGTGTGGAGTTGGACGCCGAACAAATCGAGGGTGCGTTCAAAGGAGTCGCGCCGCTCGGGGTCGACCGTCAGGCCGATGTGGTGCAGGCCGCCCGCGATGAGGGAGTCGGCCGCGGCCTCGAAGAGGACGAGCGCCTGTTTCCCGAGTTGCAGCTCGATGTGGAAGGGGTCTTCCTCCACCACCCGGGCGCCGAGGATCTCGCGGTACCACTTGGCGCTCTTCTGGATGTCGCGGCAGTAGAGCCCGACGTGCTGGATGCCTTCGATGGACAGCTCTTCCATGGTCGGGTCTCGTCGATCGGCGGTGGTGGTCCCCGCGGCCGTGGCAAGCGGGCACTCTACCAGCCCCGGGGGCGCTGCCCAACGGGGCGCGCCGGGGGGGCGGTTCGTCACTCCGGTGGCCGCGGCGATGGGCTGCGGCCAAGGCGGGCCGGTGGTGAGGTTCCGGGGGCGGTGGTAAAGTGCGGCCTCTTCCCGAGGGGGTGGCGCCGGATCGGCTCTCGCCGTGGGACGTAGGCCCACCTCCCACCTTGCCACTCCACCCTCTGCCGGTAGCCGCCTATGCCTTGGGAACCTCCGCCCCGCAACCCGTGGGGCCAGCGCCGTCCGCCCACCCCGCAGGAGGTCGCGCAACAGGTGGAGGAGACCTTCAAGCGGTTCCGCGCCAACCTCCCCGGCGTCGGCCTCCTGATCGCCGGCGCCCTGTTCCTGTGGGTGGCGAGCGGGGTCTACATCGTCAGCCCCGACGAGGAGGGGGTGGTGCGGCGCTTCGGCAAGGCGGTGGCGGTGCTGCCGTCCGGCTTCCACCTCCAGTTCCCGCGCGGCATTGACCGGGTGGACAAGGTGAAGGTGACCCAGGTGAAGCGGCTGGAGATCGGTTTTCGCACGATCACCGCCGGCCCACCGGCACGCTATCAGGCCGTCCCCAAGGAGTCCCTGATGCTTACCGGCGACGAGAACATCGTCGACTGTCAGGTGATCGTCCAGTACCGGGTGAAGGACGCGAAGGAGTACCTGTTCAACGTCGCGTTGCCCGACCTCACCCTGCACAACGCCGCCGAGGTGGCGATCCGCCAGGTGATGGGCCAGTCGACCATCGACGACGCCCTCACCACGGGCAAGCTGGTGATTCAGGACAATAGCCGCGAGTTGCTGCAGAAGATTGTCGACCTCTACCACATGGGTCTGTTGGTCACCGAGGTGAAGCTGCAGACGGTGGGCGCGCCGCAACAGGTGGAGGACGCCTTCAAGGATGTCGTCCGCGCCAAGGAGGACCGGTCGCGCCTGGTGAACGAGGCGGACGGCTACCGGGAGGACATCTTGCCGAAGGCACGCGGCCGGGCGGCGGAGATCCTCCAGCAGGCGGAGGCGTACCGGCAGGAGCGGATCGCGCGCGCCAAGGGTGACGCGGCGCGCTTCTCCGCGGTCCTCGCCGAGTATGGGAAGGCGAAGGCGGTGACCCGGCGGCGTCTCTACCTGGAGGCGATGGAGGAGATCTTGCCGCGGGTGAGGAAGGTGGTGGTCGATCCGAAGGCGGGTGGCAACCTCCTGCAGACCCTGCCG
>MNYW01000024.1 GCA_001873295.1 Nitrospirae bacterium CG2_30_70_394 | reverse complement strand
CTCAAGGGTGTTGACGGGCCCAGTCCGAACCCCGCGGTTGCCGGCTCGGCGTGCCTGCGTCCGACGAGCAAGATGCGTTCGCACCACATGAATTACCTTAACTCGGTAATGGATAGCATGAAGCGCATGTGGGCTTCCGGCATCGAGATGGGTGAGGCCTCGATCGAGACCGACTTCAGTTTTGGGAAGTGCCAGGAGTGCCACCCAACCCGCGGTGATTTTTGTGATCGGTGCCACGATTTTGCCGGGGTCGCCCCCAAGTGTTGGGAGTGTCACGACTATCCGCAGACTGCTGCCGACAGGTAAAGTACAGCATACAGCGCGTAGAACCAGCCGCGGATTCGTGGCTGCCTTGATAACCCGGATTGTTAACCCTGCCATTAGGAGATTGAACATGGCCAGCATCGAAGTGAACGGCAAGCAGCTCGACGTTGACGAGGAAGGTTACCTCCAGAACCTGGGCGACTGGAACATGGATGTCGCCAACTTTCTCGCCAAGAAGGAAGGGATCGACATGACGGAGAACCACTGGGAGGTGGTGAACTTCTTGCGTGAGTACTACGAGGAGTACAAGATCGCACCGATGATCCGTATTTTGACCAAGGCGATTGGCAAGAAGCTTGGCGCGGACAAGGGCAACACCAAGTATCTCTACGAGCTCTACCCGGGTGGCCCGGCTAAGCAGGCGTGCAAGATTGCCGGTCTGCCGAAGCCGACGGGTTGTGTGTGATCGGTATTTCAACACGTCCGTCTGCATAACGAACGCGGTGCGCCCCTCGTCGGCGAGCGAGATGTCCGGCGAGGGGCAAGGGTACATGCGCGCCGGGAACTGTCTCGGGGCGTGAGCAGGGTTGGGTGGTCACGCAGGGTCCTACGGACACTCGCAGGAGAGGCCGAGATGACGCGATTGTCGATGGTCTATATCACCCTCTACTACATCGCCTTCGCGATTTTTCTGGGTGGTTTTCTCTTCAAGATTTGGCGCTTTGCCAAGACGCCGGCACCCTTGGTGATTGTCGGGACACCGGGGGCCAAGAGTGGGGTTGGTACAGCGCTGCGAGTTGCCTCGGATGCGCTCCTCTTTCGAAGCCTCTTTCGGGGTAATAAGTGGATCTGGGTGGGCGCATATTGCTTCCACTTCGGCCTCCTCTTTCTCATTTTTCGCCACCTCCGGTATTTTGTCTGGCCGTTGCCCATGTGGTATAGCCGGGTCGAGCAACTGGTGGGGATCACCGGTGGTTTGATGGTAGTGATCGGTATTGGATGGCTGCTGGGCCGGCGCTTTTTTCACGCCCGCACGCGCTACATATCAGCCTTTTCCGACTATTTCGTCCTGTTTCTTTTGCTGGCGATCGCTGGCACCGGTTTGTTGATTAAGTTCAGCGTGCGGACCGACATCATCGCGGTGAAGACCTTCATGCTCGGTCTGGCGCGGCTGCACCCGCAGCCGGCGCCGGCAGACCCGTGGTTCTTGCTCCACTTCTCTTTAGTCCTGGTGCTGTTGGTTTACTTTCCATTCAGTAAGCTGATGCACGCCGGTGGCGTCTTCTTCAGCCCGACGCGCAACCAGATTGACTGGACCCGCAGTACCGAACGGAACGGCGGCACGTCTCTCCCTTCGAGAACACGAAGTCTGCGTAGGAGCGCCCGTGGCTGACATCGTTACCCCTAAGCTCGATGGCAAAATCCGCATCCCCTTGATGGAAGAAGGGGCAACTTCTCATTACCACACCCTGGAGTCATCGCCGAAGCTTAATGAGGCGCTTGGTTACCCTGGGGAATTGGTCGAGAACTGGCAGGAAAAGGCGATCGAGAAGTTCCGGGAGGTGCTCGATACCAACAAGGCGCTGCGCGTCTTCATGGATATCTGTGTGAAGTGTGGCTCTTGCACCGACAAGTGCCATTACTTCATCGGTACCCACGACTCGCGCAACATGCCGGTGGCGCGCCAGGATCTGATGCGCAAGGTTTATCGGCGCTACTTCACCCTCGGCGGCAAGCTGTTCCCGAAGCTCGTGGGGGCGTCGGACTTCACCAAGGAGGTCCTTGACGAGTGGTACACCTATTTCCACCAGTGCAGCCAGTGTCGCCGCTGCTCGGTCTTTTGCCCGTACGGTATCGATACCGCTGAGATCTCCATGGCGGCTCGCCTGATTATGAGCCACATCGGCCTCAGTTCGAAGTACAGCAACGAGATCATCGCCAAGGTGTACAACACCGGCAATAACCTCGGTATTCCCGCGCCCGCCCTCGCTGGGACCATGGAGTTCCTTGAGGAGGAGGTAAAGGATGCCACGGGCGTCGACGTCCGCTACCCAATGGACGAGAAGGGCGCCGACGTACTCCTTATTGCGCCGTCCGCGGACTTTTTCAGCGCGCCCCACGTGGATTCGTTGATCGGTTACGGCAAGGTCTTCCACGAGGCGGGAATCAGTTGGACGGTGAGTTCCTACGCCTCCGAGTTTGCGAACTTTGGCATGTTCGTGGGTGACTTCCACGTCATGCGCAAAATCGCGCAGCGGATCAAGGACGCGGCGCGCGAGTTTGGGGTGAAGCGCATCGTCGTCGGTGAGTGTGGCCACGCTTGGCGAGTGGGCCACTCCTTCTGGAATACTCTGGTCGGGCCCTGGGACTTTCTCGATCAACGCTATCCGGTGCCGCAGCACATCTGCGAGTTTTCCCTGGATCTTATTCAGCGTGGCGGCCTGAAACTGGATAAGTCGGCGAACGACGCGCGGATCGTCACTTTCCACGACTCGTGCAATGTCGCCCGTGCCTCGTCCATGGGCGGCTACGAGGGCGGCCAGTTCGAGGTGCCGCGGGAACTGATCCGCGCCACCTGCAACAACTTTGTGGAGATGGCGGAGGACACGATCAAAGAGAAGACCTACTGCTGCGGCGGCGGCGGCGGTTTGCTTACGGACGATTTGATGGAACTCCGTATTCGGGGTGTGTTGCCGCGGGCGGAGGCGCTCCACGCGGTGATGGAGAGTCACGGGGTGAATTACCTGGCGTTGATCTGCGCGATTTGCAAGGCTCAGTTCACCAAGGTCCTTCCGTACTACAACATCCCGATGGAGGTGGTCGGTGGTATCCACCAGCTGGTCGGCGATGCGATTGTCCTCGGAGGGGCGAAACACGAGGTGTGAACCCCTTGTCGTGAGGTGCAGTCGTGGCAGTCAAGAAGGATCGCTCGTTCGCTGATGGCGGCCACGTCGGTACGGTTTATCTGGTTGGTGCAGGGCCGGGTGACCCTGAGCTCCTCACCCTGCGCGGCGCGAAGCTCCTCGCCGAGGCAGAGGTGGTGGTCTATGACGCACTCGTTCACGAGGAGCTTCTCGGTCTCGCAAACCCGCGCGCCGATCTGGTCTTCATGGGCAAGCGGGCCGGCTGCACCTCGCCGACCCAGGAAGAGATTAATGATCGTCTGATTGCTTTGGCACGGGGCGGCAGACGAGTGGTGCGTCTGAAGGGGGGCGATCCGTTCGTCTTTGGACGGGGCGGTGAAGAGGTCAAGGCGCTGAGTGAGGCCGGGATCCCGTGCGTGGTGATCCCTGGTGTTACCGCGGGCGTTGCGGTGCCTGCATCGCTCGGGATCCCGGTGACCCATCGCGGTACCGCGGGTTCGGTGGCGTTTGTCACGGGTCACCCGGGAAAGGGCAAGTCCGATCCGGTGGCATGGGATCGACTCGTCGGCGCGGTCGACACGTTGGTGATCTATATGGGCATGACGCGCCTCGGCGATATCGTCAAGGCCCTCCTCGCAGGGGGCGCGGCGCCGGAGACCCCCGCAGCGGTCATCGCGCACGGTACGACCGTGGCGCAGCGTTATGTGGTTGCCACCTTAGCGGAGCTGCCGGAGGCGGTGGTGCGCGAGGCGATTCCCACCCCGGCGATCATCGTGGTGGGCAAGGTGGTGGCGGAGCGCAAGACCTTTACCACCCTCGCCACGGTGGCCATGCCCAGCGGCGTGCTCGGTTGAGGTGCGCGCCGGCGGGGTGGGTGGTGCGGTGGCCTGGACGGCACGGGCGGTGGAGCGAGTTGTGGTCGAGGAGCCCGTGGGACACGGTTCCGGTCGCCTGCAGCGAGCGGGCTTCGGCGCTGATCGTGGCCCGTGTTTCCTCCCCCAGATCTCCTCTGTGTCTCGAATGGCTTCCCATCTCGACTCGCGCCCGCCTCTTCTCGTCACGATGGCCAAAATCCGCCAGCCTCCTCGGCGCGGTGGCCGATCCGACCGCCCACCTACAGGAGGTCGCTCGTCCCAGTGGATCCTTGGAGCCTGTTAGGCTAGGTCCCGATCGACTGGATCGAGCGGATCGAGGCCCGGATCAGGCCCCTCTTCGTGACCTAGCCCCACGTAGCTCTACCAACGGGTCCTGTCTAGACTCGATCCGGCTTGCTCGCGCCACGATCGACAAAGGTCGCCACGCTCCTTGACCCCTTGATGTTCCCGAGTTGATGGACCGCACAACCCGCGCCTTCGTCTACTGCTCGCTCGCCTACCTCGTCGCCGGCGTCCTCCTGGGTGGGGCGATGGGCGTGGATCCGGTGGGGTGGATGGGGTACCGCTTCGCCCACGTCCACCTCCTCTTGCTCGGCTTCATGGGGATGATGGTGTATGGGGTCGGCTACTTCATCCTGCCGCGGTTCAACGCGGTCGCGCTCGCCTGGCCGCGGCTCGTGCCGCTGCACCTGTGGACGGCGAATGTGGGGCTCGTGGGGCTGTGTTTATCCCGCGACGGCTTGTTTCTGCCCGAGCCCTGGGTTGCTCCCTTCGCCACCCTGGAGATCTTCTCCGTCTTCCTCTTTGTGACCAACCTTGGGGTCACCCTCCGGCGTGGCGCAGTGCACACCCGGATGGCGGTTCATCCACCGGCTGGCGGTGGTGCCATGGGTCCGGCCGCGCCCGCCGCCGCGCCGCCGTCCTCCACCCCGCGCCCGGTCTCTTTGCGCGATCGTTTCACGTTCACCCTCGACACCCCGGTGGCGGAGCTCCTTGATCGCCTCCCCGGGGCCGCCGAGATCCTCGCGCGCCACGGCGTCACTGGCCTCGACGATCCCGCGAACCTCGCCCACCTCGGCCGTTTGAAGGTGACCGTGGGGCGGCTGGCGGAGAACCAGGGGATCGACGGCCGTGCGCTGCTTGGGGAGCTGAATCGTCCCCCGGCCGCGCCCACGGGGGCGCCGCCGCGGTCGCGGGCCACCCCCTTGAAGATCTCCCTGGCCCCTCTGAGTCCCCCGGCGGCCGGTGGACCGGTGACCGGGGAGTCGATCATCGGCGAGGTGATCGACCACCATCCGGAGGCGAGGGTGGTCTTCGAGCGGCGGTTCGGTTCGGGCTGCTTCACCTGTCCCGGTCAGGCGACCGAGTCGGTGGGGCAGGCGGCGATGATGCACGGCA
>MNYW01000015.1 GCA_001873295.1 Nitrospirae bacterium CG2_30_70_394 | reverse complement strand
GGCGGGGCGCGGGCGGGGGGGAACGGGGCGCCCTATTCCCCGGGCAGCGAATGGGCGAAAAGGTAGCCACCGCCAGACTGCGCCAGCGCCCGCGGGAAGCGTGTGCACCGCGGGCGCCCCGGCGGTCTCTACAGCCCCTTCCGGAGGAGTCTACCCATGCGCCAGAACCCCACGATCGACCCGTTTGCCTGCGACCGGCGTGGCGCTGGCCCGCCCCTCATCCTCCTTCCCGGCCTGTTCGCCGGCGGTTGGATCTGGGAGCGGACGCGGGCGCGGCTGACGGGCGGTGGGCGGGCCACGGTCGCTGGTTGCCACCCGTACGCCCTCTACGACCGGGCGCAGACCACCCTCGTGGCCCTCACCCGCCACCTCGGTGATTTTCTCGATCGCCACCAGATCGCCTCCGCCACCCTGCTGGCCAACTCCTTCGGCGGCCTCGTCGCCCTCGCCTTCGCCCGCCGCCACGCCGAGCGGGTCAACGCCCTGGTTCTCAGTGGCACCCCAGGGCTCGGCGACGAGACCAACCTCGGCGTGGGGGCGCCGCGCAAGCTCACTCGCGACTACGCCTTTCAGCTCGCCGACCACCTCTTCTACGACCGCGCCACGATCACCGACGCGATGGTCGACGCGACCTTTGCCGCGGTGACCCAGCCCGGCGCGCGGCGCAACATCGTCCGCCTCCTGCGCGTGGCGCGGACCGCCCGCCTGGAGCAGTGGCTCGGTGAGGTCAACGTTCCGACCCTCCTCCTCTGGGGGGCGGAGGACCGAGTGACCCCGGTGGCGCCGTGGCGCACCGTTGCGGGCAGGCTGCCCGCGGCCCGCCTCGTGACCGTGGCGCGCTGCGGCCACAGCCCGATGGTGGAGCGGCCGGACGACTTCTGTAGCCTGGTCGCCCCCTTCCTCGACCGGGTCGCCCCGGTCGGCGCGGCGGCGTGCGGTTGCGCCTGATCGTTGCCAGCGAGGGTGGGGGGTGGTCCGCCACCGCCCCGGGCCGCACGGTCTGGGCCGACTAGGGGTCGGTTGGACGTTGGCGAGCGTGGCTCCAGCCAGCGGGCGTAGCGCGACGTGGGGCGGGCAACGAAGAACGGCCCACGAGTCCGGGGCCACGAGTCCTGCCATGGGTCCGCTCAACCCTGGCGATCGCCAAAGTCCAACCGCCTTCAGGGGGTGCGGCGCCTGCCGGCGCCGCCGTGGGTCCGCGCGTCGCGCCCACGGTGACGAGCCAGGGTGGCCGAGGGCGGCGCCCGCCGGCGCCGCCCGATCGGTGGGCCCCGTTACTCGTTCTCGGCGAGACTCGCCAGGGCTCGCTCCGCCTCCTGCCGGCCGAGGGCGATGAGCTCGGCGGCGCGGTGGAACTCCAAAAAGGTGCAGGCGTTGCGCGGGATCTCGATGAGGAGGTCAGGCGGGTAGGCGGCGAGCTTCAGGCGGGCGATGGTGTGCTGCATGGTCTCGGTGGAGCGAACGATGATCTCCCCGAGCCCCAGCTCCGCCGCGTCGCTCGCCTCCGGGCTCCACGGCAGCCGGTCGATGAACTCGGCGATCCGCCGCCGGTAGTCGGCGAGGTGGTTGCGTTGCGGGGCGGCGGGTGGTGGCTGGAGGTTCCGGCGCGGCCGGCCGCCGAGGTGGACCGCCACCGTGAGGTCGTTGGCGTCGTGGATCGTCGGGGCGACTGGCACCGGGTTCACCAGGCCGCCGTCGAGGAGGAGGCGGCCGTTCAGCCGGTACGGGGTGAACAGGGTGGGGATGGCAATGGAGGCGCGGAGCGCGTCGAACAGGGGGCCTGTGGTGAGCCACACCTCGCGCTGCTGCACCACGTCGGTGGCCACCGCGGTGAAGGCGATGGGGAGCTCCTCGATGTTGCGCTCGCCGATCAGCTCCTTGAGGACGGCGATGATCCGTTCCCCCTTCACCAGGCCGTTGCGCTGGAAGGAGAAGTCGAAGAGACGGACGACGTCGGTGCGCGTGAGGGCGGCGACCCAGCGGGCGTAGGTGGCGAGTTCGCCCGCCGCGTAGATGCCGCCGATCAGCGCCCCCATCGAGGACCCGGCGATGGCGCGGATGGCGAAGCCGCGCTCCTCCAGCACCTCGATGACGCCAATGTGCGCCAGGCCGCGGGCGCCGCCGCTACCGAGGACGAGGGAGACCGTGCGGGGTGGCATGACCATGGCCCGCGGGGGCCCGCGGGGCGGGTGGCCTACGGTGCGACGAGGGGCGATCCCACAACGCCGCCGCTGGCGTGGCACAAGTTGCAGTCGCCGTGGGCGGCGGCCAGCCCCATGGTGGCGGTCGCCCCGCCGGGCGAGGTGAGGGTGAGGGTCAGCGGCGCGGTGAGCGGTGCGCGGCTGGAGAAGTTGCCGGCGCTGTTGGTGGTGACCTCGACGGTGGTGGAGCCACCGTCGACCACCTTGACCGTTACCCCGGCGGCGCCCGTCTGGCTGCCGGCGGTGGTGAACACGGTGCCGGCGAAGGCGAAGGCGGGCGCCTCGCCGCCGTCCGTGTGGCACGCCAGGCACGCCTCCCCTGGCCGCATGGTGGCGCTCCCCTCTTCATCCTCGCCACAGGCGGTGAGGGCGAGCAGGGCGGCGGTGAGCACAACCAACTGGAAGCAGCGGCGGACGCGGTGGGCCATGGCGACTCCAGGCGGGACGGAAGACGGGGGGCGAGTGTCGCGCCCGCCTTGGCCCCCGGCAACGGGACGAAAAAAAGGGGGCGGACCCCGCACGATCCGCCCCCCTGATCCCCGGAGGCTGGCGGAGGTGGTGGTGATCTGCGGCCACGAGCGGCTCTGGCCCCAGATCGTGGTCCGTCGAACGGAGCGGGCCGCGGCCGCGGTCGTCCGGCGGCCTACAGGTTCTTCGCCACCGCCTCCCAGTTCACCAGGTTCCAGAAGGCCGCCACGTACTTCGGCCGGGCGTTGCGGTAGTCGACGTAGTAGGCGTGCTCCCACACGTCGCAGGTGAGCAGCGGGGTGGCGCCGTCGGTCAGCGGGTTGCCGGCGTTGGCGGTGGTGACGATGGCGAGGGAGCCGTCCGTCTTCTTCACCAGCCACGCCCAGCCCGAGCCGAAGGTCCCCACCGCCGCGGCGGTGAACTTTTCCTGGAAGGCGGCGAAGGAGCCGAAGGCGGTGGTGATCGCCTTGGCCACCGCGCCGCTGGGCGCACCGCCGCCCTTCGGGGAGAGGCCGTTGAAGTAGAAGGTGTGGTTCCACACCTGGGCGGCGTTGTTGAACAGGGGGCCGGACGCCTTCTTGATGATCGCCTCCAGGGAGAGGGAGGCGAACTCGGTCCCCTCGATCAGCTTGTTGAGGTTGGCGACGTAGGTCGCGTGGTGCTTGTCGTGGTGGTAGTCGAGGGTCTCGGCGGAGAGGTGGGGGGCGAGGGCGTCCTTCGGATAGGGCAGGGCGGGGAGCTCAAAGGCCATGGGGTTCCTCCTTGGATGGGGGGGGGTCGCGTGGTCCGGCAGGCGCCGGAGCCACGACTCTCCCCGACTCGCGCGGACCAAACAAGGCGCGCCGCGCGCCTCACCCCGCCGGCTTGTTCAGCTCCGCGACGAGGCGATTCTTCAGGTAGCTGGGGCACTCCTCGTAGCGACTGAGGTGCATGGAGAAGAGGCCGCGGCCGGCGGTGATCGAACGCAGGATGGGGGCGTACTCGAGGACCTCTGCCATCGGCACCTCCACCTCGACCACCTGGCTCCCCGCCTTCGGCTCGACCCCGAGGACGCGGCCGCGGCGGGAGTTGAGGTCGCTGATGACGTTGCCGGTGCACTCGTCCGGGACGGTGATTTCCATCCGCACCAGGGGCTCCAAGAGGACCGGTGCCGCCTCCTCCATCGCCTTCTTCCACGCCATCGAGCCGGCGATCTTGAAGGCCATCTCCGAGGAGTCGACCGAGTGGTGCGAGCCGTCAACCAAGGCGACCTTGCAGTCGACCACCGGGAAGCCGGCGATGCAGCCGCTGTGCAGCGCCTCCACCACCCCCCGCTCCACCGCCGGGATGTAACTGCGTGGCACCACCCCGCCGACCACCCGGTCCTCGAAGACGAAGCCGGCGCCGCGCTTCAGGGGCTCGACCTCCAGCCAGACGTCGCCGTACTGGCCGCGGCCACCGGTCTGCTTCTTGTACTTGCCCTGGACGCGGGCCGAGCGGGTGATCGTCTCGCGGTACGGCACCTTGGGGGTCTTCAGGCGGACGTTCACCCCGTAGCGGCTCTTCAAGCGATCCACCACCACCTCCAGGTGGACCTGCCCCATGCCGTCGAGGAGGGTGTCGCCGGTCTGCGGGTCGGTGTGGACGCGCAGGATCGGGTCCTCCTCCTGGAGCTTGGCGAGGGATTCGCCCAGCTTGTCCTCGGAGGCGCGGTCCGCGGTCTCGATGGCGTAGGTGATCTGCGGCTCGGGGTAGGTGATCTCCGGCAGGCGGATCGGCTGGGCCGGATCGCATAAGGTGTCGCCGGTGTGGGTCAGCTTCAGCTTGGCGGTGGCGCCGATCTCGCCGGCCTGGAGGTGGTCGATGGCGGTCACCTCCTTGCCCTGCAGGCGGTAGAGGGTGTGGAGCCGCTCTGTCTCCCCGCGGTTGGCGTTGAGGAGGGTGGCGTTGGCGGTGATCGTCCCCGAGTAGACGCGCAGGTAGGAGAGCTTGCCGGCGTACGGGTCGATCAGGGTCTTGAAGACCTGGGCGGTGACCGGCCCCGCGGGGTTGGGCTCGCGGCGCACAGTCGCGCCGGTGGTCGGGTCGACCCCTTCGATGCGGGTGATGTGAGCCTTGTCGAGGGGCGAGGGGAGGTAGTCGACGATCGCGTCGAGGAGCTCGGCCACGCCGATGCCAAGGAGCGCGGAGCCGCACACCACCGGCACGAAGCGGCCGGTGAGGGTGCCCTCGCGGAGCTGGGCGCGGATCTGCGCCGCCGTCGGCTCCTCCCCTTCGAGGTAGCGCTCGAGGAGCTCGTCGTCCATTTCGCACACTGCCTCCAGCAGCCGCTCGCGGTAGGTCGCGGCCTGGGGGACCAGCTCGGCAGGCAGCTCTGCCGCGGGGATCTCCTGGCGCTTGCCGGCGTGGAGCTCGTACGCCTTACCGGCGATCAGGTCGTAGAGGCCGCGCAGCCCCTGCTCGCGCCCGACCGGGAGGTAGAGGGGCAGAGGGGTCGCGGTGAGCTGCTCCTCCATATCGTGCAAGGCGCGTTCGAAGTCGGCCCGCTCGCGGTTGAGCTTGTTCACGAAGACCACCCTGGGGAGCTCGTACTCATCGGCGAACCGCCACACCCGCTCGGTCCCCGCCTTCACCCCGGACAGGGAGCTGATGATCGCCACCGCGCCGCCGGCGATCCGCAGGGTCGAGCGGGTATCGGCGAGGAAGCTGGAGTAGCCGGGGGTATCAAGGAGGTTCACCAGGTGGTCACGGTAGATTAGGTGGCCGACACCGGTGGCGATGGAGACCTTGCGCGCCGTCTCCTCCGGGTCGAAGTCCATCACCGTCGTTCCGTCTTCCACCCGCCCGGCACGGGGGATCGCGCCGGCGGTGAACAGGAGGGCCTCGGCGAGGGTGGTCTTGCCGGCACCCCCATGGGAGAGGATGCCGACGTTGCGGATAGTGGCGAGATCACGACTTTCCATGGGATGCTCCCTCCAGGGTGGACGGCATGGCCCGACCCCCCGCGGGCGGGTCGAGCCGCGGGTGGCGCGGCAAAGAGGCGGGCGTGGCGGGGGGCGGACGCACGTTGAGGTGGCGGGATGGCTTCAGTACCCTTGAGCTTCAATAAGGATTCGACATGATCGAAACTGAACCCATCGACCGCCTTCTGCCGGAGGAGCGCACCCTGCTCGCCCGGTATCAGGCGGGGGATGACGCCGCCTTCGAGGCGCTGATCCTGCCCTTCGAAACCGCCATCTTCAACTTCGGTCTGCGCATGTGCGGTAACCGGGAGGACGCTCAGGACATCCTCCAGGAGACCTTCATCAACGCCATGCGCTACCTCAAGGGGTTCCGTGGCGAGGCGAAGTTGCGGAACTGGCTCTTCCGCATCGCCTCCTCGGTCTGCCAGAAGAAGCACCGGCGGAGCAAGTTCGCCCCCGAGCGCGAGATCTCCCTCACCCAGTTTTACGACAACGACGACACCTCCGAGGTCCTCGACGTGGCCGACGAGCGGCGGTTGCCCGACGACGAGCTCCTCGGCTCCGAGCTGGGTCAGCGCCTGAGCGCGGCGATTGGCGGCCTGCCGAAAAAATATCGCGTCGTTTTGCTCCTTCGTGACATCGAAGGGCTCTCAGCTAACGAGGTGGCCGACATTCTCGATATGAGTGTCCCGGCGGTGAAGTCCAGGTTGCACCGCGCCCGCCTCTTCGTTCGCCAGCAGCTTCAAACCTACCTCTCTGGAAGGGCCGTCTCATGACCCCCCGTTGCCGTGAGCTTCTCAAGCGCTGCTCCGCCTACCTGGAGGGCGATCTGGAAAAGGCGTGTTGCGCCGAGATGGAGCAGCACCTCAAGGAGTGCGCCCGCTGTCGCGCCATGCTCGTCGAGGTGAAGTGGACCATCGAGGCGTGTCGTCACGCCGCCCCCTCCGAGGTCCCCCCCGAGGTGAGCGCCGCCATGCGCACCCGCCTGCGCGAGGAGCGGGAGGCGATCAAGGCGACCCAGCCCGGTTGACCACCGCGGTCTTCCGTGATGGGTGTGGAGGGTCGCATGGCCTGGCCGCGCCGTAGTCGTCTTTGGGCGTCACTCCTGGCGCTTGTGCTGGCGGTCACCGCCTGTGGGGGAGACGGCGGGGGGGGCGGTTCCGGTGGCGAGCTCTTGCAGACCGCCTTCACCGCGCAGCTGTCGGCGCGCGCCGGCGACACCGCTCTTCCCCTGACGCCGGTGGTCGAGGCGAACCTCCTGCTCGACGTCAGCCGCGCAGCCCGCTTCACCCCGCCGCCCGGTCCGGTCGAGGTAAGCGCCACCCCCGGGGCGGGCGCCGTGGCGGGCTGGTGGGGGCTGTTGGTGGTGGACGAGACGCACACCTCGCGGGTCGTCGCCGAGGCGGTGGGGCGGGCCCCGCACCTCGCCGGGCTTCTCCCTGCCGAGCTCGCCGGCCAGCCGGTCACCCTGGTGCTCGCCCGCGCCCGCAGCGGCGCGGAGATCCGGGTGGCGCGCCACGCCGGCCCGCGGCGTGGGGCCGCCGTGGCCGCGATCGGCGGCGAGCTTGGCGAGTACCTGCGCGACCGGGTGCACGACCTTGGGGGTCTCCTGCACCAGCCGTGGGAGTTTCTCGACGACCTCTACGACAACACGGAGGAGGTCGTGGTCGATGTCTACTCCGACCTCCTCGACTCGCTCATCGACCCCGTTCTCACCGACTCCGACTACTTCACTGAGAACCTCGACGACTGGCTCGACACCCGCATCACCGCCGACCCCCTTGGCCGCGGCCCGCGCACGGGCGAGCAGACCCCGGTGGTCTTCATCCACGGCATCACCTTCCGCTATCCCACCGTCGACCCGGGGGAGGAGCTCGACAACCTGATGGCCATGGTCGCCGGCCAGCTCCCGGACTGGGACCTCCGGTTTCACGCCATGCGCTTCGAGTACAACCCCTTCGGCCCGGTTAGCGACGCCGCGGATCGGCTGGTCGAGGCCCTGGTCTACGACCTGCGTCTTCCCGCCCACACCCCCATCGTCCTGGTGACCTACAGCCTCGGCGGGCTGGTGGCGCGCACCTTCGACAGCCGCTACGGCGACCTCTACCCGGTCCGCCGCCTGATCATGATCGGCACTCCGAACGGCGGCGCGCCGGTCGACGAGATCCGCGACCTCTTGCTGGAGCGCGCCTACGAGGTGGGCAACGTCGGGGAGGTGACCCTCCCCCTCGGCCTGTTCGTGCGCACCGTGGTGCAGGTGAGCTGGGCGCGCACCTACGGCTCCACCGACGCCCTCGAGGACATCGAGGTGGGCTCGTCGTTGCTGGCGAGCCTGGCGCCGCCGCGCCCCTCGTACGCGGCGATCGCCGGGGTGGAGGTGGGCGGCAACCTCCTGTTGCGCCGCATCCGCCGGGTCTACCACGGCGCCCCCAACGACGGGGTCGTGTCGGTGGCGAGCGTCGAGGCGGGGCTGGTGGGGGGGGCGGATGCGAAGGTCACCTATGCCGACGGCCACCGCGACTACGTCCACGCCTCCCATGGCGACCTCACCGACTCCCCGGTGGTGGCCGCGGAGGTGGCGCGGATCCTGGGCGAGCCATTGCCGTGAGGCGAGCACCACGGCCGGTCACCGGCCTGCGGCCGCGGGTGGCGGAGGGCGGCGAGCGGCTGGGGTCGTTCGGGAATCTTGGGGTGGAGGAGATCCCCAACAAGCCCTTCGTCGATCCCGCGGTAGGCGTGGGAGAGGAGCTCCCGTCACCCCGCTCTTCCGCCAGGCGGGGGCGGGAACCCGCGAGCGAACCGCGTCGGAAATGGGCGGGGAGTCGGTCGGACTTGGGCGAGCGTGAACCGAGAAGCAGCGGGCTCGAGTCCCGATCGACCCGTGCGTAGCGCGACGTGGGGCTCGTGCGACGAAGAACGTGGCACGACTCCTGACCCCCGAGTTCTGACTCCCGAGTTCTGCCCTGGTTCCGCTCGGCTCTGCGATCGCCAAAGTCCGACAGCCTCCTAGGCCGCCTCGCCGAGGGCCGCCCGGTTGCGCACCCGCGTGGCGGGTGAGGGTAAAGAGGGCTGGGTTGTCCGCCAGGGTGGGGCGCGATGGAGCGCAGCGTGAGGCGGCCGGGGAGTGGCCATGGGGGTCGCTCCCCGCCCTCTTCCCACCCCGCTACTGCGGCGGCGTGCGGGTGGCGATGGCGAGCTTGAGGAAGCCAGCGGTGCGCGCCGCGTCCATCGCCTTCACCACCGTACCGTGGGGGACGGCTCCGTCGGCGCGGATCACCACCACCTCGCCGGCGTGGTCTTTCGCCGCCGCGGCAAGGGCGGAGTCGAGGGCGGTGGTTTCGACCTGTTGCTTGTCGAGGTAGAGCTCCCCCTTGGCGGTGAGGGTGATCTCCAGCACGTGGCCGGGCGCCACCTCCTTCGCCTTCGCCTCCGGCAGCTTCACCCCGATCCCCGAGCTGCTGGCAAAGGTGGTGGTGACCATGAAGAAGATGAGGAGCTGGAAGACCACGTCGATGAGCGGCGTCATGTCGAGGGTGAGGTCATCCTGATTGGAGCGGCCGAAGTTCATGGCTCGCTCCGGGTCAGGAAGTCGAGGAACTCCATGGCCACCCGCTCCATCTCCACCGCCAAGACCTCGGCGCGGTGGCGGAGAAAGCGATAGGCGATATAGGCGGGGATGGCGACCAGCAGCCCCATGGCGGTGGAATAGAGCGCCTCAGAGATCCCCCCGGCGAGCGACCCGGGCTCGCCGACGCCGCGCACGGAGATGGCGTTGAAGACCTTGATCATCCCCGAGACGGTCCCCAGCAGGCCGAGCAACGGTGACACGCCGGCGATGATCCCGAGGGCGTTGAGGTGCGCCTCCAGGAGGGGGAGCTGGTGGCGGCCGGCGTCCTCGAGGCGGTCGCGGACCACCTCCCGCCGCCGCTCGCTGGTGGTTACCCCGGCGGCGAGGATCCGCGCCATGGGCGAGCCGTCCTGGCGCAGGTAGGCAAGCGCCTCCTCGCGCTTGGCGTCGAGCAGTCGCGCCCGCACCTGATCGAGGAGGAAGGGCGGGGCGATGCGGGCGCGGCGCAAGAAAAGCGCCTTCTCGATGACAATCGCCAGCGAGACGATGGAGAAGGCGAGGAGCGGCCACATGGTGAGGCCGCCCTTGATGAAGAAGACGAGGATGCTGTCCACGGCGGGGTAGGGGGGGGATAGGGGATGGGGGATAGGGGATAGGGGCCGCGTGGCGGCTCGATTATCGAGCCACGGTCTACCTTCCCCCATCCCCCACCCCGTCCTTGGCGGGCGGCGGTGGCGCCAGTGGACCCGCGTCGCTGGCGGGCGGGGTGGTCGCGTCCGTCGCGCCGGCCGCCGTCTGGGCGGCGAGCTGCAAGCGCAGGACGCGCACCGCCTCCACAAAGGGGGTTCCCTCGGCGAGGGTGTTGGCGCGGGCCAAGACGCGCAGGGCGGCGGCGTGGTCGCCCTCCGCGAGGTACCCCTTGGCGAGCGCCAGGTACGCCTGGATCTCCAGGGCGGTGTCCGCGGGCAGGCTGTTGACGAAGGCCAGGAGCTCCTCGATCCCCGGCCGCGGCCGGCCGGTGTCGACCAGACAGCGGCCGCGGTAGTAGGGCAGCACCGCGAGGATCTCCAGGTTGCGGCCGTGTGCCGCCTCCACAAAGAAGGGGTAGGCGCGCTCCGCCTGGTCGAGGTGGAGGAGGATGCGGCCGATCTCGAAGGCGGCCTGGGCGCGGAACGGGTTCTCCGCCCCCTCGCTTACCAGGGGCAGGAAGGTCTCCAGGGCGCGGTCGCTCAAGTTGAGGGCGACGTAGGTGGTCCCGAGGAGAAAGCGTGCCTCGGCGTGGTGGGCGGTGTCGGTGGGATCGTCGAGGCAGCGGCGAAGGATCTCGGTCGCCAGGAACGACTCCTGGCGGGTGAGGTAGAGGCGTGCCATGCGCAGCCGCGCCTCGCGGGTGGCGGGCTGGTCCGGGTAGGTGCGCAAGAGGGTGGCGTAGGTGGCGAGGGCACCGTCGACCTCGCCCGCGTCTTCTTGCACGGTGGCGCGCGCCAGGGCCACGGCGGCTAGGGCCGGCGAGTCGGAGAGGCGCGCCTCCATCTCGGCCAGGGCGTGGGTCGCATAGGTGCGCACCCCGGCGGTGCGCAGCCGTTCCACCGCCGCCAACAGGGTGTCGGGGTCGTGCAGGCGGTCGCGGAAGAGGGTTTCCAGCGCCTCGTTCGCCTCGCCGGCGCGGCCGAGGTCGGCGCGCGCGAAGGCGGCGGCGAAGCGTGCGGCGAGCTCGTCGGGGGGAATCGTGGCGCGCGTCGCGGCCTGGTCGAAGGCGGCCGCGGCCTCCTCGAGCCTCGCCCCCTGGAGGTAGGCGGCGGCGAGACGAAAGAGCGCCTCGCTGGCCTGGGCGCCGTCCGGGAAGCGCTGGAGGTAGCGGCTCAGGGCGGCCACCGCCTGCTCCGTATGACCCGCGTCGAGCTCGTTGAGGCCGATGGCCAAGAGCGCCTTCGCCGCCACCTCGCCCTCCGGGAAACGCGCCGCGAGCGACGCGAGCAGGGCGTTGGAGCCGCCGTAGTCCTTGCGCTTGGCGAGGATCTCGGCCATGCGCGCCATCGACCGTTGCAGGCGGGCGTCGCTGGGTTGGGCCTCGGTGACCTGCCGGTAGTAGTCGTAGGCGGCGGTGAGGTCGCCGTTGGCAAAGGTGGTCTCGGCGAGGAGGAAGAGGGCGTCGCCGCGCGCCGCAGGGCTCGCCTTGCTGGCGGCCTGGGCAAAGATCGCCTGGGCGCGACCGGTGTTGCCGAGGGTGAGGTACGCCTTGCCCAACTCCTCTGCCGCGACCGCCCCGTTCGGGTCGTCGTGCGCCACCCCTTCGAGAAGCGGGATCGCCTCCAACAGCCGGTTCTGGCCGAGGTAGAGGAGGGCCTCGTAGAAGCGCGCCTGGCGCGCCCAATCGCTTTCTGGGGCGGTGGTGCGCAGGGTGCGGTACGCCTCCTCGGCGCTGCGCGGGTCGCCTTGCAGGTGGAGGGCGCGTGCCAACAGAAAGCGCGCCTCTGTCAGCTCGTCCGCGGTGAGCCCCGAACCCTGCGCCACCAGGTAGCGCAGCATCTCGGCGCCGTCCGTGTACTCCTTGGCGGCGAACAGGGCGCGGGCGAGGGCCAGGCGGGTGCGAGTGGCGGCGGCGCCCTCCGGCGCCGCGCTGAGGATCGCCTGAAACCCTGCCATCGCCGCCTCCGACTCGCCGGCGGCGAGGTGCGCCTGGGCAAGCTTGAGGCGTGCGTCGAGGAGCTGTTCACCCGCCTTGCGCAACGGCGGGGTGGCGAGCAGGTGGTCTGCCGCCGCCAGGTCACCGGTGTCGATGGCGGCGCGCAACAGGCCGAGTCCCGCGGCCACTCCGACGGGACCGGGTTGGTGCTGGAGGCGGTCGAGGAGGGGGATTGCCACCTCGCGCTCGCCGAGGTCGAGGTGGCACCACGCGACGGTGAGCTGCTCCACCGCGGGCAACTCGCCGGGGCTCCCCGCGCCCAGGGCGATCGCCTCGCGCGGCCGGCCGAGGTGGTAGAGGAGCTCCAGCTCGAGCTGGACGAGGGACGGCTGCCAGGTAGGGCGGCCGCTGCGCAGGAGGGTCACGATCTGCTCTTGGGCACCCTCCACCGCGCCGCCGTCGAGGGCGAGCTTGAGCTGCCACACCGCCAGCGATCGGCGCAGGGGGGGCGGCGCGGCGACGCTCGCCGCGGCCAGGTGAACCCCCGCCTCGGGCGCGTCGCCGCGCTCCATGGCGAGCCAGGCGAGGGTGTAGTGGGCCCACGGGCTGAGGGGGTGGCGGGGCCACCGCTCCACCAGGGTCGCGAGCCCCTGGCGGGCCACCTCCTGCTCGCCGGTGGCCAGGCGACACTCGGCGAGCCAGTACGTTGCCTGTGGGGCGATCTCCGGGTCGGGCTGACCGGCGAGGGGCGAGAGCAGGGTGATGGCGCGCTCCAGGTGGCCCGCGTCGAAGAGCATCAGCGCCTCGTCGAGGCGCGCCCGCCCGGGTGTCACGGTGCGCGCCAAGGCCTCGCCGAGGGTGGCGCGGTGCACGCAGCCGCCGGCGTGGGGCAGGGCGCGGCGCACCTCTTGCCGGCTCTCTTCCAAGGCCGCCTCCGCCAGTCGCCGCCTCCCCGGTTGGATCGCCAGGCCGAAGGGGTGGGGATGGTCGGCGGTGGCAAGGACCGCGATCTCGCCGGTGGCCACAAACCGCACCTCCTCCTCCAAGGCGCGCTCGGCCGGCGACTCGGAGAGGGCCCCGAGGAGGAGGGGGAGACAGAGGCAGAGGGGGAGAAGGCGGCGCATGGGCGTAGGCGGAGGGCTGCGATTCTTTCCCATTCCCCCCGCCGGTGCCACTGCGCCCCAACGCCCCCCTCACGCCGCACGCCAAGCGGGGCCGGCGGTTGGCGATCGCTGGCGCGGCGGCGCGAGGAATCTGGCGGACCGGGTCGTTGCCACCGCGATCCACGGCCCCATCGCGCCAACCCCCAGCAGCGGCGCGAGGAATCTGCCGGACTTTGGCGCGCGTGGCGCAAGCCAGCGGGCCCGATTCCATATCGGGACAAAGTCCGACAGCCCCCTAGGCGGCTGGCCCCCTGGGTCGATCGACTCGGCGCGCGGACCTTTGCCCGGTGGAGGCCCGGTGTGGGCCCGGAGCGGGCCCGGAGTCGTGGACCGTTCTTTGTGACCGAGCCGACGAGGGGGCGAACCGCACGATCCGGAGGTGGGTGCTGGCTTGCGCCCCGCGCGCCCCCGTCCGGCAGACTCCTCGCAGCCTGGCGGAGGGGGTCGATCGACGGTGGTGCGGCGGAGCTCAACGACGAAGGGGATCGTGGCCCGGGTGGTTCCGTTCTTTGTGACCGGGCCGACGAGGGGGCGAACCGCACGATCCGGAGGTGGGTGCTGGCTTGTGCCCCGCGCGCCCCCGTCCGGCAACTCTTACCGCCCGGCGAGCAGGGCGATCCCCCCGGCGGCGGCCGCCGCGGCGGCCATAAACCACGGCCAGCGGCGGCGGGAAGGGCGCCAGCGGTAGGTGCCGCGCAGGGTGTCGATGGCAATGGCCACGTCCGCCTCCTCCACCGTGGTGGCGCCACGTCGCCGCCCCTCGGCCACCGCCTCGTCGAGAACCTGGTCGGCGAGCGGCACATAACCCAGCGCCCGGCCGTAGAGGGTGGCGTGGGCCGCCTCGGTGAGGGTGGCGCCGGGATGGCAGGTGGCGAGGTACTGGGCGCAGTAGGCGCGCGACTCCTCCGGGTCGAAGGCGAGGAGGTGGACGCGGCAGACGATGTCGTCCACCAAGGGACGCAGCCAGCTCGCCTCCATCTGGCCCTTCACCTCCAGCCGCCCCACCCACAGGTAGTGGACCGCCGGCAGTGCCTCGCGCAGGGCAACGAGGTGGTGCCACGCCGACTCCACCAGCCGCTCCGCCGGATCGACGCGCACCAACAGCGGCCGGCCGGCGAGGGTGGCGGCCGCCGCCGCCAGGTCCGCCGCCTCGCCCACCCCGAGGTGGTCGGCCACCTGGCGCAGGGGTGGACGCTGGCCGAGGTCGGGGAGCGACAGGGCGAGCCAGCTCGCCCGCTCCACCGCGCCGAGCCAATGGTCCACCAGGCAGCTCTTCCCCACCCCGGGCTCGCCGGTGACCAAGATCGACCCCTCCCCCACCGCCGCCACCAGCCGCCGGCCGTGCGCGGTGAGGGTGGGGGTGAGAAAGGGGGCGGCCATTGCGCCAGCGTTTCGTAGGCGCACGGACAAGGCCAGCGAGCCACAGGAGGGGGGAGTTTGGCGCGCGCCGCCCCCGTCGCTTCGCGCGGCCGGCCGACCTCAGGCGTCTCTCGTTGGCGAGCGTGCACCGAGAAGCAGCGGGCGCGCCTCCGGATCGTGCGGTCCGCACCCTCGTAGGCTCGGCCACGCGGGACCAAGAGCGAGCCGACTCCCGCGCCGGGCCTGGCTCCAGGCCTGGCTTTAGCTCCTCGGGGTCGATCGACCCATGCGGGGGGCGGTGGCGCTCGCCCGCGTGCGGTGGGCGCTCGCATTCAGAATCCGCACGTTCACCCCGCCCCCCGGCGCTCGCCCGCGTGCGGTGGGCGCTCTTTTCGGCTGAAAGGGGAAGACGAACCGGCTACCGTCCACCATGCCTCTCTTCTCGATCCCGGGAGCGGTGGCGCCGGGGGCACGGTTGGCGCTCACCGGGGACGATGCGCACCACCTCGCCACCGTCCTGCGCGTGCGCGCCGGCGAGGTGATCCATCTCGCCGGCGGCGATCTCCTGTGGCGGGCGCGGGTGGAGTCGGTGGCGCGCCACGCGGTGGGGGTGCGGGTGGAGGAGGTGGTGGAGCCTCCGTGGCGGCCGGCGCGCCGGCTGCATCTTTACGCGGCGGTGGTGAAGGGCGAGGCGATGGAGCGGCTGATCGCCCACGCCAGCGAGCTCGGGGCGTGCGACCTCACCCCCCTGCTCACCGGCCACACGGTGGTCCCGACCCGCCCCTCCCGGGAGGGGCGCTGGCGGGCGGTGGCGGCCGCAGCGCAGCGCCAGTGCGGCCGCCCCGTGCCGCTGGCGATCCACCCGGTCGCGACCCTCGCCGCCTGCCTCGGCGAACTCGCTGGCGCCCTCGTCGCCCAGCCGGGCGGCCCGCCCCTGGCGGTGGCGCCCGGGGGTGGGGTGGTGCGGTTGGTGGTCGGCCCGGAGGGGGGGTTCGCGGAGGCGGAGATCGGAGCCCTCACCGGCGCGGGCGCGCGCCTCTTTGGCCTCGCCGGTTGGACCTTGCGCGCCCCCACCGCCGCCGCCGCCGCCCTCGCTTGGGTGCAGGCGGTGGTGGAGGAGCAGGTGCGGGCCGCGGAGGATCAGGCGCGGGCCGCGGAGGATGGGTGAATCTGCTCCTCCTCGAGGGCGAGGAGGCGGCGCGTCCGCGCCTGCGCCTCACCGGCCGGCGCGCCGCCCACCTCCTGCGGGTCTTGCGGGTGGTGAAGGGCGACCCCTTGCGCGCCGGGGTGGTGGACCAGGGCACGGGCGAGGCGGTGGTGGTGGCCACCGGCCCCGACTGGGTCGAGGTGGAGGTGGGGCTCAGGGCGCCGGTGGAAGCGGAGCCGCCGGTGGACCTGCTCCTCGCCGTGCCCCGCCCGAAGGTGGCGCGGCGGCTCCTCGCCGACCTCGCCTGCCTCGGCGTCGGGACCCTGCATTTGACCAACGCCTGGCGGGTGGAGCGCAGCTACTTCGCCTCGCCGGTGCTCACCCCGGAGGCGATCGGCCACGCCCTGCGCCTTGGCCTGGAGCAGGCGGGGGCGGTGCGCCTGCCCAAGGTGGTGATCCACCACCGCCTGATGGCCTTCGTCGGCGACACCCTGCCCACCCTCCACCACGACCGCCGGCTGGTGGCGCACCCGGCAGCCTCTTTGCCGCTCGCCGCGGCCGCGGGCCGGTCGCTCCTCGCCCTCGGCCCCGAGGGGGGGTGGATCGAGCGCGAGCTGGAGACCCTGAGGGCGGCGGGCTTCACCCCGGTGAGCCTCGGTCCGCGCGTCCTGCGCAGCGAGACCGCGGCGATCGTGGCGGTGGCCGTGGCGACGGAGTTTGTCGGAGTGGCGTCAACAGGGCTTGGGGTGAGGCGGTCGGATTGAGGGCGGTCCCGCGGGAGAACGACAGGGGAAGATATTTTTCGATCGCCGCGAATGAACGCGAATCGTGGGGGGGGGAGGAGACGAGGGAGGCGCTGGAGGAGGTAGAAGGTAGAGCGGGGCCACCCTCCCACCGTGGGGGTGCAGCGCCCACCCCTTCCTACTTCCTACCCATTTGCGGCCCCCCTTTTTGGGGCTCGCAACCCCACTCAGGGCCACCGACCCGTGGCTCCCCAGCCGCTCCGACCAAGCCGGACAGCCTCCTACGCCACCGGCCGCAGGTGGATCTCTCCGAGCGGCGGCGGCGCGGCGAGGCGCGGCGGCAGGCGGATGGCGCCGGTGGTCTGCTGGTGGTCGCGGGCGAAGTTGCGCACCCCCCAGAAGAGGGAGGCGACGGTGCGTACGGTCTTCCACCGCTCGCCCGCGGGCCACGCCTGGAGGTTGCGCCAGGTCTGCAGCAGCGACGGGGTGGTGAAGTAGAGCTTGGAGAGCTCGCGGTAGAACCGCTTCAGGGGCAGGCGGGTGGGGATGGTGGCGTGGAGGAGGTCGAAGAGGTGGTAGTCGGTGGTGGTGAGGTGGTCGCGCTCTTGGTCGAAGAGGTCGGTGCCGGGGAGGGGGGTGAGGACCGAGTAGGTGGGGTGGGAGACTCCGATCCGCTTCACGTAGCGGGCGAGGGCACGGAAGTCGGCCGCCGCGTAGTTGGGGTTGACGATGAACTGGCCGTTCACCCGGATCCCCGCCTCGTTGCAGATGCGGACCGCCGCCTCGTTGGTGGCCGCGGTGGTCCGCTTGTTCATGTCGGCGAGGTCGGCGTCGCGGAACGACTCCATGCCGATGAGGATCATGTCCAGCCCCACCTGCTTCCACAGGGCCATGAGCTTCGGGTGGGCCTCGATCGTCTTCGCCCGGCCGTACATGAAGTAGCGCTTGTGGATCCCGGCTTCGAGGATCAGGTGGCCGAGGTGCTCCATTCGCTTGGCGTCGGCGAGGGACTCGTCATCGACGAGGAAGACGCGCTGGTTGGCGTCGAGGGTGGCGAGCTCTTCGACGATCCGTTCCGGGTCGCGCCTCAGGTAGCGGCCGCCGGTCATTCGCCAGAGGGCGCAGAAGGAGCAGCGCGACGGGCAGCCGATGGAGGTGCGCAGGCTCGCCAGGGGCTTGAGGTAGGCGGAGAAATAGCGGCTTCGCCACCGCTGGTTGAGGGCGCGGGCCGGGAAGGGGAGGGAGTCGAGCTCGCCGTAGGCGCGCTCGGCGGTCAGGCGCACCGCCTCCCCTGCGGGGATCGCCAGGCCGGGAATTGCACCGGGGTCGGTGCCGGAATCCAGCGCCTCGAGCAGCTCGGCGAAGGTGTGCACCCCCTCGCCGAGGACCACGTAGTCGGTGGTGCCGTCGCGAAAATCATCCGGCAGGACGGTGGCGTGGTGGCCGCCCACCACGGTCACGACCTCCCGCCGCCACCGCTTCACTCGCGCCAGGATGTCGTGCATCGCCGGGGCGTCGATGGTGTAGCCGGTGGTCGCCACCACGTCGGGCCGTTCGCGCGCCAGCCACCCCTCGAGGTCCGGGTCGAAGCGCATGTCGAGCATCGTCACCGAGTGTGGTGCCGGGATGCCGGCGGCCACGTACTCGAGGGCCAGGGGCTCGTTCAGCCACAGGTACTGGTTGTGGTAGTCAGGGCGGTAGTACGGCTGGACCAAGAGGATCTTCATGGCGCTCCTGAGCAAAGTCGGCGGGTGAGTAGGGACCGACCGGGGGGAGTAGTCCAAC
>MNYW01000040.1 GCA_001873295.1 Nitrospirae bacterium CG2_30_70_394 | reverse complement strand
GCTGTGGAGGGGGTGAGATGGGCGCGGACCCTCTTTCGATTCTGCCGTCGCGTGGCCGTTTACCGGGGGGCGCCGCCGCCCTGCTCACCGACCTTTCGGCGCGCCAGTGGTGGCCGGCCGCGCGGTTCGGCCTCGCCCAGGCACGCGCCCTGCGCCACTTTCTCGTGGACCTGGGACGCCACCACGACCTCCTCCGCGACCGGTTCGCCGCGGTGGGCTTTCGGCCCGAGCTGGTGGCCTCGCCGGCGGATCTCGCCGGCCTGGACCTGGCCGAGTTGCCCCTGCCGCACCGCCCGGAGGCGCCGGTGGAGGAGACGGTGGATGGGTGGCAGGCGGCGGTCTGGTGGCGCGCCCGCGCCTGGTGGGGGGTGGGGGTGGCGGACCCGGTCTTCTCCTTGGTGGGCGAAGATGGGGAGGTGGAGGAGCTCCTCGAATCGCTCGCCGGCCGGCGGCCGCCGCGCGCCCTGGAGGGGGAGGGTGCGCTCCTGTTGCGCCTCGCCCAGGCCGTGGCGGCGCGCGGCGATCTTTTCACCACCGTGCCCCTTCGCGCCCTCTTCGCCCCGCTTTCCACCCTCGACGGGATGGAGCACGACGCGATCGAAGGCGCCCTCGGCGCACCCCTTGCCCCGTGGGTCGAGCTGGAGGAGGTCGGACTGATCGCCCACGCCTGTCCCGAGGGCCACCTCCACCTTGCCAGTGACCATCTCGTGGTGGAGGTGGTCACCCCGGACGGCCGGCCGGTGGCGGCGGGCACGGAGGGGGAGGTCGTGGTCACCGATCTGGTGCGCCGGGTCGATCCGGTGGTGCGCGCGCGCACCGGCCTGCAGGGGCGTCTGCTTGCCCGGCCGTGTTGGTGCGGCCGCGGCCTGCCCTTGATCGAGGTGCGGGCGGCGTAGCCACCTGCCCTGCATGGGTCACCGGTGGCACCGCGCGGGGTGACCCGCACCTCCCCTCGCCGTGGTTTCGATCGGGTGCGCGGTTGCTCGCGAGGTTGGAGCCAGGGTGCGAGGCCCCTTCGCACAGGAACACGCCTGCGCGATCCTAGGCGCTGAGCTATCTGGGCTACTCCCGCGCGCTCTCCGCTCCGATCCGTTTCCCATGCCCGCCGCCGCCAGCCGTCTCGTCTACCGCCTGCAAGAGGCGGCCTTTCGCCGCCCGACCTTCGCCTACCTGCGCGATTTGGAGGTGAGCCAGTGGCAACCGCGGCCGGCGGTGGAGCAGTTGCAGATGGCCAAGCTCCTCGCCCTGTTGCGCATCGCCCAGCGCCACAGCCCGTATCACGCCCGGCGGTTGGCGGCGGCGGGGCTCGATCCGGCGGCGATGGACTCGGTCACGCTGGACGACCTGCGCCGGTTACCCCTCATGGACAAAGAGGAGGCGCGTGGCCACCGCGACGAGATAGTCTGGCGCGGCGTGCGCGGCGGCGCCCATCGCTACAACACCGGCGGCTCCTCCGGCCGCCCGCTGGTCTTCTACTTCGGCCGCTGGCGCCAGGCGTCAGACGCGGCTGGGCGGATGCGGGCGCGCCGCTGGTGGGGGGTGGAGCCGGGCGAGCGCGAGGTCTACCTGTGGGGGGCGCCAGTGGAGCTGTCCAAGACCGATCGCATGAAGTCTTTCCGCGACCGGCTGGTGAACCAACTCGTCCTCAACGCCTTCGCGATGTCGCCGGCGGCGATGGACGAATACATGGAGGCAATCGCCCGCTTCCGGCCACGCTGCGTCTACGGCTACGCCTCGTCCCTGGCGCTCCTCGCCCGCCGTGCCGTGCAGCGCGGCGTCGACCTGCGGCTTCCCAGCCTGCGGGTCGTTTGCACCACCGGCGAGCCGCTCTACCCGGACCAGCGGGAGGTGATTGGCCGCGCCTTCGGCTGTGCGGTGGCGAACGAGTACGGCTCCCGCGATGTCGGCTTCACCGCCCACGAGACCCCCGCCGGGCAGATGGTCTTGATGAGCGAGTCGATCCTCTTGGAGGTGGTGGACCCGAGCGGCGCGCCGGTGGCGCCCGGCACCCCGGGCGAGGCGGTGATGACCGGCCTCTGTTCCGAGGCGCAGCCCTTCATTCGCTACCGCACCGGCGACCGGGTCACCCTCTCCCCCGCGGGGTGCCGGGAGGGGCGCGGCCTGCACGTGCTCGACCAGGTGGCTGGGCGGACCACCGACTTGGTGGTGCGCCCCGACCAGACGGTGATGCACGCCCTGGCGATCATCTACGTCCTGCGCGCCACCGACGGGGTGGGTGAGTTCCGCGTCCACCAGACCGCCCCTGACCGGCTCGAGGTGGCGGTGGTTCCCACCGCCCAGTGGAGCGACGCGGTGGCGGCGGCGGTGCGTGCGGGGCTGGCGGCGCGCATGGGTGAGGGAGTGACCATCGAGATCACCCCGTGCGCCGCCATTCCTGCCGATCCGTCGGGGAAGTTCCGCTACGTGGTGAGCGACTGTGCCTTGCCCGCGGGGCTGGAGCGCGACCAGTTCGCCGCGCCCGTGGAAGCGACCCGATGAGTCTCGCCGCCCTCCTCGGCGCACCGCTGCGCTATCGCCTTCTCCGGCCGCGCCACCTGGCGCTGATCGTTGGCGAGCTTGTGCTCGGCGGGCGCCGGCCGGCGGGGAGCCACCTCGACCACCTCGACGCGGCCGTGGGGTGGCTCAGCCACGCCCAGGAGGTGCGCGACCGCCAGCCCGACGCGGGCGGGGTCGCCGCCGGCTGGTCGTTCGCGGATGGTTGGCTGCCGAGCTACCCGGAGACGAGCGGCTACATCGTTGAGACCCTGGTGGCGGCGGCGGCGGTGTTGGAGCGGCCCACGCTCACCGCGCGCGCCCACCGGATCCTCGATTGGGAGCTCTCCATCCAGCGCGCCGACGGCGCCTTTCCCGGCCACTTCGGCGAGCAGGGCTCGGCGCCGGTCGTCTTCAACACCGGCCAGATCCTCCACGGGATGGTCACCGGCGCCCTGCGCCTCGGCCGCGCCGACTGTTTGGCGGCGGCGGTACGCGCGGGCCACTGGCTGGCGAGTTTTCAAGACGAGGACGGCTGCTGGCGCACCCACGTCCACAACGGCTGTCCGCACACCTACAACAGCCGCGCCGCCTGGGCGGTGGCACGGGCGGGGGCGGCAGCGGGCGACGCGGAGCTGCGGGCGGTGGCGCGGCGCAACCTGGAGTGGGCCCTCAGCCAGCAGACGGCGAGTGGCTGGTTCGCCACCAACGCCTTCACCCCGGAGCGCGACCCCTTCACCCACACGATCGCCTACGCGATCCGCGGCCTGTTGGAGGGTGGCCTGCTTCTCGGTGAGGAGCGCTGTGTGGCGGCGGCCACGCGCGCGGCACGGGCCCTGGTTGCGCTCCAACGGGACGACGGCTCCCTCGCCGGGACCTTCGCCGATGGCTGGCGTCCGACGGCGCGCTACTGCTGTCTCACCGGCTTGGCACAGATGGCGATCAACTGGCTGCGGTTGGCGGAGGTCACGGATGACGTGGGGCTGGTGGCGCCGGCGCGGCGGGCGATCGCGTATCTGAAGCGTTGCCACCGGCGCACCGGTCCGCCCGCGCTGGCCGGCGCGGTGGCGGGCTCGATGCCGATCTGGGGCGGCTACTCGCGCTTCGAGTTCCCCAACTGGGCGCCGAAGTTTTTCGCTGACGCCCTCATCCTCGACCTCGGCCGCCACGACCTGCTGGTTGAGACCCCGGCCGCTGCGGTGGCGGTGGAGGCGGGACGATGAGCGGCCGGCCGCGCGTCTTGGTGCTGTGCGGCACCGCGCCGCGCCACCTCTACGTGGCCAACTGCCTATGCGAAGGGAGCGAGGTGGTGGGGATCGTCCACGAGCGCGGTGGCGAGTGGACGGTGAAGAAGGTCAAGCGCCTCCTGCGGCCGGCCTCTTTGTGGGCGAAGGTGAGCCGGCGGTGGCGCGACCGCGGCCGCTACGCCGGCGGCGGCGAGGCGCGCTTCTTCTTTGGCACCGCGCCGCCCGCCCTGGTCCGACCGGAGTTGGTGCGTTGGGTTCCCTACATCAACCACCCGTCGGTGGTGGCCCTCGCCGACGTCCTTGTTCCCGACGTGATCGCGGTCTTCGGCACGACCCTGATCCGCGGCCCCTTGTTGGAGCGCGGCCGCCTCGGGATGCTCAACCTCCACGGCGGCCTCTCCCCCGAGTACCGTGGCGCCGACTGCACCTTCTGGGCCCTGTTCAATAACGAGCCGGAGAAGATCGGTTGCACCCTCCACTTCATCAACGCCGGCATCGACACGGGCAACCTGGTGGCCCATATCTGCCCGGCGGTGGGCGCGGGCGACGACGAGCTCACCCTGTTTTGGCGGGCGGTGCGCGACAGCGGCCCGGTCTACGTGGAGGCGATCCAGCAGCTCGCGGCCGGCGTGGACCTCGGCGCGATCCAGTCGACCAAGGGCCACCTCTATCAGGTGAAGCAGCGCCAGCCCGCCCAGGAGCGAGAGCTGGCGCGCCGTCTCGCGTCCGGCCTCCTCGCCACGGTCAACCTGCCCCCGCGGGTGCGTTGGTTCCATCGCGAAGGGGAGGGGTGAGGAGAGGGCGCGACCGGGCCAGCTCGCGGGCGTTGCGGGTCGCGGTGGCGTTGCTCGCGCTCTTCGGCGCAACCCGCGCACTGGCGGCCGGCGGCGTGGATCCGGCGCTGGTCGGCGACCACTACCGCGTCGACCACCCGCGCCTGCCGCACCCGGACGAGGCGTACCTCGCTTGGCTGCGCACCCAGCCGAAGCTCCTGCGCGACCTCGATCGCACCCGCCACCACGGCGCCGAGACCAACCTCTTCCTCCTCTACCTGGCAACCCGCGAGCCGAAGTACCTAGCGGAGATCGAGGCGCTGGCGGGCGACGAGATGAAGGGGCGGTGGTTCCACCGAGTGGACGTCCTCGCGGTCGCCTACGACTGGTGCTACGCCGACCTCCACCCGGCGGTGCGGGCGCGAATGCTGGGTCGGATCGTCGACATCACCCGCCGGGCGGACGACTACTACCGGGAGATTCGGGTGAGCCCGTACAACGACGTGGGCTACATCCGCCTGCACAACGCGCCGTTTATTGGCGCTCTGGTTGCCTACCCGGACGCCCCCGAGGGGGAGCCACTGATCCGCTTTGCCCACCAGGTTCTGTTCGACGTCTACCTGCCGGTGTGGCAGCAGGTGATTGGCGGCGGCGGCGGTTGGCACGAGGGGATTACCTATCTGCGCAAAGGGCTCGGCGGGGTGGTGGTGCCGACCCTCGCGGCGTGGGGGTATGCCACCGGCCGCGACCTGTTTGCCGAGAATCCGTGGCTGGCGGAGCTGATCGATTATCCGATCTACACCACCCGCCCCGACTTCACCTCCCTGCGCATGGGCGATGACAACACCCCGGAGCTCACCTGGTTCGAGGGGCTGGGCCCCTTGGCAACGGTCTACGACCACCCCTACGGCCGTGACTGGCTGAAGCGGGTGGGCCATTGGCGAGACGAGCCCACCTCCACCGTCTGGCCGTGGTGGCCGCCGGCGCTGGAGGAGCCGGCCCTACGGCCGGTTAGCGAACTACCGCCGCACCACTACTTCCGGGGCATCGGTCTGGTGACCATGCGCTCCGATTGGAGCGAAGAGGCAACCTTTGCCTCCTTCCGCGTCGGCGACCACTTCTGGAGCCACCAGCACTTCGACTCGGGCGGCTTCACCCTCTACCACCGCGGGGCGCTGGCCATCGACAGCGGCACCTACTACGCCGGCTACGACAGCGACCACCACTACGGGTACGCGATGCAGACGATCGCCCATAACTGCATCACGGTGACCGACCCGGCAGACTCCTACGTCAGCACCAAGGCGAGCATGCTGCGCTGGAGCGCGCGCCTCCTCGGCGGGCCGAGCGGTCTTCTCGGGTCGGTGGCGACCAAGATGCGCTGGCTGGCGGCGCGCCTCGATCGCCAGAACCTCCCCAACGACGGCGGCGAGCGGCGGGTGGGGTCGGGCGGCTACAACCTCTCACCCGATGACCTCGCCCATTGGCAGGCGGAGCGCGACGACTACGAGATGGGCGACATGCTGGTGGTGGCGATGGAGCCGACCTTCGTCTATTGCAAGGGCGAGGTCACCGCCGCCTTCACCAACAGCAAGAGCGGCAACTTCCGTGCCGACTACCGGGCGCGCACCCGCCGGGTGCGCCGCTGGCTGCGCGACTTCCTCTACGTGCGGCCCGACCTGTTCGTGGTCGTCGATCGGGTGAGCGCGACCGACCCGCGCTTTGCCAAGCGGTGGCTCCTGCACACGATCAACCGGCCACGGATCGTGGGTGGCCGGGCCATGGTGGAGCGGGCCGAGACCGTGCGCCACCTCTACACCTGGATGCGCGGCCTCACCCACACGACGGACAAGGGGCGCAAGCTCTACCAGTACGACGGCCGCCTGGAGGTGGTGCCGCTGCTGCCTGAGGGGGCGCGGCTGACCGCGGTGGGCGGGCCCGGCCACGAGTTCGACATCGGCGGCAAAAACTTCAACCTCGACAAGCGCGACCACCCCCTTCGGGTGGATCCGACCCAGGGACCCGACGAGCCGGGGAGCTGGCGGATCGAGATCGCGCCGCCCCGGCTGCAGGCGGATGACCTCTTCCTCACCGTCTTGATCACCGGCACCGCGAGCCAGCCCGTGGACCACCGGGTGCGACAGGTGGAGGTAGAGGCGGGCGAGATGGTGGGGGCGGAGGTGGCGCAGGGCGGCGAGGCCATCGCCCTGCTTTTCAACCGCCGCCTCGATGACCGCGCCATCACCAGCGAGCTTCGTTATCGCCTCGCCTGGAGCAAGGCGACAGACGTGCAGCTCCTCTTCGGCCTCGCGTCCGGCCAGCGCTGGCGGGTGGCGAGGCGGGAGGGCAGCGGCGGGGTCGAGGTCGACCTCACCCCGGTGGGAGGTGACGGGGAGGGGGTGGTGATGGCCGACCGCGACGGTATCCTGCGCCTCGCGGGTTCGTCGGTCATGGCGGCCAAAGCTGGGGTCGAAAGGCAGCGGGGGGAAGCCACGGCAGGAGGCGGCAGATGAGCACTAGGACCGCAAAGTGGGCGCACCGCCCGGGCGTGCGCCAGGTAGGGCCCGCCATCGCCGGCTTCGCGGCGGTCGCGATCGCGGCCTATGGGCCGATCTTGGTGGAGATGGGGCGCGACTGGGGGCGCGATGACAACTACTCGCACGGCTTCCTCGTCCCGTTCGTGGCCGCCTTCTTTCTCTGGCAGCAGCGCCAGCGGCTCGCCGAGTTGGCGCCGCGGCCGGCGTGGTCTGGGCTGCTCCTCTTGCTCCTCGGCCTCGCCGGGTGGGTGGTGGGGGAGATCGGCGCGGAGCAGTTCGTCAAGCGCCTCTCCTTTCTCGTGGTCCTCGGCGGCGGCATCGGCTTTCTCGCTGGCTGGCGGTGGCTCAAGGCGGTCGCCTTTCCCTACGGCTATCTCCTCTTCATGGTGCCGTTGCCGTACATCCTCTACGACGCGGTTGCCTTCCCCTTGAAGCTGGTCGCGGCGCGCGTCGCCACCACCGTGGTGGCGAACCTCGGGATCTCGATCTACGCGGAGGGGAACGTGATCTACCTGGAGTCGACCACCTTGCAGGTGGCGGATGCCTGCTCGGGGATCCGCTCGCTTATGTCGCTCTTGGCCCTGGCCGCCGCCTTTGCCCACCTCACCCAGCGGCCTGGTTGGCGGCGCTGGTTCCTCTTCCTTGCGGCGGTCCCGATCGCGGTGGCGACGAACATGGCGCGCATCATCGGCACCGCCGTGCTCGCCGACCGCTACGGCGCCAAGGTGGCGATGGGCTTTTTCCACGAGTTCGCCGGGGTGGCGGTCTTTGGCGCCGCGTTGGTGCTGCTGTTCGTGGCCGGGGTGGTCCTTGGCCGGATCGGCCACCGGCGGGAGGGGGTGGCGTGAGGCTGCGTCTCTTGCTCGCGTGTGGTCTGGTGGTGGCGGTGGCCGCCTGGGTGCGGTTCGTCCCGTTCAGCGAGGTGATGCCGCCCCTCACCCCGTTGGTGGAGCTCCCCAACCGACTCGGCGCTTGGGAGGGGCGCGACCACCGCTTTGAGGACTACGTCTACGAGCAGCTCAAGGTGAGCGACTCGTTGTTGCGCGAGTACCGGCGGCCCGGCGCGTCGCCCGTCTACCTCTACGTGGGGTACTACGCCTCGCAGCGCGAGGGGATGCAGATCCACTCCCCCAAGCACTGCATGCCGGGCGGCGGGTGGGCGCCGCGCTGGGCGCGGGTGGTGGAGGTCGCCGAGCCGCAGCTCCCGGGCGGCCGTCTCACCGCCGCCGAGACCCTCTACGGCAAGGGGGACGAGGAGACCCTCTTCCTCTACTGGTACCAGATGGCGCACCGCATCACGACCAACGAGTACCTCCTGAAGCTGTACATGATCGACCACGCGATCCGTTTCCACCGCACCGACGCCGCCTTTGTCCGCCTGTCGGTGGACGTGGCCGGCGGCGACACCCAGACGGCCGCGGCGCAGCTCACCGAGTTCGCCCGCCTGTGCCTCCCGGAGCTGGTGGCGTTCTTGCCGCGCTGACCGCGGGCTCTGTCCGCGGAAGCGAGTGCAAAAGGGGTGCGATCGACCCCTTGGCCAGCGGATCATCGTTCAGCGCGACTCCCACCCAGCCATCCTCCGGCCCGCCGAACCGACCACCCCCGCACTCCCGATCCCGTGTAGTGCCGCTCATCCATGTGGTACCGCTCCATTCCTCCCCTCGCCGCGGCGCTTGCCGCCTTGCTGATTGGTCTGGTGGTCCTGGTGCGCCGGGGGCGGCCGGTCACCAACCGTGCCTTTGTCCTGGCGATGGTGGGGGTGGCGTTGCAGTGCGGCGCCATGGGGATCCTGTGGGGCGGCGAGTATCTGGTGCATGCCCCCCTCTTTGCCCGCCTGGCCCTCGCCGGCCTCGGCCTGCAGGCGGCGGGGTGGTACTGGGTGAGCGCCTCCTTTGGTCGCGGCACTCCGTACCGTCTCTCCGCCCGCCAGCGCTGGGCGGGATGGGCGATGGCGGCCCTGGCGCCGGTGGGGGCGCTTACCTGCTTCCCGTGGATCTTCGCGCCGGAGCTGGTCTACGAGCCGCCGGTCGCCCTCTTCCACCTTGGCGTGGGGGGCCGTCCATTCTTCGCCCTCCTCTTCCTCGCTTTCGTCTGGGCCCTGCTCAACCTGGAGAACCTCTACCGCGCCGCCCCCGGCGAGGTGCGCTGGCGGGCGAAGGGGTTCGCCCTCGGCATGGGCGGCTGGCTCGTCTACCTCCTCTTCCACCTGTCGCAGACCCTGCTGTTTGCGAGCGAGCGGGTCGACCTCGCCGCCCGCGACGGGGCGGTGGCGACGGTGTGTGTCGGGCTGCTCTGCTTCGCCATCCTCCGCCACCGCCTGTTGGAGGTGGAGGTCTTCGTCTCCCGCTATGTGGTCTACCACTCCCTCACCTTCCTTCTGGTGGGGGGCTACCTCTTGGCGGTGGGGGTGGTGGCGGAGGGGGTGCGCTGGCTCAACCGCCCCCTCGACCTCCTCGCCCGCGACCTCTTCGTCTTCCTCGCCCTCCTCTTCCTCGGCGCCCTGCTCCTCTCCGAGGGGCTGCGGCGGCGCCTGCGGCGGACGATCGAGCAGAACTTCTACCGCCACCGGTACGACTACCAGAAGGAGTGGCTCACCTTCACCGATCGCCTCGGCCGGCGGGTGGCGGCGGAGGAGATCATCCCCGAGATCCTCCACATGGTGTGCGAGACCTTGTGGGTGAACGAGGCGTCCCTCTGGGTGCGCGCGGAGGGCGGCGGGCTGTACCGCCTGGCGCGGTTGCGCGGCAACACCCCGCCAGTTCCAACCTTGGAGGCGGATACGCCCCTGCTGCGCTACCTGGGTGACCGGCGCAAGGCGGCGACCCGGTCTGCCTGGGAGGCGGAGGGGGCGGTGGCCGCCGCGGTCACCGCCCTGGCGCCGATGCGGGTGGAGATGGCAGTACCCCTGGTGGCGGCGGGGGAGTGCGTGGGGTTGATCACCGTCGGGCCGGAGATCAGCGGGAGCCGGTTCGACGACGAGGACGCCGCGATCCTCGATGCCCTTGCCGGCCAGGGGGCGGCGGCCCTGCGCGCCGCCATGCTCGCCGAGCGGCTCGCCGCCGCGCGCGAGGCGGAGACCTTCCAGCGCCTCTCTTCCTTCCTCGTTCACGACCTGAAGAACTTCTCCCACATGCTCGGCCTGATCGTGCAAAACGCCGAGCGCAACATGGACAACCCGGAGTTCCAGCGGGACGCCATGCGGACCATCGGCGACATCGTCGCGAAGATGCGCACCATGACCACCAACCTGCGCGACTTCACCCATCCCCCGGCCCTGCGGCGGCGGGAGGTGGAGCTAGTGGAGCTGGCGCGGCGGGTGGTGGCGCAACTGCCGGTGGTGGTCGGGGTGGAGGTGGAGGGGGTGGTGGCGGACGGACCGGTGCGTGTCGACGCGGACGCGGAGGAGCTGGAGAAGGTCCTCTACAACCTCTGCCGCAACGGCCAGGAGGCGATCGCCGGCGCCGGGCGCCTGCGCGTGGAGGTGGGGCGTGACCCCCACTCCGTGTGGGTGCGGGTGGCGGATACGGGCGAGGGGATGTCGCCCCAGTTCCTCGACCAGGAGCTCTTCCGCCCCTTCCACACCACCAAAAAGGCGGGGCTCGGCATCGGCTGTTTCCAGTCCCGCACCATCGTCGAGGCCCACGGTGGCACGTTGGCGGTCGCGAGCACCCCGGGGGAGGGGACGGTCTTTACGGTCCGCCTGCCGGGGTAGGTTGCGGTCGGCGGTTGGCGATCGTGACGGCGAGAAGCGGCGGGCTCGACTCCGGGTCGGAAGCGGTGATCGCCCGCCTTGGGGCGAGGTCACGAAGGAGCGCGCCCCGATCGGGGCCGAGGACGTTTCTTTCCGGTCGATCGCCAAGCTCCGCCGGACCCCGGGGGCGGGTGGGTCGCGCCCGGATGACCGCTACGGGTCTGGGGGGGCGGCGGTGGCAGCCTTCGACCGGCGCCCATCTTGGCAAGGTCGCACCGCCCGCGGGAGTTGCCTTGGCCGGTTCGCCCTGGGGAGCGGGCCACGCCGGCGCGCCGCGGTTGTACCCCATGGAGGTGTCAACTAAACTGACATCCCACCGCACCGATCATGGGCCGTGAGGAGCCACCATGAGCAAGCCGAAGATCCTGATCGTCGATGACGAGGAGTCGATCCGCACCCAGATGCGCTGGGCGTTGAGCGCCGACTACGAGGTCCTGCAGGCGTCGAACCGCGCCGAGGCCCTCTCCACCATGGCCATGGAGGAGCCCTCGGTGGTCCTTCTCGACCTCGGCCTCCCGCCGCACACGGACAGCTCGGTGGAGGGGTTTGCCGCCCTGTCGGAGATTCGCAGCCGCTGGCCGATCACCCGGGTGATCGTGGTCACCGGCAACGACGAACACGACACGGCGCTGGACGCGGTGAGCCGCGGTGCCCATGACTTTTTCGCCAAGCCGGTGGAGATCGCGGATCTTGAGGTGCTCCTCCGGCGCAACCTGCAGATGGTCGAGCTGGAACGGGAGAACCTCCGCCTGCGCAAGGAGATCGAGGAACGGGAGGGGACCGAGGGGCGGATCCTCGGGACCTCGCGGCCGATGGTCGAGTTGATGGCGATGGTGGACAAGGTCGCCCACTCGGAGGCCCCGGTGCTGATCACCGGCGAGAGCGGCACGGGCAAGGAGCTGATCGCCCGCGCCCTGCACGAGCGCTCGGCGCGGGCGCGGGGTCCGTTCGTGGCGATCAACTGCGGGGCGATCCCCGAGAACCTCCTGGAGAGCGAGCTGTTCGGCCACGAGAAGGGCGCCTTCACCGGCGCCCACGCCCTGAACAAGGGCAAGGTGGAGTACGCCGACGGCGGCACCTTGCTCCTCGACGAGATCGGCGAGATGCCGCTCCACCTGCAGGTGAAGCTGCTCCGCTTTCTCCAGGAGCGGACCATCGAGCGGGTGGGGGGGCACAATCTGATCGAAGTGGATGTGCGCGTGGTCTCCGCCACCAACATCGATCTGCACGAGGCGATCCTCGCCAAGACCTTTCGCGAGGACCTCTTCTTCCGCCTCAACACGGTCCAGCTCCACCTCCCGCCGCTGCGCGAACGGAGCAACGACGCGGCACTCATCGCCAACACGGTGGTGCAGCGGTACAACGGCCAGCACGGCACCAAGATCACCCTCACCAACGAGGCGTTCGACGCAATCTCCGCCTACGAGTGGCCAGGGAACGTGCGCGAGCTGTTGAATCGCCTCAACCGGGCGTTGATCGTCGCCGGCGGCGAGCGGATCACCCCCGCGGACCTGGAGCTTGCCGGCCGTGATCAGGCACCCACCATCTTCGACCTGCGCACCGCCCGCGAGCGGGTGGAGCGCGCGGTGATCATCAAGGCGCTGGAGAAGAACGGCGGCAACATCTCGCGTGCCGCGGTGGACCTCGGCACCAGCCGCCCGACCCTCCACCACCTCCTCAATAAGTACGAGATCACCGCCCGCGAGTACACCCGCGCCTAAGAGGGAGGCGGCCCTGCTCCCGATCGACTGCGGCGAGCAGACCCCTGCCGGATTGTGGGCCAGGACGCGGCTCCCGTTCTTCGTCGCCCAGCCCCACGTAGCGCGACGAACGGCGCTGCATCCGGACTCGAGGCCGCGTCTGCGTCACGCTCGACCCGGTCCGCCAGCCTCCTAGGCGGTGGGGTCGATGCAGCCGTGCAGGCGGGGGGGTGGCGGCGCGGGAGAGAGGGCTCCGGCGCACCTCAGCCGCGCTGGGCAAACTCCCAGCCGAGGTGGTCCAGAATGCAGAGGAGGCCGTGGTCGCTCTTCAGATGGGGGGCGATCGAGTCGAGGGTGCCGGGCAGGCAGGTGAGGACGCTCGCGCCGCATTCATCGGCAGCCTGCCGGACCTCGGCGGCGACCGGCCCCCACACCTGGCCGTGCTCGCGATCCCAGGTGACGGAGGCGTGTTGGCGGGTGGTACGGTGAACGATCTGGTAGGTGTAGGCGGCCATGGCGGCAAGCTCCGAGGGGTCCTGGGTAACGGGGGTCTCCGGTTTGTAGCAATGGCGATGCCAGGGGCTGAACTCGTTGATCCGCCGCCTTTACGGCGGTCGCCAGCCGCACGTCTGTGGGCGCGCGTCTCACCCTGAGACAGCGCCCCCGGGGGTGCTCAAGGGGAATCGGGGGTCGGTGTGGCCCCCACCTTGGCCAGCCGTTCCAGCCCCTCCTCGGCGCGGATCGCGGCGTCGGAGTTGGGCCAGCGGC
The DNA here is from genome assembly GCA_001873295.1 of Nitrospirae bacterium CG2_30_70_394. Classification (GTDB taxonomy): domain Bacteria; phylum CG2-30-53-67; class CG2-30-53-67; order CG2-30-70-394; family CG2-30-70-394; genus CG2-30-70-394. The sequence goes on along the minus strand of MNYW01000040.1, from coordinate 4,919 downwards.
GCAGCACCTCCTCGTAACCGGCGCGCGCCTGGTCGTACTGCTCGGCCTGATAGGCGCGATCCGCCTTTTCGATTGCCTTGCTCGCCTCCCGGCCGGCGCAGGAGCAGCCCAGGAGGGCGAGGGCGACGACCACGGTGGCGACGCGGCGGATCATCTCCTCACCCCCTGCAGGGTGATGGACTGGGGCCGCGCGCCGGGCTGGAGGGTGAGGGGATGGGGGGCGGCGTGGGCAGTGGCGGCCGAGCCACAGGCGCAACCGCCGGAACTGGCCGCGGCGGTGAGGGCGAAATCCGGCTCCGGTAGGGCGATGCCGTTGTCCCGCGCGCGCCGCTCTGCGCACGCCGCGCACGGGCACCAGTAGCGTAGATAGTCCCAACGAAAGATGCCGTCGTGGTGGCCGTCGCTGAACGCTAGGGCGAGGGCGTAGTGGCCGTACGGCTCCACCCCGTCGACGCGGATCCCCGGCGCTGGCGCCGGCCGGATGCGGTCGGCGCCGCCGGTGAGACACTCGGGACAGGGGCAGTGGATGCGCAGCTCCGCCGCGCTGTAAGGCGACCGGTGGCCGTCCGCCCACGCCACCTCCAGGCCACCGTCACCTTGGTGGTGGATCACCTCGCGCGGGGTGTCGTGAAGCTCCATGGGGGATTGGACCACGGCGGCCCGAGGCTAAGAAAGGGCAACCTCACCCCGCCGCGCGCACCTCGATCCAGCCCTCCGCCACCCGCACCGCGTAGCACGGCAGGGGCGCGTAAGCGGGCGGGGCGAGGACCGCGCCGGTGCGCAGGGAGAAGCGGGCGCCGTGGCGCGGGCAGGTGATCTCTTCCCCGGTCACCGTGCCGTCGCCCAGGGGTGCGCCATCGTGGGTGCAGACATCCTCGACCGCGAAGAGCTCCCCGCCGACGTTGAACAGGGCGACCTCCACCCCGTCTACCTCCACCACCTGCCGCGCACCCGGCTTTAGGTCGGCGACGCGCACGGTGCGCTGCCAGCCGCTCACCGGGTCGGCTGGCGGCGGGCCGACAGGATCACCACCTCTTTGAGGGGTACGTCGCCCATGCCGGCGCGCTGCCCGGTGGGGAGCTTGGCGATGGCGTCCACCACCTCCATCCCGCCGGTCGCCTTGCCAAAGACGCAGTAGCCCCAGCCGCGCGCGTCTTTGCGGGTGTGGTCGAGGAAGCGATTGTCTACCAGGTTGACGAAGAACTGCGCGGTGGCGGAGTTGGGGTCGTTGGTGCGCGCCATGGCGATCGTGCCGCGCTCGTTCTTCAGGCCGTTGTCCGCCTCATTCGGGATTGGCGGGCGGGTCTCCTTCTCCTTCATCTCCTTGGTGAAGCCGCCACCCTGGGCCATGAAGCCCGGGATCACCCGGTGGAAGAGGGTGTCGGTGTAGAAGCCACCATCGACGTAGGCGAGGAAGTTCTCCACCGTCTTCGGCGCCTTGTCCGGGTAGAGCTCAAGGGTGATGGTGCCGGCGGAGGTCACCATCTCGACCACCGGGTTGGCGGCCCCGGCGGGGGTGGCGAGGAGGAGGGCGGCGAGGGCGGGGATGAACAGACGGGTCATGGTCTCTCCGGAGGGGGGTGGGGTAGTGAATGACACAAATCGGATTTGCACGGCTCAAGATTGAAGTGCAAGTGGGCGATGGTAACAATCAGCCCGTGCACGAGGGCGGGCCGGCAACGGTACCAGGGAGACGCGAGACGACACCATGGAACGGCGACGACACACGGGGGGAGGGCGGCGACCCATGGGCTGGTGGATGGTGCTGGTCATCCTGCTCACCACGCCGCCGGCGGTCGCGGACGAGTGGCGCCAGGTGGAGGGGCGCCCGGCGGTGGTGTTTGGCGTAGAGAGCGCCGCGGGGGTGCCGTTGTTGGTGGTCCGCGTGCACACCCAGGCGGGGGATTTCAGCGACTTCTTCATCGCCCTGCCCGCGCCGGTGGCGGCCGAGGTGAGCCGTTACATCGTTGGCGGTGCCTTTCCCGAGGCGGTGGTGGAGGATGCCCAGCTGCGCGCCGCGGTGGAGGTAGCGGTCCTCTCCAGCGACGAGATCACCGCGATGAGCGACCCTTTCGTGCGCCACGGCGCGCGCCAATCGTATCTTCGCAACCTGAAGTTTGGCCTCGCCCGCCTGGTGCACGAGGCCGCCACCCCGTCCAGTGAGTTGGTGGTCTTCTTCTTTCAGCCAAGCCACTCCGGGCTCCAGATGCTCAACGGGATCGACGTGGGCGGACACCGCTTCGACTTTGGCCCGCGGCCAGAGGTGGCGCCGGAGCCACGCCACGTGAATGACAACCAGGAGCACGGCTTGTTGCGCTGGGCGATGGGGCAGGGGTAAAGGCGCACCCCCTTGGTCGCCGGACTCCCCATCTCCCCGGCGATCGTCGGGGCTCTCGCCGTCCTTCCCGGTGGCGGCGGCGGCGCGCTCTCCAGCGCCGTGGCGGTCGAGGTGGTGATCGGCCTAGTCGGCGGGATCGGCCTCTTCATTCTGGGCATGGAGCGGCTGAGCCACGCCCTCCAGCGCCTCGTTGGCGAACGGCTGCGTGACTGGCTTGGCACCCTCGCCCCCAACCCGTACCTCGGTGCCGTGGTGGGGGCCACCCTCACCGCCCTCGTGCAGTCGAGTTCGGTGACCACCATCATGGTGGTGGGGCTGGTGCAGGCGGAGGTGATCGGCCTGACCCGCGCGGTCGGGGTGATCTTCGGGGCGAATGTCGGGACCACGGTCACCACCCAGATCATCGCCTTCCACATCGCCCACTACGGCCTGCTCTGCATCGGCCTTGGCGTCCCCATCCTCTTCCTCGCCCGGCGCGACGGGGTGCGCCAGGCCGGCGCGGCGATGGTCGGCTTCGGGCTGCTTTTGTTCGGGATGGAGGTGATGGGCCAGGCCGTCGTACCCCTGCGCGGCGACCCCCTCCTCGCCCGCTGGTTGGCCTCCCTGTCCAACCCGGTTGCAGGGATCGCCGCGGGGGTAGGGGTGACCGTGGTCCTGCAATCGTCGGCGGCGGTGACTGGCATCCTGATCGCCCTCGCGGTCCAGGGGATCGTGCCCCTGGAGGCGGCGATCGCCATCGTCCTCGGCGCCAACGTCGGCACCTGTTTGAAGATCAACCTCGCCGCCGTCGGCAAGTCGCGAGAGGCGGTGCGCGCCGCGACCGCCAACCTCTTGTTCAACGTCATCGGGGTCGCCCTGTGGGTCGGGTTTCTGCCCCTCTTTGCCGCCCTCCTGCGCCAACTCACCCCGGCGGTGGGGGTGGCGGCGACCCCTCACCAGGTGGCCAACGCCCACACCCTCTTCAACCTGGTGAACGCGCTCCTGCTGCTGCCCCTGGCGCCGCTCTTCGCCCGTGGCCTGCGGCTTCTCGTCCCCGACCGGGACGAGGAGGCGCGCTTCGAGTCGCGCTACCTCGACCAGGAGTTTCTGGAGAGCCCGGCCCAGGCCCTGGAGGCGGTGCGCCAGGAGGCGCGGCGCATGGGCTGGGTGGTGGACACCATGTTCGATGGCCTCTCCGAGACCCTCTTTCGCGCCGACCTCGAGGCGATGCGCGAGATCGCCGCCAAGGACGATCTGGTGGACTACCTGGAGCGGCAGATCGCCGACTACCTCCGGCTGATTTCCAGCGCGGACCTGGCGCCGCATGAGGCACAGGAGGTGATGAGCGCCAACGGCGTGGTGAACGAGATCGAACACATCGGCGACGTGATCGAGCTCGACCTCGGCCACCTGGTCCAGCGCCTCGCGCGCGCCGGTGCCGGTTTCACCCCCGAGGGGCGCACGGAGATCGCCATCCTCCTGGAAACCGTGCGCGGCCTGGTGGCGCGTGCGATCGACAGCTTCGTGCGCCGCGACCCGGCCGCCGCCGCCGACGTGGTGGGCGAGAAGGGGCAGGTCCGCGCCATGGAGGAGCAGTCGCGCCACGACCACGTGGCCCGCCTCCAGGGTGGGATCGCCGAGTCCCTCGCCACCCACGCCTACCACCTCGACGCCCTCAACTGCGTGATGCGCATCGACCACCACGCCCGCCGCATCGCCCGGATGGTGATCACCAGCGCCACCGCGCCAGCGCGCCGCACCAAGGGACGGCGTGGCCGTGGCGCCGCCCGGCGGAAGCCACCGCAGTAACCGCCGTGTGACCGCCGGCGCGTGGCGGCGCCCCCGGACTGGAGTGGCGCGGAGGGCGTGTCGATGGGACACTTTTTGATGGCGCGCTTGGTGCGCCTGATCTAGCGTCTCTTGCATCATCCCCTTGTGGAGCTGGCAGCCATGTCCCGTCTTCAAAACCCGGCCCGTCAACTGCAACGGATTTACGCCATTCTCAATCGCGCCGCGGAGGCGCGAGCAGAGGAGGGCCACTGGTCGATAGAGGCGCTGTTGCGCCACAGCCGCGAGCGCCTGGCGGAGGCGGCGAAGCTGCTCGCCCTGGCCGGCCACAGCCGGCTGCGCAAGGAAGAGCTCGCCGGCCACCTGCTCCCCGCCCTGCGCGACCTAACCCAGCGGGTGGCCGCGGCCACCGCGGAGTCCGCCGGTTCGAACGGCCAGTCAGCCCGCCCCGGCCAGGGTGCGGCTCCGGCCCGGGGTGCGGCGGCCCGCTCGGGAAGCCACACCTCTCTGGCGTCTGCGGCCATCGCAGACACCGCGGTAAGCAAGGGTGCAGCGGCCCGCCCCGGCCAGGGTGCGGCTCCGGCCCGGGGTGCGGCGGCCCGCCCGGGAAGCCACACCTCTTCGGCGTCTGCGGCCATCGCAGACACCGTGGTAAGCAAGGGTGCAGCGGCCCGCCCCGGCCAGGGTGCGGCTCCGGCCCAGGGTGCGGCGGCCCGCTCGGGAAGCCACACCTCTTCGGCGTCCGCGGCCATCGCAGACACCGCGGTAAGCAAGGGTGCAGCGGCCCGCCCCGGCCAGGGTGCGGCTCCGGCCC
>MNYW01000148.1 GCA_001873295.1 Nitrospirae bacterium CG2_30_70_394 | reverse complement strand
CGCCCCCCCCACCCCTCGCCTTGACCCCTTCCCGACCCCTCCGTAGCATGGCGTTCAGGTTGGTATATCTATTTCCACGCCGGAGCCATGGAGCAAAGCGAGCTACCCCTTGCCCGCCTGGAGGCGGGGATCCATCGCCTGGTGGAGGCGTTGCACGCCGCTCGCCAGGAGCGCGACACGGCCCGCGCCGAGTTGGCGGCGGTGCGCTCCGGCGCTCGGCAAGAGTTCGCCCGCCTCCACCAGACCCTCGAGGCGCAGGAGTGCGAGCTCACCACCCTGCGGCACGGCCGGTTGGTCGTCAGCGATCGTCTCCAATCTTTGAAGGCCCGTCTCGATGCCGCCCTCACCCAGCCACCGGCGGTGAAGCCACCGGCCGCCCCGCACGATGACCGGCGCACCCCGGTCACCGAGGAGCTCACCCTCCAGTAACGGCCATGAACAACGTTACCGTCCAAATCGCCGGCCGTACCTACCCGCTCTGCAGCGACGGGAACGCGGCGGATGTGGAGCGCGCGGCGGCGATGGTAGACTTGCGTCTGGAGGCGATCGCCAAGGCGATGCCCCAGGCTAATCTGGAAAAAGTTGCAGTCCTCGCCCTCGTCCACATGGCGGATGAGCTGATCCAAACCCAAAATAAGATGCGCCAGTTCGACACCTTTCTAGATGCACAAACCCGCCAAATCGAGGCGGTAGTGGTGGAGTGAAATGCCCTGCCTTACGCGTGATGGGAAGCTTTTCTCTGAACCAACACGATCTTCGAGGGACGACGATCTGAGGACGGTGTGCATGCTCTCCCCGCGGAGAGAAGCCTAAACTCCCAGCCCACTCCCGACCTGTTCATGACAGGTTCAAGAAGACAACCCACACGGTAAGGCGGGGTTCCTCACCCGCCCGGCGGCTCGCTTCCGCGACTCGCAGGCGCATCCAGGGGGTGGCAGCGCGGATGACCTGTGGACCTATTCGACGCCAGCGAGCCCAGCGAGACAGAAAGACCGGGACGGCCCCTGCCGTACCGGCTGCGGCCGCGCACCTTTGACGAGATCGTCGGCCAGCCCCACCTGGTGGCGCCGGGGAGTGGGTTGCGCCGCGCGGTGGAGCAAGGCCAGCTCCCCTCCCTGATCCTCTTTGGCCCCCCGGGCTGCGGCAAGACCGCCCTGGCGCGGGTGATCGCGACCGCCTCCGGGGCGCGCTTCCGGCGTCTCAACGCGGCGGCCGACGGGCTGACCCAACTCAAGCCGCTGCTCGCCGAGGCGATCCGCCGGCGCGGCGCGGGCGAGCCCCCGACCCTCCTGTTCGTGGACGAGATCCACCGCTTCAACAAGAGCCAGCAAGACGCGCTGCTGCCCGACACCGAGCGGGGCAACATCGTCCTCATTGGGGCCTCCACCGAAAATCCGTTTCACGCCCTGATCCCGCCCCTGCGCTCGCGCGTCCACCTCTACCGCCTCGACCCCCTTGGCGAGCCGGAGCTGGCGACCCTCCTGGAGCGGGCCCTGGCCGACGAGCGCGGGCTGGCCGGCCAGGGGGTGGTGGTCACGGAGGCGGCACGGGCGACGCTTATCGGCCTGGCCAACGGCGACGCCCGGCGCCTCCTCGCCTCCCTGGAGATGGTCGCGGTGGCCACCGCGGCGGACGGTGAGCCCACGGTGACGATCACCGACGACGGGGTGCGGCGCTGCCTCCAGTACGGCGGCCGCCACTTTGATCGCGACGGCGATGAGCACTACGACACCGCCTCCGCCCTGATCAAATCGGTACGCGGCTCCGACCCCGATGCCGCCATCTACTGGCTGGCGAAGATGCTCGAAGGGGGCGAGGAGCCGCGCTTCATCGCCCGCCGCCTGGTGATCCTCGCCGCCGAGGACGTGGGGCTCGCCGACCCCATGGCCCTGGTGGTGGCCGACGCCGGCTTCTCGGCGGTGGAGCGGATCGGCATGCCCGAGGCGCAGCTCATCCTCGCGGAGACCACCCTCTACCTGGCGTTGGCGCCGAAGAGTAACAGCGCCACCGTCGCCATCGGCCGAGCCGGGCGCGAGGTGCGCGAGCGCCCGACCCTCCCCGTGCCCCCCCACCTGCGCGACACCCACTATGCGGGCGCCGCGCGCCTTGGCCACGGCGAGGGGTACCGCTACCCGCACGACTACCCGGGCCACTACGTCGCCCAGACGTACCTCCCCGAGCCACGGAGCTACTACGAACCCGGTGCGCTGGGGCGCGAGGCGATCCTCGCCGAGCGTCTCGCGACCCTGCGCGCCGCGCCAACCACGGCACACCACCAAGCCGGTGAGGCTACCGGCAACCCCCCTACTCCCACGAGGTAATCATGGAGATCGTCATCGCAATTCTTGGAGCCATCGCTGGCGCCGCGGTGGGTGCCATCGCCCACCGGCTGGTCGTCCAGTCCCACATCGGCTCCACCCAGCAAGAGGTGGCACGGATCACCGAACGTGCCCTTGCCACGAACGAGACCAGCCGCAAGGAGGCGGAGCTAGAGCGCAAGGAGCTTCTCAGCCGCGCCGAGTTGGAGGCGGAACGGCTGCGCAACGAGGCGCACAAGGCGGCCGACCAGATCCACAAAACCCTCGGCGATGAGCGCACCCACCTCGCCGCCGAATCCAAGCGGCTGACGGCGGAGGAGCAGCGCCTGAGCCAACGCAACGAGGCGCTCGAGCGCCGCGAGCACGATGTGGAGAAGACCACCGCGCGCCTGCACGAGAAGGAGCAGCGGCTCGACCGGCTCATCGAAGACCGGGTCACCGAGCTGGCGAACATCGCCCACCTCAGCGTCGAGAAGGCGAAGGAGGAGCTCACCCGCCACCTGGAGGAGGAGGCCCGCCACGAGGCGGCGTGGCTGATCACCCAGATCGAGGACGAGGCGCGCCAGGAGGGAGATGCGCGAGCCCAGAAGATCATGTCCCTGGCCATGCAGCGGATGGCCTCCGACCACGTCTCCGAGCACGCGATCAGCGTCGTGCCGCTCCCCTCGGAAGAGATGAAGGGGCGGATCATCGGCCGCGAGGGGCGCAACATCCGCGCCTTTGAGGCGGCCACCGGCATCGACGTGGTGATCGACGACACCCCCGACGCGGTGGTCGTCTCCGGCTTCAACTCGGTGCGCCGCGAGGTGGCGCGCATGGCCCTCGGCCGGCTGGTGAAGGACGGCCGGATCCACCCCGCCCATATCGAGGAGACGGTGGCGAAGTGTCAGGAAGAGATCGAGAAACAGATCATCGAGGCGGGCAAGCGGGTGGTCTATGAGATCGACGTCCAGGGGCTCCACCCGGAGCTCATCAAGCTCCTCGGCCGCCTCAACTACCGCACCTCCTTCGGCCAGAACCAGCTCGACCACGCCAAAGAGGTGGCCCTGCTCTCCGGGATCATGGCGAGCGAGCTTGGCTGTGATGCCGCCATGGCGCGCCGCGCCGGCCTCCTGCACGACATCGGCAAGGCGGTCGACCAAGAGATGGAGGGCGACCACGCCCACATCGGCGCCGACCTGGCGAAGCGGTACAAAGAGCCGGAGACGGTGATCAACGCCATCCTCTACCACCACGCGATGGTCGAGCCGAACAGCGTCGAGTCGATCCTGGTGGCCGCCGCCGACGCCCTCTCTGCCGCCCGCCCCGGCGCCCGCATGGAGGCGGCCGAGACCCACGTCAAGCGGCTCACCGACCTCGAACGCATCGCCTCCAATCACGACGGAATCGAGAAGGCGTACGCCATCCAGGCCGGGCGCGAGATCCGCGTCATCGTCGACACCGACAAGATGGGGGATGCCGAGGCGCGCCTGGCGGCGAAGGAGATCGCCGAGCAGATCCAAAAGGAGATGATCTACCCCGGCCAGATCAAGGTTGTCGCCATCCGCGAGAGCCGCTTCGTCGAGTTCGCCAGGTAGGAAGGATAGGGGATAGGGATGGTGCCAACCCCGTGGGGCCGGCGATATTGAGTGGTGGATAGGTCGACTCCCAGCCATCCACTGGCCGCTGCAGGCGGCCATCCACCCCGACCCCGATCTCCCGATCCCTCTCCCCTCGCCTTATGCGCATCCTCTTCCTCGGTGACATCGTCGGCAAAGGCGGCCGCCGGGCGGTCCACGACGCCCTCCCCGCCCTGCGCCGCGACCACGCGATCGACCTCGCAATCGGCAACGGCGAGAACGTGGCCGGTGGTTTTGGCATCACCCGCGAGAACAAGAACGACCTGTTGGCCGCCGGCCTCGACGTGATCACCTCGGGCAACCACGTCTGGGCGCAGAAGGGGTTTGTGGCGGGCATGGACGAGGAACGCGCCTTCCTCCGTCCGGCCAACTACCCGCCGGGGACGCCGGGCCTTGGGGCGCGCACGGTCACCGCGCGCAACGGCGTCGAGGTGGGGGTCCTCAACCTCATCGGGCGGGTCTTCATGCAGCCCATCGACGACCCCTTCCGGGTCGCGGACCGCGAGATCGCCAAGCTCGCCGCGCGCACCCCGGTGATCATCGTCGACATCCACGCCGAGGCAACCAGCGAGAAAGTCGCCCTGGCCCACTACCTCGACGGCCGGATCACTGCCTGCATCGGCACCCACACCCACGTCCAGACCGCGGACGAACGCATCCTCCCCGGGGCCACCGCCTTTCTCACCGACGCCGGCATGTGCGGGGCAATCGACTCGGTCATCGGGATGGAGAAAGAGGTCGCGATCGAACGCTTCCTCACCAGCCGCCCTGCCCGCTTCAAGCCGACCACCCAGGGCATGATGCAGGTCACCGGCTGCGTCATCGACGCGGACGAGGCCACCGGCCGGGCACGCGCCATCGAACGGATCCGCATCGAGAGCCGGTAGGCGGGCGCCACCACCGCCTTACGGCCCCGGAAGGCGGGTGACGCACTGGCAACGCGAGCCTGCCAGTTACCACGCCACTGCATCTCCGCGCCGGCCTTGACCAGAGTTCAAACGTACGTTTGACTTGCGTTTCCTCCGGGAGGGAACCTCCGTGGCGATCGCGATGCACGACGAGACGGACACGAAGGAGCGGCTGCTCAACGCGGCGGAAGCGCTGTTTGCGCGCCACGGCTGCCACGCCACCTCGGTGCGCGCGATCACCCACGCCGCCGGGGCGAACCTGGCGGCGGTGGGCTACCACTTCGGCTCCAAGGAGGCCCTGATCCGGGCGGTGATCGACCGCCGCCTCGCGCCGTTGAACCGTGAACGCCTGGCGCGCATGGAGGCGGAGCTGGAGGCGGCGACCACGGCCAGCCGGCGGCCGCGGGTGGCCACGCTCCTGCGCGCCTTCATCGAACCCACGGTGCGCTTTCGGACGACCGACCCGAAGGGGCGTGACTTCATCGCCTTCGTCGCCCGCCTGCTCCACGAGCCTGAACCCGGGGCACGCGACCACTTCTTTGCCCGCATGCGGCCGGTCATCAAGCGCTACCTCCCCGCCCTCTGCGCCGCCCTCCCGAAGGTGGCGCCGGAGGTGATCCAGTGGCGCTTTCACTTCTGCATCGGGGCGATGGCCCACACCCTGTTCGTCGCGGTGGCACCGCCCGTGGCGGGCCACCACCGGCCCACCGCGCTGGACGGCGATGCGCTCGTCACCCTCCTCGTCACCTTTCTCACCGCCGGCATGAAGGCCCACTCGTGAGACGCGCCGCCGCCCTCGCTTGCGCCGTTCTCTTGGCAGGGTGCGCGTCCCACCACGTGGCCCCGGCACTGGGCGAGCTGACCCTGCCCCCCGCCTTTGGTGAGCCGACCCCGCGCGCCCCGCGCGCCACAAGCGAGTGGTGGCGCGCCTTCGGTGACCCGCGCCTCGACGAGCTGGAGGCGGACGCTCTCGCCCTCAACCAAGACCTCGCCGCCGCCCTGGCGCGGCTGGAGGCGGCGGAGTCGGCAGCGGTGGCCGCGGCCGGCCCGCTCACCCCGAGCCTCGACACCCGCGGCCAGATCGGCCGCACCAGCCGGCCCGGCTTTTTCGGTACCGACACCGGCACCAGCTACACCCTGTCGCTTGCCGCCGCCTATGAGCTCGACGTGTGGCGCCGGGTGCGCAACGAGCGCGACGCGGCGCGGGCTGAGGTGCAGGCGAGCCAGGCCGACCTCGCGACCCTTCAGGTCACCACCACCGCCCAACTCGCCGACCTCTACCTCCTGGCGGTAGAAACACGCGCCCAGCTCGCCCTGCTGGATCGCACCATTGCCTCGTTCGCGGAGAGTGTGCGAGCGGTGGAGGGGCGCTACCGCGCCGGCATCGCCCCCGCCCTCGACCTCTACCAGGCGCGCCAGGCGCTGGCCGGGGCGCGCGCCCGCCGGCCGGCGGTGGAGGGCGCCCTGGCGCGGGCGGAGCACGGCGTGGCGGTGCTCGCCGGGAAGATTCCCGAGGCGGCGGTGGCGGGCGCACGCGCCGACCTTCCCGCACCGCCGCCCGTGTGCTCGGCCGGCATCCCCATCGACCTGCTTACCCACCGCCCCGACCTCGCCGGGGCCCTGGCGCGCCTGGCCGCCGCGGATGGCCGCGCCGCCGCGGCGATCGCCGCGCGCATGCCCGCCCTGCGCCTCACCGCCAACCTCGGCCGCTCCTCCACCGCCTTCTCCGCGGGCGCGATTAGCGGCCGCTTCTGGGACCTCGCCGCGGCGCTGACCGCGCCGCTGCTCGACGGCGGCCGGTTGCGGGCGATCGCCCGGGCGCGCCAGCACGAGCGCGAGGCGGTCGCCGCCACCTTCCGCGCGACCCTGTTGCGCGCCCTGCAAGAGGTGGAAGACGGCCTCACCGCCAACCGCACCGGCGAGCTGGCGGTGGCGCGCACCGAGGAGCGGGTCGCGGCGACCGCCGCAACCCTGCACGCCGCCCGGGACAGCTACCTCGAGGGGGTGAGCGACTACCTGCCGATGCTTACCGCCCAGCAGGCCCACCTCGCCGCCGAGTCCGATCTCCTCGCCACCCGCCGCGAACTGCTCACCGCCCGCACCACCCTCGCCCGCGCCCTGGGCGGAGGGTGGGCCACGGACGCGGCCTCCGTGGAGAGCGAGGCGCCCGATGCGTTCGAGGCGCCCGGGGTGGAGGTGGACCGATGAGGGAGATACTACCCACCACCGCGTCTGGCGCGGTCCGGCGCCAGCGGCGGCGGGTAGCGGGCTGCACGGACCGGCGCCCAGAGGCAAAACCCGGCCCCCTACCATGGCCCCAAGCATGGGCTTCTGCGGTCCTGTTGGGCCCGGCAGAAAGAGGGACCACGGAATCCACGACCGCCGGTGGGAGGGAGATGGCCCGCGCCGGTGCGCCCGCCCGCGACCCGCGCGACACCGCGGTGTGCGCCCCGCGGCCCGCCGCTGGCAGGGCCACGGTCCCCCCCGAGATAGATCACACCGCCGCCCCCACCCCCCTCCGTCGCTCTGTTTCGTTGCGCGCACCCTCTACCTTCCCCGCGAGCGCGGTGCGCCCCGGGCGCCACCGGCGACCCGCACCCTCCGCCCCTCCCCGCGTCGCCCGCGTGATCGTGTAGCGGGCGGTCGGCCTGCTCGCCGCACCGCTTTGTTGACTTTTTTCCACGAGAGACCATGGCCTCGCGATCGAACCTCCTCCGCCTCCTCTTGCCCGTCGTCATCCTGCTGGCCGGTATCACCGGGACGCGGTTTTTGCTCCACGCGCGCAAGCCGCCCACGCCCGCCGCGGTCGCCCACCCTGGCCCCCTGGTGGAGGTGGTGACGGTCCACGCGGTGGACCACCGGGCGGTGGTCCACGCCACCGGCACGATCGAGCCGGCGCGGGCGGTGGCGATCACCCCCGAGGTGTCGGGGCGGGTGGTCGAGGTGGCGCCGAACCTGGTGGCGGGCGGCATCTTTGACGCCGGCGCACCGCTCTTCGCCCTCGAGGCCACCGACTACCTCCTGGCGGTGGAGCAGGCGAAGGCGACCCTGGCGAAGGCGGCGGTGGAACTCACCACCACCGAGGGGCGGGCGGAGGTGGCGGCCGCCGAGTGGCGCACCCTCCACCCGGCGGGCGAGCCACCGCCGCCCTTGGTGGTCTACGCGCCGCAGCTCGCCGCGGCCAAGGCGACGGTGGTGGCGGCCAAGGCCGCGGTCACAGAGGCGGAGCTGAACCTGGCGCGCACTCGCATCACCGCGCCGTTTGCCTGCCGCGTCCGGAGCGAGGAGGTGGAGGTGGGACAGGTGGTGCGGCCGGGGACGCCGGTGGCGCAGGTGGCCGGCACCGACCGCGCGGAGGTCATCGTCCCCCTCGGCGACGAGCAGGCCGCCGCCCTCGCCATCCCGCGCGCCGACGGCGGCAAGGAGGGCCACGGCTCGCCCGCGACCGTGCGAGTCCGCCGCGGCGCGCGCACCGATCGGTGGCCGGGGCAGGTCGTCCGCGCCCTCGGCGAGGTCGATCCCACCGGCCGCATGGTCCGCGTGGTGGTGGCGGTGGACGACCCGTACCAGCTCCGCCACCACGAAAGTGGCCGCGCCGATTTGGAGGTCGGCCGCTTCGTGGAGGTGGAGATTGCGGGTGCGCACCTCGCGAACGTGGTGGCGATTCCGCGCCGCGCCTTGGGCACCGATGGGCGCGTCGGGGTTGCCGGCAAGGACAATCGGCTGGTCCTGCGGTCCGTCACGGTGGTGTGGCGCGAGGGGGAGGTGGTGTTCGTGGACCACGGCCTGGCGGACGGTGAGCGAGTCGTCCTCACCCGGCTGACGGGGGGGGCGGACGGGATGGTCCTGCGGCCGGTGGAAGTGGAGGTCGCGGCGGAAGGGGAGGCGGAGCCCGCGCCGCCGGCCGCCCCCACCCTCCAGCCCCCCGCGGTGGCGGGCGGGGCGGCCAGCGAGACCGCGCCCGCGGAGGATGGCCGGTGAACCAGGCAATCCGCTGGATGGCGGCGAACCACGTCGCCGCCAACCTCTTAATGCTCGTCTTCGTGATCGGCGGGCTGATCATCGGGCAGGTGGTGCGCCAAGAGGTCTTCCCGGAGGTCTCCCTCGACATGGTCCAGGTGACCGTCCCCTACCCCGGCGCCACCCCTGAGGACGCGGAACGCGGCATCTGCCTACCGGTGGAGGAGGCCATCACCGGCGTGGAGGGAATCAAAGAGGTCGCCTCCCAGGCGCTGGAGGGTGGCGCCACGATCACCGCCACGGTGAGCGAGGGGGAGAACGCCGACCTCGTGCTCGCCGACGTGAAGAACGCGGTGGACCGGCTCACCACCCTGCCCGAGGAGGCGGAGGAGCCGATCGTCAGCAAGCTGGAGAACCGGCGCCAAGTGATCTCGGTGGTGGTCTACGGCAACCTGGACGAACGCACTTTGCGCGAGCAGGTGGAGGCGATCCGCGACGACCTCCTCGCCCTCCCGGAGATCACCCAGACCGACCTCTCCGGGGTGCGCCCGTACGAGATTGCCATCGAGATCTCCGAGACGAGCCTGCGCCGCTACGGCCTCACCCTCGACGAGGTGGCGACGCGCGTTCGCCACGCCTCCCTCGACCTGCCCGGCGGGACCCTCCGCGCGGCCGGCGGCGAGATTCTCGTGCGTACCCCCGAGCGACGCGACACCGGCGCGGCCTATGGCGACATCGTGGTGATCGCCAAGCCCGACGGCACCCGGGTGCGCCTCTCGGATCTCGGCCAGGTGCGCGACACCTTCCGCGAGACCGACACGGTAGCGCGCTTCGACGGCCTGCCCGCGGCGATGGTGGACATCTACCGGGTGGGCGACCAGACCCCGGTGGAGATCTCCCGCGCGGTCCACCGCTACCTCGAGCGCAAGCGGGGCGAGCTCCCCGCCACCGTCCACGTTGCTACCTGGGATGACCGCTCCGAGGTCCTGCGGGCGCGCGAACGCCTCCTCCTCGGCAACGCCATCTCCGGTCTCGTCCTGGTCTTTCTCTGTCTCGGCCTCTTCCTGGAGCTCCGCCTCGCGTTGTGGGTGATGCTCGGGATCCCGGTGTCGTTTCTTGGCGCCCTGCTCCTCATGCCGGCCCTCGATGTCTCCATCAACATGATCTCTCTGTTCGCCTTCATCATGGCGTTGGGGATCGTGGTGGACGACGCCATCGTCATCGGCGAGAACGTCTACGACCACCGCCACCGGGACAAGCCCTATCCGCAAGCGGCGGCGGACGGCACGGTGGAGGTGGGGCTGCCGGTCGTCTTCTCGGCCCTCACCACGGTCGCCGCCTTCGTCCCCCTCGCCTTCGTTCAGGGGATGCTCGGCAAGTTCATCGGGACGATCCCCATGGTGGTGGTGCCGATCCTCCTCGTCTCCCTCACCGAGACGCTCTTCGTCCTCCCCTCCCACCTCTCGATCGGCGCGCCGCGACCGGCCGCCCGCGGCCTGCTCGGCGCCATCGACCGCCTCCGGCGCCACTCGTGCACCCTCCTCGATCGCTTCGTCGGTGGGCCATACCAGCGGTTCCTCGTGCGCGCCCTCGACCACCGCTACACCACTGTGGCCATCGCCGTCGCCATCTTGCTGTTGACCATCGGGACGGTGCGCGGCGGGCTCTTGCGCTTCACCTTCATGCCCGAGGTGGACGGCGACGTGATCCAGGCTGCCCTGGAGATGCCGGTGGGGACACCGGCCACGGTGACCGACGCGGTGGCGGAACGGATCGCCGCCGCGGGGCGCACGGTGGTGGCGGAATACGATCGACCACGGCCACCCGGCGACTCGATCCTCCGCCACCTCTACGCGGTGGTCGGCGGGTCGATCGGCGACATGGGACCGGTAGCGGAAGGCGGCGCCACCGCCGGCCACCGCGCCGCCATCGCCATGTTTCTCCAAGACGCGGAGAGCCGCGGCGTCCCCGCCAAAGAGATCTCCGATCGCTGGCGGGCGCGGGTGGGCGAGATTGCCGGGGTGCGCTCCCTGAGCTTCAGCTCGAGCGTCGTGCACATGGGGGCGAACATCGACATCCAGCTCGCCCACACGGAGCCCGCGCGCCTCGACGCGGCGGCGGCGGCAGTGCAGGCCACCCTCGCCCCCTACCCGGGGGTCCACGACATTGCCACCAACGCCGAGCCGGGCAAGCGCGAGATCCGCCTCCACCTGCGCCCCGCGGCGCGCGCCCTCGGGGTGAGCGAGAGCGACCTCGGCCACCAGGTGCGCGCCGCCTTCTACGGCGCCGAGGCCCTGCGCTTCGAGCGCGGCCGCAACGAGGTGCGGGTCATGGTCCGCTACCCCGAAGGCGAGCGGCAGAGCATCGCCGACCTGGAACGGCTGCGGATCCGCACCCCGGCGGGTGGTGAGATGGAGCTCGGGCAGGCGGCGGAGGTGAGTGAGGGCACCGGCTACAGCGTCATCCACCGCTGGGGACGCAAGCGGGTGATCAACATCACCGCGGCGGTGGACAGCGCCACTACCTCCGCCGCGGAGGTCATTCCCGACCTCAAAGCGCGCCTCCTTACCCGCCTGGTGGCCGACGACCCCGGCCTCTCCTTCGATCTCGAGGGAGAGCAGAAGGAACAGCGCGACTCCATGACCTCCATGCGCCGCGGCTTTGCCCTCGCCCTGTTCGCGATCTACGCCCTCATCGCCATCCCGCTCCGGAGCTACCTCCAGCCTCTGCTGATCATGGTGGCGATCCCGTTCAGCATCGTCGGGGCGGTACTCGGCCACCTGCTGATGGGGTTCAACCTCTCCATGCTCTCGATCTTTGGGATCGTCGCCCTCTCCGGGGTGGTGGCGAACGACGCCATTTTGCTGATCGACACCGCCAACCATGTGGGCGCCGACCGCGACACCTTCCAGGCGATGGTTGACGCCGCGATGCGCCGCTTCCGCCCCATCCTCCTCACCTCCATCACCACCTTCTTTGGCCTCGCCCCGATCATCCTGCAGACCAGCGTCCAGGCCCGCTTCCTCATCCCGATGGCGATCTCCCTGGGGTTCGGCATCCTCTTCGCCACCGTCATCAACCTGCTGCTCGTCCCTGCGCTCGCCGTCATCGCCGAGGACGTGCAGCGCCGGGTGCGACGGCAGCGGAGTGGATGATCGGCCCAACTCGGTGACCCCCGCGGCGGCGTGCACCCTCTGCAACGCGTGCCCCGCCGGGCCGCTGCACCCCGCTGCCCATCGCCCCGCCCTCCCACGGCCCACCCTGCTGGCGGCCGGTGGGACGGAGCGCCAAGCCGCCCGCTCCGCGCCACCTCAGTCGGTCAAATCGGCGTCGAAGTAGACCTCGGCGAGGCGCTCGCGGATCTTCGGCTCCTTGCTCGCCTGACACTCCTGGAGCGAGTGGAGGAACTGGCAGCGCATCGCCTCTTCCATCCGGTCGAGGAGGTAGGCGAGGTGGACGGCGAGGACGTCCTTGTCGTGCTCGTCGTGGAGCCAGTGGGCGAGGCGCTCCTCGTCCTCGCGCGGAGAGCAGACGTGGCGCTCGCTGCGGACCAAGATCTCGTGTTGCTCACAGGTCATGACGGCTCCCCTTGGCTACCTTCTTCATCGACACCGGTTCACCATTGCTTGACCCTCGCCTCCTGCCCACCGACGAACCATCCCATGTCCCCCCGGACCCCACCGGCGACGCGGTCACGTCGCACCCGCCTCGTCCTCTTTGGAGCCGTCTTCCTCACGGTCACCGTGGCCGGCCTCTTCTGGGACCTGCGCCGGCCGCCCGTCTACCGCGCCGGGGCGCGCCTGCACATCGAGCAGGTGGACGCCACCGCCCCCACCCCCGATGCCGAGGGACGCGCCTTCCTCACCCAGTGCGAGGTTCTCACCAGCCGGCCGCTTTTGGAGCAGGTGAGCCCGGCTTTGATCGCCCTCGGGCTACCCAAGGCAGATCCCGTAGCCGCCGCCCAGGCGCGCCTGGCGGTGGAGCCGGTGGCCAACACCCATGTGGCGATGGTCACCGCCACCGGCACCGATCCCGACCTCCTCAGCCGTCTCGTGCAGGTGGTGGTCTCTGCCTACCAGGTACGGCTGGCGGAACAGGAGACGGCCACCGCGACCGCCACCGACGCGGAGCTTGTCCGCCAGACGGAAGCCCTGGAGGGGAGGGTCACGGCGGCCCGTGAGGAGCTCGCCGCCTTCGGTGGGCGCAACGCGATCGTCTCGGTGGAGCGTGAGGAGAGCGAGGCGACGTCGCACCTGAAGGGGCTGCAGACCGCCCTGAACAACGCCACCGAGGCCCTGGCCACCGCCGAGGGGCGGCAGAGCGCGGTGCGCGGCGCGATCCGGCGCGGCGAGCCGGTGATCTCCACCGCCGACCAACGCACCATCGCCGTCCTCAAGCAGCGGCAGAGCGAGCTCAAGGAGCGGTGGGCGGAGCTGGCGCAGCGCTTCCCGGCGAAGCGGCTGGCGATCGAGCCCGAGGCAATCCTGTTGAAGACCAAGCTGGCGCGCCTCGACGACGAGCTAGCGCGCGAGGGGGAGCGCAGCCAGCAGGCAGCCCTCGCCGACGCAACCCAACAGGTGGAGGCGGCGCGCAGTGGCGTCGCCCGCTTGCGGCAGGAGGTGGCGACCCAGGAACGCGAGGCGCAGGCGTTTTCCGCCCGCTTCCAGGAATATCAGGCAAAGGCGGCGGACCTGGAGCGGCTGGAGAGCCTCCTCCACGACGCGCGCGAAAAGAGCGCGCGCCTCGCCGCCGGGGTGGAGCACCCGCACACCACGGTCGAGATTCTCGAAGGCGCCACGCGGCCTACCCGACCGGTGGCGCCGCCCTACTGGCGCGACGGCGCAATCTGCCTCGGGGTGGCTCTGGGAGTTGCCCTCGCCGCGGTCTGGCTCTTCGACTTCCTCACCCGCCCCGCACCCCTGCCCGCCGCCCCGGCGATGGCCGCGCCGAGCCGGTGGCCGCGGCTCGCGCGCACCCCGCCCGCCGAGCTCGACGCGCAGCCGGTACTCGAGCTTCCCCCTGCCTGGCCGCGCGAGCTCAGCGGCGCGGAGATCGCCACCCTGCTCGACGCGGCCGCCCCGCCCGTGGATCTTCTCCTCGCCCTGCTTTTCGCCGGCGCCACCGCGGAGGAGGCGGCCAACCTGGGGGTGGCGGCGCTCGACCTCCACCACGGGCGCGCGCGGGTCGGCGGCGCGAGTGGCCGCGACCTCCGCCTCGCCCCCACCCTCCTCGCCCTCCTGCGCACCGTGGAGCGGGAGGCCGAGGGGTTCGCCCTGGCCGGGGCCGATGGTGCACCCCCCACCCCCACCACCCTCAACGACCTCCTCGCCTGCACCGCCACCGACGCGGGGCTCGAACGGCCGCATGAGGTGACCACCTCGGTCGTCCGCCACACCCTCCTCGCCCACCTGGTGCGCCAGGGGCTGCGCCTCGCCGAGCTACCGCGCGTCGCCGGCCCCATGGCCCCGGCCACCCTCGCCGCCTACGGCCGCCTCTCCCCCCCCGGCCCCGGCCTCCCCCTGGAGGCGGTGGACCTCACCCCGCCCGGCGTGTAGGCCGAACTTCTCACCGGCGGTCCGCGCGGCCTCCCCTTGCGGGCCGGGATCGCCGCGGGGAATCGGCTACGACCGGGCGCACGTTGGCGCCGATGGGCAGGAACCGGTTGCCCCGGCGGTCCGCACCCGCGCGGCCTCCCCTTGCGGGCCGGGATCGCCGATCGGAATCAACTCCGACCGGGCGCACGTCAAGCACGTGGCTCGCGGGTGCAACCCCGCAACACCCTCACTCCACCACCGCCTCTGCCTCCGCCACCACCTTGGGGTCGGCCGCGGCCACCTCGCCGAGTTGCGCCGCCAGGGGCGGGGGGAGGAGGCGGTACAAAAGCCGCGCGCGCACCCGCGCCACGGCGCGCGGCAGGTGATAGGTGAGCTCGCGCACCTCGCCGCCAGCCAGGCGGCTATCCCGGGCGATGCGCGTCGCCCGCACCGCGGCCACCGGCCTCCCGCCGTCGTCGGTGAAATGGACCATGAGCCGGCCGTCCGCCTCGCCCTCGCCGGCGCCCCGCCGCACCACCTCGCCCCCCGTCCCGTCAAACCCGGTCACCTCGACCAGCCCCATACGGAACGGTGCCCCGGTGGGGAAGGCGTGGCTGATCCGCGAGCGCAGGACCACCCGCGCCTCCACTCCGCTGCCGTCGCGCACCGCGCTCACCTCCACGGTGGCGGCGCGGGCGACCATCGCCACCGCGTGGCCGCCGGCCATGGTGTGGTCCGCGTGGCCGTCGCGCACCGCCATGTGGCACGCCTGGCACGGGGCGCCGCCGCCCGCCGGGGACGCCTCGTCGCCGGTGCGACAGATCGCCACCCCCTGGGCGTTCGTGTGCAGGCCGTGGCAGCCGAGACACATCTCCGGCGAGCCTAAGAAGGCGCCGCGCCGCTCCATGGGGAAGCGCGCGGCGGACCGCCCGGCGAAGCGCGGCCCTTGGAGGTGGTCGGGGGAGCGCGTGTAGGCGTGGATCCCGCCCCGCGTTTCGCCCGCCGCCCGGCCGGTGAGGGTGTGGCAGGTGGTGCAGGTGACCCCTTCGAGGTAGACCGGCTCGGCGTCGAGCTTGGTCGTCCCATCCACCGCCGCGGCGGCCACGTGACACGCCGGACAGTGGGGCGGCCCACCCGCCTCGGTGACCCCCTCCCGGGTGGGATCGCCCACCATGCGCCGGTACATG
Source organism: Nitrospirae bacterium CG2_30_70_394 (assembly GCA_001873295.1). GTDB lineage: Bacteria > CG2-30-53-67 > CG2-30-53-67 > CG2-30-70-394 > CG2-30-70-394 > CG2-30-70-394. Next base: position 2,600 of record MNYW01000148.1, on the reverse strand, counting down.
GCGCCGTGGATCGGATCCTTCAGGGGGTTCGCCTGGGCGTGCTGCGAACCCTGCCACTCGCGGAGAATCGCCTCGTGACAGGCGCCACACTCGGCGGCAGTGACGTGGTGCAAGGGTTGCGGCGGCGCGGGCGGACTCACCACCGAAGGCGCGCTGCGGCAACCAGCGGTGGCAAGGAGGAGGAGGAGGAGGGCGGCGGCGAGGGGTGGGCGCATGGCGGGCTCGGGGGTGGGTGGAGACGGCGAATGTACCAGAGCCACCACCCCCCGCCACGCGCGGCGGCGAGCCCCACCAACGCGCCGCTTCCCCGCCGCCGCCATGACCCCGGCCACCGATCGGAGCCCCCGCCCCCCCGGTGGCGGGGCCCCCACGCGTGGTGCGACCCTCGGCCACGGTCGGCCGCGGTCGCCCGCCCAGCCTCGCACCGACCGGTTGCAAGAGGCAGCGGATGCGACTCGCCAGGGGGCCGGGGGTGCGGGTAGATTCGGGGGCGGACGGGGGTAGGTCGGTGGGTGGCTCACCCGCCGCTTGATCCGCCGGAGGTCGCGATGGTTCTCCTCTCCCACATGCTCAAGCGGTTCGTCCAGGTGGGGAGGCTGCGGGTGATCGACCCGCGCGGCCGGGAGCATATCTTTCGCGGCCGGCCGGGGCCGGAGGTCTGCTTCCGCCTCACCGACCCGACCCTGCCCCGGCGGATCTTCTTCAATGCCGAGCTCGCTGTCGGCGAGGGGTACACCGACCACACCTTGGTCCTCGAAGGGTGCGACCTGCGCGACTTCTTCGCCTTCTACAGCGCCAACCAGGAGGCGCTCTCCCGCTACCCGACCCAGTCGCTGGTGGCGCACCTCTCCCGCCTCTTGCGCCGGATGCAGCAGTCCAACCCGATCGGCAAGGCGCAGGCGAACGTCGCTCACCACTACGACATCTCCAACGATTTCTACCGCCTCTTCCTCGATACGGACCTCCAGTACTCGTGCGCCTATTTCCACCCGGGCGAAGGGCTGGAGGAGGCGCAGCTCGCCAAGCGGCGCCACCTCGCCGCCAAGCTCCTGCTCCAACCGGGCCAGCGAGTGCTCGACATCGGCTGCGGCTGGGGCGGCCTGGCGATCTACCTCGCCCAAGTGGCGGAGGTGGAGGTGGTGGGGGTCACCCTGTCCCGCGCACAGCACACGCTCGCCGGCGAGCGCGCCGCGGCCGCCGGGGTGGCGGATCGGGTCCGCTTCGAGCTCTTGGACTACCGGTTGCTCGCGGACCAGTTCGACAGGATCGTCTCGGTAGGGATGTTTGAGCATGTGGGGGTGAGCCGCTACCGCGAGTTCTTTCGCAAGGTGGCGGGGCTCTTGGCGGATGACGGCGTTGCCCTACTCCACTCGATCGGCCACATGAGCCCGCCGTCGGCCGCCTCGCCGTGGCTGCGCAGATACATCTTCCCGGGCGCCTACTCGCCGTCGCTCTCCGAGGTCTTACCGGCGGTGGAGGAGAGCCGCCTCTGGGTGCTCGACCTGGAGATCCTGCGCAGCCACTACGCCGACACCCTGCGCCTCTGGCACGAACGGCTGCTCGCCCACCGCGACCGGGTGGTGGCGATGCACGACGAGCGGTTCTTCCGCATGTGGGAGTTCTACCTGGTGAGCTGCGAGAACATGTTCCGCACCGGCGCCCAGATGGTCTTCCAGATGCAGCTCGCCCACCGCCGCGACGCGACACCGCTCACCCGCGACTACCTCGCCGCGGAGGAGACGCGGCTACGCGCGCGGGAGGCGGAGGGCAGCACGCCGCCCACCATGAAGAGGACAAACGACGCGGCTACGCGCGCGGGAGGCGGAGTAAATCGCCCGGACCGCGCGGTGGACCGCCCGCGACGCGGCTACGCGCGCGGGAGGCGGAGGTGGGGATCACCCCCCATACCGCAGGGGTGCAGCCCACCTAAGACACAAGGGGGGAGCGGCCGGACCCGGCCGCGGACGCCCCCGCAGAGGGGGCCCACCGCGCGCCGGCCACTACCGGATCGAAACGAGCTTGAGCTCGAAGATCAGCTCCTTCCCCGCCAGGGGGTGGTTGCCATCGAGGGTGATGGTCGCGTCGGTCACCTCGAGGACCGTCACCTGGGCGTCGCCACCCTCCGGGGAGGAGAGCTGCAGGAGCGCGCCGGGGTGGGGGTCGAGGTCATCAGCCACCCGGCTGCGCTCGATCACCGCCACCATCTCCTCGTCACGCTCGCCATACGCCTCCGCCGGCGGAATGGCGACGGTCTTCGTCCCGCCGGCCTCCATGCCGACCACCGCCGCCTCGAAGCCGGGGATCACCATGCCCTCGCCGACGGTGAACTCGAGGGGCTCGCGCTCGAGGGAGGAGTCGAAGAGGGTGCCGTCGTCGAGAAAGCCGCTGTAGTGAACCTGTACGATGTTGCCTTGTTCTGCCGCTGCCATAGGGTGCTCCTCGGGTCCGTGGCCACCGGCGCCCATGGACGTCGGGCCGGGTGAAAGATGGGGAGCGATCAACCTACCATGAAGCCGGTTGGGAGGGTCTCCGGTGGGTGACGACGACTCTCACGCAAGGGGCTGGGCAAATACCGGGGGGCTGGGCAACGGGGGGGGTGG
>MNYW01000126.1:18138-20263 GCA_001873295.1 Nitrospirae bacterium CG2_30_70_394 | reverse complement strand
CGACGCCGCTGGTGCACACCGCCTCCTCGATGGCCGCGTTGACTTCCATGCCGCGACCGCGGGCATGGCGGAAGCTCAGGTTCAGGTGGATCGTGTCGTCCACCGCCAGGCCGAGGGCGACGGTGCCGATCATCGCGGTGGAAAAGTCGAGGTGCAGCCCCGTCCACCCCATGATCCCGAGGACGCCGCCCACCGGCAGGAGGTTGGGGAGGATCGCCGCCAGCCCCCAGCGCCACGACCCCATGAGCGCCCAAAAGAGGAGGCCGATCACCGCCAGGGCGGCGGCCATCCCGCGCTTCAGCCCCTGGCTCACCAGGTTCATCATCCGGGCCTCGTGGAGGGCGGTGCCGGCGACGGTCACTCGGTAGTCGTCACCGAGAAGCCGCTCGGCGATGGCCTTGACCCCGCGCGCCACCTCCACCATGCGGGCGGAAGAGAGCTCCGGTAACAGAAGGAGTAGACGGGTGGCGCGGTGGTCAGGGTCGATGAAGGTCCGCGCCGGGCCGGAACCACCGGCGAGGTCGGCAAGCAAGAGGAGCTGCGCCCCCTCCGCCTCACCCACCACCCCATTGCCCTCCCCGCGCAGGGTCGCGAGGAGGTCGGGGAGGGCGGTGAGCGAGGCAATCTGCGGCTGCTCCTTGAGCGCGTCGCGCAGGCGGACCACGTCGCCGAGGGTGGCCTCATCCAGGACGGTTCCACCGTCACGCCGCTCGACCATCACCGACAAAGGGATCGAACCGCCCAGCGCCGCCTCGGCATCGCGGTACCCCACTCGCAAGGCGCCGTCGGCGGGGAAGTAGCGCACCATGTCGGTCTCCGCGTCGAGGCGACCAATCCCCGGCAGGAGCAGCCCAAGGAAGACCACGGCGATCGCCACCAGCAGCCATGGCCGCCCACAGCGGGGTAGCCGGCCGTTCGACGCCCTCTCCACGAGCGGGTTGCCCGCCGCTGGAAGGTGGAGAAGGAGCGGCAGGGCGACCATGGCGTGGAAGAAGCCGAGGGTGACCCCGATCGCCATCCACACGCCGGTGGCCACCAAGGCGGGGATCCCCATGAAGGCGAGGCCGAGGAAACCGGCAGCGGTGGTGGCGGAGGTCCAGACGCATGCGGGACCGATGCGCAAGAGCGCCGCGCGTACCCCGTCACGATGAACCGCGACGGTGACGTGGACCGCGTCGGTGAGGGCGAGCACCAAGATCAGCGCCGGCGCGATTGCCGAGACCACGGTGAGCGGTGCGCCCACCCACCCCATGATCCCGAGGGTCCAACCGCTGGCTAGCAGCGCGGTGGCCAGAGGGGCGACCGCGCGGCGCAACGAACCGAGGCCGAGGGCGAGGAGCAGGAAGCTGCCCGCGGAGGCCGCCGGTACGAGCAGCCGGACGTCGTGGAGGAGCGCCCTGCGTAGCTCTTGCTTGATCACCGGCGTCCCGACCGTCGCCCAGTGGCTGCCCGGTGGCAGGTGGCGGGACAGCAGGCGGTGGAGATCGGTTACCAGAGTCGGCGAGTCGGAGTCGCGCAGCCCCAAGCGCAGGATCAGGCTCTCACCATCGCGGCCGGCGAGGCGGCCCCGCACCTGCGGGTCGGCGAGAACCGTCGCCTTCGCCTCCCCTACCCCGCCGGCGGGAATCCACCGTTCAAAGGAGATCGCGTCGTCGCCAAGAACGAGGTGGCGAGCCCGCGCCAGGCTGCTCACCCACGCCACCGACTCGAGGGCCGTGGCGGCATCGTGGACCGCGCCAAGGGAGGCGATCATCGCCGGGTCGAGAAGCGCGACCCCCGCCGGCGGCCGGATCACCACCAACAGCAGCTCGTCGTTGTCGAACCGCTCGCGCAGGTGGTGGAAGGCCAGGTAGTCCGGGTTGTCCTTCACCACGAAGGCGTTGAGGCGCACGTCCACGGTGAGACGCCCCATGCCGGCGAACAGGAGCAGGGTCACCACCCCGACCCCTAGCGCAAAGCGGCGCGGCCAGCGCAGGAGTAACTCCGCGTGGTAGGCGAAGAGGCGCTCGACCGCCCCTTCGAGGCGACCGTCGGGGTGTGGGCGGGTGGCGTCCGGCGGGCGGTGGGGGCTCACCCCTTCCTCCGCCGTGCCAGCTCATTGAGCGGCGCGAGCCACTGGGTGCGG
>MNYW01000126.1:0-18125 GCA_001873295.1 Nitrospirae bacterium CG2_30_70_394 | reverse complement strand
TTGACCACCAACAACGTCGCGACGGTCACCAACAAGAGTAGGAGGCTCGCACCGCCGGCGCGCAGGTAAAAGTCGCGCCGGACCCCGGCCCCGAAGATGACGAAGATCACCGAGCCGGGGATCAGGCCGATCACCGAGCCGACGAAGTAGTGGCGCGCCCGCACCCCGCTCACCGAGCAAAGCAGGTTCACCATCAAGGCGGTGATCGGCATCTGGCGGATCAGGACCACCGCCGCCACCCCGTGTTCACGCATCAGCTTGCGGACGACCTGGTAGCGTTTGCCGAAGCGGCGCTCGACGATCGGGCGACCCAGCCAGCGGCCGAGGTAGAAGGTCACCATCGCCGCCAGGAGGGTCGCGGCGAGGACCGTGACCAGCCCCAGGATGATGCCGAAGAGCATCCCGCCGGCCACCGACACCGCCATCCGCGGCACCCCCACGAGGATCAACAGAGTGGAGACCCCGATGAAGATCAGCTCCGCCCAGCCACCCGCCTCGCCGACCAGACCGTTCCACGCCTCCAGGTGGTCCGGGTCGAGGTAGGCCGCCAGGGGCGAGTGGCGGATGGCAAAGATCATCGTGGTGAAGACGAGCGCAAGGGTGGCCGCCTTGACCACCGCCGCGCGCGTCTCCTTCGCCATCCGGGGGGGGGACGTGGCGCTCATCAGCTTCCTACGATCTGGTCGGACTGCCGCGCGGGCGAGGAGGGGACCGAGGTCCAACGGAAGGGTACCGGTGGCGATGCGGCTCTGACGAGGGGGACGATCTTCTCCTTGAGGGGAGACCGACGGTGCCGATACCCTGCCTGTCCGCCAGGCAACCCGCCCCGACCTCCCCATGCTCACTCTCTTCTACGCAGCTCTCTGCGCCTATTTCCTGGGGACCTGCTTCTCGATCCTCTACTTCCTGCGGCGCAGCCATCTCTACGGCCGGATCTACCTGAGCGCGGTGATCGTCGGCTTCGCGGCGCACACGGTGCTCATCGGCGCTATCTGGCTGGCCACCGGCGAGTTCCCCACCGCCAGCCACGGCGGCTCGATGGTCTTCTTCTCGTGGGTGATCGTCGCTGTCCTGACCCTGGTGGAGGGGCGCTACCGGGTGCCGGTGGTGGGCTCCTTCGTCCTCCCGTGGGCCTTCATCGCGATGCTCTATGCGGCCTTCCTCAACCGCACCCCGACCCAGGTACCGGCGCTGTTGCGCAGCGGCTGGTTCTTCGCCCACACCTCCCTCTCCTTCCTCTCCTACGCCGCCTTCATGGTCGCCTTTGCCGGCGGCTGGATGTACCTGCTCCAGGAGCGGCAGGTGCGCTCGCACCGCCCGGGGGCGAACTTCCACCGCTTGCCGCCGCTCGACACCCTCGACGAGATCAACCGCTGGTCGATGGCCCTTGGCTTTCCCCTCCTTACCCTCGGCATTCTCACCGGCGCGGTGTGGGCGGAGATGGCGTACGGCAGGTTGCCGGTCGACCCGAAGGTGGCCTGGTCGGTGGCCACCTGGGTGATCTACGGCGCGCTCCTCAACGCCCGCCACACCTTCGGCTGGCGCGGCAGAAAGGCGGCGATCCTGGCGATTCTCGGTTTCGCCCTGGTGTTGTTCGGCTACGCCGTGATCAACGTCCACTACACCGGGTTCCACAGCTTTCGCCAGGCCTTCCATTTCCTGCCCGGAACGGGTGGCGGGGGGATGTAGCGGCCGATGAAGCTGCAACTCATCTCCCTCGGCCTCTCCCACAAGACCGCCCCGGTGGAGCTGCGCGAGCGGCTCGCCATCCCCGCGGATCAGGTCGCTGCGGAGGTGTGCAGGCTGCACGAGGCGACCACCCTCCCCGAGTGTTTGCTGCTCTCCACCTGTAACCGCGTGGAGGCGTATGCCGGAGTCGCGGACGCAACCACGGGGCTCGCCGCCCTGGAGGAGTTTTTCACCCACCACGCCAACGGCTCCGACGTGTGCGCGCACCTCTACCACCACCAGGGGGCGGAGGCGGTGGACCACCTCTTCCGCGTCGCCTCCTCCCTCGACTCGATGGTGGTGGGCGAGCCGCAGATCCTCGGCCAGCTCAAGGGCGCCTTCTCCACCGCGCACGCCGCCGGGACCACCGGCACCATCCTCCACCACGCGATCGAGCGCGCCATCTCCACCGCCAAGCGGGTGCGCACCGAGACCGCGATCGCCCGCTCCGCGGTCTCCATCTCCTTTGCCGCGGTCGAGCTGGCGAAGAAGATCTTCCAGAACCTGGAGGACAAGACGGTCATGCTCATCGGCGCCGGCGAGATGGCGGAGCTGGCGGCGCAGCACCTGATCTCCGCCGGGGTCGGCTACATCCTGGTGACCAACCGCACCTACCAGCGGGCGGTCGACCTTGCCGAACGGTTCCACGGCTCGGCGATCCGCTACGAAGACTTCAAAGAGTCCATGGTGCGCACCGACATCGTCATCGCCTCCACCGGCGCACGCGACTACGTCCTCGCCCACCACGACATGGCGCGGGTGATGCACGCCCGGCGCTCTCGCTCGGTCTTCTTCATCGACATCTCGGTCCCCCGCAACCTCGATCCGAACATCGAGCGGATCGACAACTGCTACGTCTACGACATCGACGACCTCCAGCAGGTGGTGGACACGAACAAGGAGGAGCGGCTGAAGGAGAGCGAGCGGGCCACGGAGATCATCCAGGAGGAGGTTGCCCACTTTCTCCAGTGGCTCCGCGGGCGCGCCGGCACGCCGCAGATCATCGCCCTGCGCGAACGTGGCGCGCGCCTTTGCGAGGCGGAGCTCACGCGCGCCATCGAGCAACTCGGCCACCTCACGAAGGAGGATCACGCGGTGATCTCGGAGCTCGCCCGCCGCCTCACCAACAAGTTCCTCCACCCCCCCACCACCGCCCTCAAGCGCGCCATGCGCGACGGCGACGAGACCGCGGTGGCGATCCTGCACAAGATGTTCAGGATCTCGTGAGGGGCGCGCCACGCGCCACCGGCCCCACCCATCTCCCAGTTCCGACCCCCCAGCCTTTGGCACCCCCCATCCGTGGGCGAGCCGGGTCCATCCTGCATCGCCCAATCCCCAGCCCCTAGCCGTCGCGAGCCCACCATGCCTCCCACCACCCTCACCATCGGTACCCGCGGCTCCAAGCTCGCCCTCTGGCAGGCCCACTGGGTGAAGGGCGAGCTGGAGGGACACCACCCGGGGCTGACCGTGAAGCTTTCGGTCATCAAGACCACCGGCGACAAGATCACCGACGTGCCCCTGGCGCAGGTGGGCGGCAAGGGGCTGTTCGTGAAGGAGATCGAGGAGGCCCTGCTCTCCCGGCGGGTCGACCTGGCGGTCCACTCGATGAAGGACGTCCCCACCGCCTTCCCCAACGGCCTTGGCCTGGTGGTCACCACCCAGCGCGAGGATGCGCGCGACGCCCTGCTGTCGCCGAACCACGCCTCCATCGACGCCTTGCCGCACGGGGCGCGCGTCGGCACGGCGTCGTTGCGCCGCCAGGCGCAGCTCCTGGCGCGGCGGCCTGACCTCGCCATCTTCCCCTTGCGCGGCAACCTCGACACCCGCCTGAAGAAACTCACCACCGGGGAGTACGACGCGATCCTCTTGGCCTGCGCCGGCCTGACCCGCCTCGGCTGGGGAGCGGGGCTCACCCACCCGATCCCGTTGGAGGAGTGTTTGCCGGCGATCGGCCAAGGCGCCCTGGGGATCGAGTGTCGCCTCGACGACACCGCCACCCGCGATGCGGTGGCCTTCCTCAACCACCCGGAGAGCGCCGACGCGGTGGGGGCCGAGCGGTCGCTGTTGCAACGGCTGGAGGGCGGCTGCCAGGTCCCGATCGCCGCCCACGGCCGGATCACGGGAGAGGTGCTTCGCCTCGACGCCCTGGTGGGCGACGAGCGCGGCACCCAGATCATCCGCGGCCATCGCGAGGGCCAGCGCCAGGACGCCTTGGCCCTCGGCACCGCCCTTGCCGACGAGCTGCTCGCCCGCGGCGCCCGGCAGATCCTCGCCGAGTTCTACGCTCGGTAAGTCGTAGAAAGTAGAAAGGGGACAGCATCCTGACCCTGGGAGGGAAAACCTGCCCTCCTTCCTCCTTCCTCCTTCCTCCTTCCTCCTTCCGAAGTGTCCCCCACCGTCGTCATCACGCGGCCCGGGCCGAAGGCGCGCATTCTCACCGCGGGGTTGGAGGAGCGCGGCGCGCGCCTCATCCCCTTCCCGGTCCTGGCGATCGCCCCGCCCGCGGACCCGGCGCCCCTGGATGAGGCGTGTAGCGCCCTCGCCACCTTCGACTGGCTGCTGCTCACCTCTGCCAACGGGGTCAGCGCGGTAGCCGAGCGGGTCGAGGCGTGGCCTGCGGAGGGGCCGCGCATCGCGGTGGTGGGCGAGCAGACCGCGGCCGCGGTGCAGCGCCTCGGCTGGCCGGTCGAGGTGCTGCCCGAGCAGGCAAACGCCGAGGGGCTGCTCGCCGAGCTCGTCCGCCGCGGCCCCGTCGCCGGCCGCCGCTTCCTCTTCCCGCGCGCCGAGGCGGGGCGCGAGATCCTGGTCGAGAGCCTCCGCGCCGCCGGTGGGGAGGTGAAACTAGTGGTCGCCTACCGCGCCCTCGCCGTCGACCACCCGGCGGCGGAGGTGACCGCCACCTTCGCCCACACGCGGGTGGATCTCGTCACCTTCACCTCCGGCGCCTGCGCCGAAAACTTCCTGGCGATTCTCGGCAACGCCGGCCTCGCCAGCCGGGCACGGGGCTGGCCCGCGGCGGTGATCGGTCCGGTCACCGCCCAGGCGTGCACCACCCTCGGCTTGCCAGTGGTGGCGATCGCCGCCGAGCCCAGCCCCGCCGCCCTCCTCGCCGCCGCCGCCAGCTATCTCTGGCCGGAGGCGCGGGGCTGATCCGCGGGCGCGCAGCGCCGGCGGCCCGCGCCGCAGGGGGGAGTCGGCGCCGGGCTTTCTGATCGGAGGGGGGCGAGTGGCTACCCGGGGCGCCCGCCGGCCGCGGCCGTTCGGCCACGAAGCAGCCCGGTCCGCATCGCCGCAACATCGTTTGCGGCCGGCATAGCGCGACCCACGCCACCCGATCCAGACTCGTGCCCACCCTTCGCCACCCAATCGCCAAAGGCCGCCAGCGTCCTGGCGGGCCACCCTCCCGGAGCTCCACCATGGTTGCTGCCCTACGCCACGCCCTCCTCCCCCTGCTCTTCATGGTCTCCACCGCCTGTGCCCACGCGGATGGCGCCTTCTACGACGCCGGTTCGCCGTACCGCGACCTGAGCAAGGTGGAGGTCGGGACGATCGTCCACCTGCGTACCGGCCAAGCCGTCGACCGCGCCACCCTGGTCGACCACCTCGCGCGCGTGCAGGTGGTCTACGCCGGCGAGACCCACGACAACCCGGAGTCGCACCGCGTCCAGGCCGAGATCCTCCGCGCCCTCGCCGCCCGCCACCCGGACCTCGCCGTGGGGCTGGAGATGGTGCCGCGCGACCAGCAGCCTCTCCTCGACGCGTGGGTCGCCGGAAGGCTGGAGGAGAAGGAGTTCGCCCGCCAGTGGACGGCGCTGTGGTCTACTGGCTACCGCCCCTACCAAGAGATCCTCCTCTTCTGCCGCGACCACCAGATCCCCCTGCTCGCCCTCAACGCGCCGCGCGCCCTGGTCCACGCGGTGGCCGAAAATGGGCTCGACGGCCTCGCCCCGGAGGTGCGCGCCCAGCTCCCCAGCCACCTCGACACCGGCGACCCGTACCACCAGGCGAAGACCGAGGCGCTCTTCTCCGGCCACTCGAAGGCTCACACCCCCGACTTCGACCGCTTCTACCCGGCGCAGCTCCTGTGGGATGAGGCGATGGCGGAGAGCGGCGCCGACTACCTCGCCCACCACCCGGGCGCCCATCTGTTGGTGCTCGCCGGCGGCTACCACGTGGAGCAGGGGGTGGGGGTGCCGCGCCGCCTCTTTACCCGCCTGCCGGTCCCCTTCGCCACCGTCGTCTCCTTCACCCCGGTGGTGCCGCCGGAGAAACAGGACCGGCTGATGAAGGTGGAGAAGATGCCGGAGATCCCCCTGCTCCTCGCCGACTTCGCCTGGGCGGTCGCGTACGGCGACCTGCCGGGGGTGCAGCTTGGCGTGGTCGTCGGCCAGACGGCCGCCAGCGACCGGCCGGGGCTCGCCATCGACCAGGTGACCGAGGCGAGCCCCGCCGCCCAGGCGAAGCTGCGCGCCGGCGACCGGATCACGGCGGTGAACGGCGCTCCGGTGAACAACCTCTTTGACCTCCAGTGGCTCCTCAGCGACCTGCACAAAGGCAACACCGCGCAGGTCACGGTGGAGCGCGACGGCGGGCCCGAGACGGTCGCCGTCACCTTCTAGGCCGGAGGCTCATCGGAAAGCGGCGCGCGGGCGCACCGACTCCTTTGATGGCGGCCGACCGAATCGTCCGAACCCGCGGGCGTATGCGCGGTAGGTCGAGCGCTCGGAGGTGGACGCGGCGCGCTATTTCGGGTAGCCCGCGCGGCAGATCCCGGGGAGCTCCCGGCCGCGGGGCGACGACTCAAGTTGGCGTCATGGCGGGCCGACGAGCCCCGCATGGTCACGATCAAGCAAGATCCCCTCTATCAGCTCCTGCGCGATGAGCGGATCGACGCCTTCAACGCCAAGGTAGCGGCGGGTGCGCCGGTCGACCTCTCCGACGCCGACCTGCGCAACGTCCGCCTCCAAGGCGCCGACCTGCACCACGCCAACTTGCGGGGTGCGTACCTGCGCGGCGCGAACTTGAAGGGGTGCGACCTCAGCGACGCCAATCTCACCGGTGCCTCCATCCACGAGGCGCACATCGGCGGCTGCCTCTTCCCGGCAAACCTCAGCGCCGCGGAGATCCGCCTCTCCTACGAGCTCGGCACCCGGTTGCGGCCCACCGTCTGAGCGGTGCCGCGCGCCCGCGTACGGGTTTACGCGTAGAGGTCGAGGAAGCGGCCCACGTGCGGCCGTTGGCGCCGGCGCACCACCGAGGGCTGCACGCCGTCACCCTCCTCGGCGACCCGCGGCGGCGCATCGACCACCACCCGCGCCGGCCGCGGCCGGTCGAAGCGGTAGTCGCGGTAGTGGCCCACCGCTGTCTCGATTGGGGAAACGTGGCTCATGACCGCACCACCAACAGCAGACTCTCACCCACCCGATTCACCCACCCCATAACAGGATCCAAGCAGGATCCAGGCCAACCTGGGCCGAGTTGCGTAACCCCACACCATGGCTTGTTCCCTCTCCACGATGCCCCCCCACGCGCGGGAGTCGGTCTCACCGTGAGACACCTACTAATCGGTAGCCACGGCGAGAGATTGACCTATATGGCGCAGATTCTGCACCCGGTGGGGCGCGCCTGCAGGAACCTCGGAGGGCGTATCCTCCGCCGATGGACGCAACCGACGCCCGCGATCGCCTCGACACACTCGCCGCCGGCTTCATGGAGGCGAAGGTGCTCCTCACCGGCGCCGAGCTCCACCTCTTTGACCACCTGACCGGCGCCGGGGCCACCGCCGCCGGCGTGGCCCAGACGATCGGCGCCACGGTGCGCGGGGTGGAGATCCTCCTCGACGCCCTCGTCGCCCTGGAGGTAATCGACAAGCTGGGCGACCGGTACCGCAACCGGCCCGCCTACGCCCCCCTGTTGGTAGGCGATGGCGACGGCCAGTTCGCGGCGCTGTTGCGCCACCGCGCCCACTGCTTCCGCGGCTGGGCCCACCTGGAAGAAAAGATCCGAGGCGAGGCGGACCGCGACGACGACCGGTCGGTGATCCGCGACCCGGCGACGAACCGCTCCTTCATCCGCGCGATGGCCGCGGTGAGCGGCGCGCACGCCGCGGCGTTGGTGGACCACCTCGACCTCGACGGCGTGCACACGGTGGGCGACCTCGGCGGTGGCCCGGGGAGTTACCTCCTGGCGATGGTGGCGCGCCAACCGGAGATCGAGCCGTACCTCATCGACCTTCCCCTCACCCTCGTCACCACCCGTGCCCTACTCGCCGAGGCGGCTGCGGGCCAGGCGATTCACACCGTGGCGTGGGACTTCTACCACGACCCCGAAGTACCGACCGCCCTCCCCCCCTTCGACCTCCTCTTTCTCTCCCAGGTCGTCCACGCCGAGTCCAGCGCGCGCAACGCCGACCTCTTCGCCCGCCTCGCGCCGCTCCTCACCCCTGGCGGCCGGCTGGTGGTCCACGAGACCACCCTCGAACCGGACCACACGCGCCCGCGGGAGGCGACCCTGTTCGCGGTAAACATGGTGGCGATGACGGACTCCGGGCGGGTCTACACCGCCGGCGAGATTGCCGCCTGGGGCGAGGCGGCGGGGTTGGTGTGCGCGAGGTGGGACCACCTCGGGCCGCGCTCCTGCCTCATCACCCTGCGCCGGCCAAAGGCTACGCGGTGAGGCGCTTCACCTTCGCCCAGAGGGGGGAAGACGCCCTGTCGGATCTTCCCCCGGCGGTCCTGCAATGAAGCGCCTCGCCCTCGCCAGCGGCGACTGGAGCCTCGACTTCGCCACCGCCCGCGTGGTCGCCGACGGCTGCGCGGCGGCGCTTTTGGGAGAGGCCACCTGCCTGTCGTGGTACGACGCCGAGCGCGACTACGAAGCACCCGCTGGCGCCACCGAGTGCCACCAGGGTTGCCCGACGCGCGGCTACCTCGACTACGCCGCCAACCGCGGCGCCACTTTGCTCGTGGAGGTGGACGGCGGCCGCTTTGTCTTCTGCTACCGCGCCATCGGCGAGTTCGTGTAGGAGCCTGCCGAACCCCGTCGAGCGGGTGGGGAGGCAAGGGTGGATGCAATCGAGGGAGATGGCGGGGTGAGAAAGGCTTGCCGCCCATGAACGCGAAGGGTTATTCACCCTCTCCTTTGCGCTGCACCCGCCTTGCAGGCGGAGCCGTCGCCAACGCCAGCCCCTTGGCCGTGTGCTTCCCGTCCACGCCTTACACCCATTCGCCTCCATTCGCGGCTCAATCTAAAAACCATTTCCCAGCGCCTTGACCCGGCGGGCGGCCTTCTACCCAACCCCCTGCTTTCCATCTCCGTCACCGTGCGTCCGACAGACTCCTAGCCCCAATGGCCGGCGATCCAAAAGAGCCGCGGCGCCGCGCGGGGGCCACCTCCCCGCTGGCTGGGGGGGAGCGCCCGCACGCCACCCCGGCGCGTCTCTTGGCCTTGCGCCTGTTGCGTCGCCTGCGGCCGGAGGCGGAGGACGGGCCACCCCTGGCGGAGATTCTCGACCACGCCGACCTGTCGGCGGCGGACCGGCGCCTTTTGCACGCCCTCTACCTCGCCGTCTGTCGCCAGCGGCCGTGGCTCGACCACTGCCTGGCGCCTCTGGTTGCGCGGCCGTGGGCGGAGGTGGAGCCCAAGGTGCAGGACATCCTCCGCCTCGGTGCGGCGCAACTGCTGTGCATGGAGCGGATCCCGCCCCACGCCGCGGTCTCCGAGTCGGTCGCCCTGTGCCACGCGGCGCACGTGGACCGTGCGGCCGGCTTGGTCAACGCGGTCCTTCGCCGCCTCGCCACCACCCCGCCCGCGCCGCCCGATCCGGCGGGAGCGGCGGGGATCGCCCTCACCTGCGGCATGCCCGATTGGCTGGTGGCGCGGTTCGTGGCGCGCGCCGGCGAGGTGGAGGCGCGGGCGTGGCTCACCGCCCTGAACACCGCCCCTACCACCGCCGTGCGTCTCAACCCCCTGCGTGGCGCGCCCGAGGCGATCCGGGCGGCGCTCGTCGCGGCGGGCGCTGGCGTGCAGCCCGCCCCCCTGGGGCGCGACGCCGTCGTCATCACCGGCGCCTCTCGGCTCGCGGATCTGCCGGGAGTGAGCGATGGCCGCGTCTACCTGCAAGACCCCGCCTCCCAGTGGGTCGCCGAGGGGGTCGACCCCCGGCCCGGGGAGCGCATCCTCGACGCCTGCGCCGCGCCGGGGGGCAAGGCGTCGCACCTGGCGGCCCTCCTCCACAACCATGGCGAGGTGGTGGCGGTGGAGCTCGACCCGGGACGGGCCAAGAGGCTGCGCGCCAACCTCCAGCGCCTCGGCGCCACCTGCGTGCAGGTGGTGGAGGCGGACGTGGCCGCCCTGGGGGCCGCCGAGACCTTCGACCGCATCCTCCTCGACGCCCCGTGCACCGGCCTCGGGATCCTCTCCCGCCACCCGGAGATCCGCTGGCGGCGCGACGCGGCCATGATCGCCGCGGCGCAGGGGCTGCAACTCCGGCTATTACAGAGCGTCGCAAACCACCTGCGCCCCGGTGGCACCCTGGTCTACGCCACCTGCTCCACCGAACCGGAGGAGGGCGAGGAGGTGATCGCCCGCTTCCTCGCCGGCCACCCCGCCTTCCAGCCCGCGCCGCTCGCGACCGTGCCGGCGCCGGTGGCGGAGGTGGGACCCGCCCAGTACCGCACCCTCCCCCACCGCGCCGACCTCGACGCCTTCTTCGTCGCCCGCCTGCGGCGCGGGTAGGCCCCACGGACCACGCGCTCGATCGGCGCTGTGGCATTGGGGTTGGGGGTGGCAGGCACCGCGCCCACCGCAACCCTCAGTTTCAATTGCATCACCAACAACAGCGGGGGGGCTGACTGCACCTAGGGCGAGGCGCAGCTCGGCGTCGCAGTCACAGACCCGGGTGTGGGGCAGGTGCTGTTTACCTTTTCCAATGCCGGCTCAGCCGCCGCGTCGATCACCGATGTTTATTTCGATGACGGCTCGCTGCTCTCGATTGCGTCGATCAGTAGCAGCGCTGGCGTTTCCTTCACTCACCTGGCGAACCCTGCGAACCTGCCCGGCGGGAACAATGCCAGCCCGCCATTCCAGACCACGCAGGGTTTTTCTGCCGACTCCAACCCTTCGGTGTCCCAAAACGGCGTGGACCAATCCGCGGAATTCCTCGCCATTACGTTTGATCTCCAGTCCGGCAAGTCCTTTGTGGATGTGGTGAATAATCTCGCCACCGGCGCTCTACGCATTGGCTTGCACGTGCAAGCCTTTGCGGATGGCCAGAGTGAGAGTTTCGTGAATGTTCCCGTCCCCGAGCCCACCAGCCTGGCCTTGATCGGCAGCGTCCTCGCCGGCCTCGGGCTGGTAGCGCGGCGGCGGCGGGGATAAGGGTCTGAGGTATTCTCGCGTGGCGGTGGGGAGTCGGGGCGGCGGGCCGGGAAAGGCCGCCGCCCCTTTTTTGTCGGTGACCCACGTCGTCGGACACGGGACGACCTCGACCTCCTCGCCGCTCTCCGAGTGGGGTGTTCGTTGGTCGCACCCTCCCCCGGTGGTCAACTCGCCGCCCCTTCGGGCATCCTGAGCGGGCGCCGCACCACTTAGCTGGAGCCTTCATGGCCGTCCTCGTTGCCCCCTCGATCCTCTCCGCCGATTTCGCCCGCCTCGGCGAGGAGGTGCGTGCGGTGGCCGCCGCCGGGGCGGACTGGATCCACGTCGACGTGATGGACGGCCACTTCGTCCCCAACCTCACCCTCGGCCCTTTGGTGGTGCGGGCGATCCGGCCCCACACCCAGCTACCCATCGACACCCACCTGATGATCGAGGAGCCGGACCGCTATATCCCCGACTTCGCCGCCGCCGGCAGCGACTTCATCACCGTCCACGCGGAGGCGTCTCCCCACCTCCACCGCACCGTCGCCCTGATCCGTGACTTGGGCGCACGCCCCGGGGTGGTCCTCAACCCGGCGACCTCCCTGGCGGTGCTGGAATACGTCCTGGCGGATCTCGACCTGGTGCTCTTGATGTCGGTGAACCCGGGCTTTGGCGGCCAGCACTACATCCCGGCGGTGACCGACAAGATCCGCCGCCTGCGCGCGCTGATCGACGAGCGCGGCCTCGACGTGGCGATCGAGGTGGACGGCGGGGTCAACCCAAAGACTTGCGCGGCGGTCCGCGACGCCGGGGCGACGGTCCTGGTGGCCGGCTCCGCGATCTTCGGCACCCGCGACTACGCGGCGGCGATCGCCGCCCTGCGGGGGTGAGGGATCGCGTCATGGCCGAGTTTCACGAGTTCACCCTCGCCGCGGCGCGCGCCACCCTGCCGCGCGTGCGCGAGCTGGTGGTCGATCTGCGCGAGGCGTGGGAGACCCACGAGCTCCTCAGCCGTGAGATCCACGCCCACCTCGGCGGCCGCCGCTTTGAGGAGCTACCGGCGCACGAGCAAGGGGAGATCGCCCACCACCTCCCCGCCTTGGCGCGCCTGAAGGAGCGGATCCGCGACCGGGTCGAGGCACTCGAGGAGATCGGCTGCGTGGTCAAGGGGCCAGAGGAGGGGCTGGTGGACTACTTTGCCCGCGTCGATGGCCGCCCCATCTGGCTCTGCTGGCGCCTCGGCGAGGCGGATATCACCTACTACCACGACTTCCAAGAGGGGTTCGCCGGCCGGCGGCCGATCGACTTCGAGACGTAGGGAGCGGGACGGAAACCTCCGACCCCCTTCTACTTTCGACTTCCTGCCTTCTCCTTCTCTCTCCGTGCCTCGGCGAGACCCCAGGCGATGAGCAGGGCCACCAGCCACCCCTCGCCGATGCGGGTGTAGAGGGTCGGAGGGAGGTCACGCAGGGGGACGGTGGCAGTGAGGGTGGTGGTCTCAAACTCCCGCGCCTCGGCGACGATTTGACCGCCCGCGTCGATCACCGCAGTGATCCCGGTATTGGCGGCGCGCACCATTGGCAGGCGGCTCTCCACGCAGCGCACCGCAGCGATGTTGAGGTGCTGGCGCGGCGCCACCGAGGTGCCGAACCAGGCGTCGTTGGTGACCGTCGCGAGTAGCGTCGCGCCGCCGCGCGCGAAGGCGCGGGTCAGCCACGGGTAGGTGACCTCGAAGCAGATGGGGCAGCCGACCCGCTCGCCCGCAACAGGCAAGAGGGTGGGCTCGGTGCCGGGGCGAAAGTCGCCGATCTCGGCGGTGATCGAGCGGACAAAGGCGAACAGGCGGGCCAGCGGCACGTACTCGCCGAAGGGGACGAGGTGGAGCTTGTCGTACCGCCCCGCCACCCCCGCCGCGGCGGTGATCGCGTAGGCGCTGTTGCGGTAGCTCTGATCCGTCGGGTCGCGCCACAGGCCGCCGAAGATCAGGTCGGCGCCGGTGCGCGCGCACACCTGGCGCAGGAGCTGCTCAAGCTGCGGGCTCCCCTGGAGGAGATACGGAATCGCCGCCTCGGGCCAGATGATCAGCCGCGCCGCCCCCTCCCCGACCCCCTCGCTCATGGAGAGGTAGCGGTGGAGGATCTCCTCGCGCCGCGCCGGGTCCCACTTCTCCCCCTCGGGGACGTTGCCCTGAATGAGGGCGACCCCCAGGGTCGCGCGCAGCGGGGTGGCGCGGATCGCCGCGAGGCGCACTTCGCCAAAGGCCACAACGGCGAAAACCACGGCGACCGCGGCGAGGAGCTGCGGCTGAATGGCGTGGGGCCGGCGGCCGGCGAGATGGCAAACGGTGGCGGCGAGGGCCGCGTTCACCGCGACGATCAGCCAAGAGATCGCGAAGACGCCGCCAACCTCCGCGAGTTGGAGGATCGCCGGGGTGGTGGCCTGGGTGTAGCCGAGGTGGGCCCAGCCAAAGCCGCCGAAGAGGTGGGTGCGGAGCCACTCCAGCGCCACCCAAGCGGTGGCGAGCCACACCGGCGCGGTGTGGCGGTGGCGGCGGATCACCCCGGGCGCGACGGCCGCCCAGAGGGCGGTGTAGCCGCCCATGTAGAGGGCCAAGAGCAGAGTCGCCGCCGCCGCCAGCCAGACCGGCAGGGGGCCGAAGCGGACCATCGTCCCCTCTACCCAGTAGACCGAGGCGAGGGCGTAGAGGGCGCCGGTGAGCAGACCGAGGAGGGAGGCGCGCCAGCGTGAAGCCGTGCGTACCGCCAGGAGCAGCCCGACCAGCCCAACCCAGGCGAGCCACGGATAGGGACGCGGCGGCAGGGCAAGGGCAAGGAGGAGGCCGCTGGCCAGCGCCATCGACACCGCGCCCACCGGCCGCTCCCACAGCGGGCGCGGCGCACCCACCCCGGTGACCTCCCCTCCCCTACCTGGGCGCATCGACCGAGCCGTCCGCCTTCACCGCCTGCCAGCGGCGCTCCCACTCCGCCGCGGTGAGGTCTTGGAGATCGACGGAGTCCGCGCTCGCCCGGCGCTCCAGGGCGGTGAAGCGGTCGACGAACTTGGCGTTCGCGCGCCGGAGCGCCTGCTCCGCGTCCAACCCCAGGTGGCGGCCGGCGTTCACCACGGTGAACAGGAGATCGCCGAACTCCATCTCGCGCTCCACTGGATCGCGGGTGGCGGCGAGCTCACCCAGCTCCTCCTCCACCTTCGCCAGCACCCCGGCGAGGTCGGGCCAGTCGAAGCCGACGCGCACCACCCGCGCGGAGATCTGCAGGGCACGCATGAGCGCCGGCATGGCGAGCGGGATGCCGTCGAACCGCCCCTTCGCCGGCGCTCCACCCGCCGCCGCGCTCGCCTGCCCCTTGGCCTGCCGCTCCGCCTCCTTGATCCGCTCCCAGTTGCGCAGCAGCTCCTCCGTGTTCGCCACCGCCTCGTCGCCGAAGACGTGCGGGTGGCGGCGGATCAGCTTGGCGCAGATCGCCTCGGTGACGTCGTCAAGGGTGAAACTCCCCTCCTCGCGGCCCAGCTCGGCGAGAAAGACGATCTGCAACAGGAGATCACCGAGCTCCTCAGCGAGCTCGTGCCGGTCGCCCGCGTCGATGGCCGCCACCACCTCGTACGCCTCCTCAATGACGAAGGCGCGCAAAGACTCGAAGGTCTGCTCCCGATCCCACGGGCACCCACCCGGGGCGCGCAGCCTGGCCATGATCGCGACCAGCTCCGCGAAGGTGTGGGGTGTCTCGGCCATGGGGAACCATCGTACGTGGGGACCGCCTGTTGCACCACCGGAATGGCCCCCTAGCGGGCGTAGACCCGGTAGTCGAGCTCCGGGAAGAGGTTGTCCTCGTGCGCCATCGTTGCCAGCTCGGCCTCGTCGAGGGCGCCCGCCACAAGCTGCTCGTAGAGGTGGGTGAAGCGGACCGTGTGGCTGTTGAAGCGGCGCTCGGCGTAGCCGACGGTGGTGCCGGTGCGCATGATGAACGGCCAGTCGCTCGACTGGGCCAGCAGCAGCTCGCGCGCCGCCTGGTTCAGCGCCCGCCGCTCCACCTCGGTGGGGTCGGGGAAGCGCTGGGCCAGCTCCACCATTCGCTCGCCCGCCTCGTGGAGGTGGCGGTAGATCCAGGCGTTTTGCTCACACAGCCAGTATTCGTTGTACCCCTTGTGGCCCCACGAGGAGGCACACGGCGTCGCCGCCTGGTTGGTGGGATGGCGGGTGAGGTAGTCGCCGGGGGAGATGGGCTCGACCTCGTTTTGGTCGAAGTGGAGCTGGCGGAAGAGGTCGTCGAGAAACTGAATCCCCTCGAACCACCAGTGGCCGTAGAGCTCCGCGTCGTAGGGCGAGACGAGCAGCGGCGGGCGGTCCATGCGCGCGGCGAGGGCGCGCACCTGCTCCTGCCGCTTGCCACGAAAGTGGGAGGCGTGGAGCCCCGCCTTGCCGCGTGCAATCTCCGGGTCGTAGACCCATTTGTCGTGCAGCCGGCCGTGGGTGATCGCGTGGTACTTGAAACCGGTGTAGAGGCGGTGGCCCTCCGGGTGGATGTAGGGGCCGATGTACTCCTTGGGCAGGTCAAAGCCGATGTCGCGGTAGAAGTCGCGGTAGTGGGGGTCGCCCGGGTATCCCTCCTGCGCCGACCACACCTGGCGCGAGGTCTCGATGTCGCGGCCGAAGGCGGCGACGCCGCTGGCGCAGTACAGGGGGGCGTGGACGCCGTAGACCGGCGGCGGGTCGGCGTAGAGGATCGCGTGGGTGTCGACGAAGAAGTAGCGCACCCCGGCCTCGCGCAGGAGCTCGTCGACGCCCGGGATGTAGCCACACTCGCCGAGCCACATGCCCAAGGGGGGCTTGCCGAAGTGGCGCGCGTAGAGGTCGGCGGCAATCTGGACCTGGGCGCGCATCGCCGCCCAGTTGTGGTCCATCAGCGGAAAGAAGGCGTGGGTAGCCGTGGAGGTAATCACCTCCACCACCCCCTGCTCCTGGAGCTTGCGGAAGGCAGCCACCAGGTTGCCCTCGTGGCACCGCCAGGTGTAGCGCATGGAGCCGAAGCGGTCGCGGTACATCTGCGCCAGCCGCTGGTAGTACGGCTCGTGGGCGGTGCGTTCGATCTCCTTGTCCGCCAGCTCGATGAGGGAATCGAGGTGGGCCGCGGCGCGGAGCTTCAGCAGGTCGTCGGTGAGCATCGAGATGAGCGGCGCCGACAAAGAGACGGTGGCGCGACACCTCACCGCGTCGTGCGCGAACCCCTCGAACATCTGGATGAGCGGCAGGTAGGTCTCGACGATCGCCTCGTAGAGCCACCGCTCCTCCATCACCGTCGGGTCGTCCGGGTGGCGGACAAACGGGAGGTGGGCGTGGAGGACGAGGGAGAGGTAGCCGGTCATGACAGGGCGAGGCGGGTGGGCGATGAGCGTCGAGCTCGGGTCGTGAGCGATAGACGACGAGCGCCACAGGGTCGCCTCGACCGCCCGGGATGTCGAGGTCGCGGTGGATCCGCGCCGGGCGGCGCGAGCGTGTTGCGATCCGCCCCCGCTCGCTCGGCGTACGTTACGCCGTCGCCGGCCACCGCCCCTCGCCCGAATCCGCCGCGAGGCGCGTCTCACTCCCCCCAAGCTGTTCGCTCGCGCCAGCGCTGGCGACGGCCGCCGCGCCTTTGCCGAGGTGGATGCGCTCAGAGCCACCGAGATACGAGAACTCCGAACCGCCACCCCACACCTGTTCCGAGCCGCCCGCCAGACGCACCTCCGAACCGCTTGTCCAGCGCAGCTCGGAGGCACCACCGAAGCGCTGCTCAGAGGCACCGAGGCGGTAGAGCTCGGAGGCGCCGCCCAGGCGCTGTTCACTCCCCGCCCCCCAGCGCCGCTCACTCGCCCCCGCCGGCGAGGTGGCGGAGCCGGTGGCCAGAAGATCGTCGCCCGCCCCCAGCGACCGGCCATCCGCGGACCACACCTCCCGGCCGCTCTCCGCGGGCCACGACTTGTAGACCTGCCAGTGGCCCACCACCCGCCCCTCGGCCCAGCCGGCGAGGCCGTGGATCACCACCTCCCACGGACCATAGACGACCCGGCCGCCACTCGCGTCGGCGTAGACCGTGGTGGTCCCTTCAAACCGCTCCTCGATCCGCCCGGGCGCCTCGACCTCGAGCGGGAACGGGCCGGCCTGCCAGCTCGTGCGCATGATCGGGCCGGTCCACTCGAACCGTTCCGAACGCGACAGCCAGGTATGGCTCGCCACCTCGCAGTAGTGGACGGATGAAGCCGGCGCAAACCAGACGAGGGGACCACCGGTGGCTCCCTCCGTCGCGTGCACCGCCGCCTGCGGTACCTCACCCGGACCCATTCCCCCCGCACCCCCGCCACCGCCGGTGGCGGACTGGGGCGACGCCACACCCTCCACCGCGCCGCTCTCCGGCCGCACGGTCAACCAGGAGATCGGCGCCCCGGATGCGGGCCCCTTGCGCGGCATGTCGATGCGGTGGGAGCGGGCGATCCGTACGAAGTAGCCCTCGTACGACTTCAGCCCCACCTCCACTACCTGGGTGGAGGTGGGCTTGTTCAGGGTGAGGAACCACTGGCGGTGGTCGCGCTCGACCCGAATGTCGAAATAGCTGTGCGCGTTGGTGCCGTCGAAGATTCGGCCGCTGACGTCGTAGATGCGCAGGTTGAGCCAGGCAGTGGGGCCGCCGGCGCCAAGCTGGTCGCGCGCCGTCGCGATGGCATGGTCGGTCACCTCCCAGTAACAGAAGAGGCGATCGGGATCGATCGCCATGGCGGTGATGCGATCGTGGGCGTACCCCCACGGGATGTGTGACTCGTGCCCCTCCTTCACCCCCGGACCGAGGTCGAACTTGGTGGCGGCGATCGTCTCCTCGAACACCTCTTCCACCTCCACCGCCCCACTCGCGGCCAGAGAGGTGTGGCTTCCCGAGCGGGCCGCCGCACCCCGGGCCGGAGCCGCACCCTGGCCGGGGCGGGCCGCTGCACCCTTGCTTACCGCGGTGTCTGCGATGGCCGCGGACGCCGAAGAGGTGTGGCTTCCCGAG
>MNYW01000032.1 GCA_001873295.1 Nitrospirae bacterium CG2_30_70_394 | reverse complement strand
ATGGGGCTGGACGATGCGGCGGTGGCGACGGTGTTGCAGGCGAGCCCGATGCACGACGTGGGCAAGATCGCCATCCCCGACCGGGTGCTGCTCAAGCCGGGCAAGCTCGACGCAGAGGAGTGGCGGATCATGCAGAGCCACACGATTCATGGCGCCCGCATCCTCGAGGGCCACTCGTCGCCGCTGATGCAGGCGGCGGCGGAGATCGCCCTGTGTCACCACGAGTGGTGGGACGGCAACGGTTATCCCAACGGCCTGGCGGGGGAGGAGATCCCGCTGAACGCGCGGATCGTGGCGGTGGCGGACATCTACGACGCCCTCACCTCCGAGCGCCCCTACAAGGAGGCGTGGGGGCGGGAGCGCGCCCTGGCGGAGATCCGCCGGCTGGCCGGCAGCCACCTCGACGCGCGGGTAGTGGACGCCTTCTTCCGCTGCCAGGACCACGTGCAGCAGGTCCACGCCAAGTACCAGGACCCACCGCGCGCGGTGCCGTATCTGGCCAAGGTCGCCGGCGGCGACAGCCGGTAAAGAGCCGCGACCCGTGCGGGCCGAGTAGGAAAGGGGGGTGTCGGCGCGTGCCGGCACCCCCCTTTTTTTCTCGGCCCGCACGGGTCGCGGCTCTTTACCGGCTGTCGCCGCCGGCGACCTTGGCCAGATACGGCACCGCGCGCGGTGGGTCCTGGTACTTGGCGTGGACCTGCTGCACGTGGTCCTGGCAGCGGAAGAAGGCGTCCACTACCCGCGCGTCGAGGTGGCTGCCGGCCAGCCGGCGGATCTCCGCCAGGGCGCGCTCCCGCCCCCACGCCTCCTTGTAGGGGCGCTCGGAGGTGAGGGCGTCGTAGATGTCCGCCACCGCCACGATCCGCGCGTTCAGCGGGATCTCCTCCCCCGCCAGGCCGTTGGGATAACCGTTGCCGTCCCACCACTCGTGGTGACACAGGGCGATCTCCGCCGCCGCCTGCATCAGCGGCGACGAGTGGCCCTCGAGGATGCGGGCGCCATGAATCGTGTGGCTCTGCATGATCCGCCACTCCTCTGCGTCGAGCTTGCCCGGCTTGAGCAGCACCCGGTCGGGGATGGCGATCTTGCCCACGTCGTGCATCGGGCTCGCCTGCAACACCGTCGCCACCGCCGCATCGTCCAGCCCCATCTCGCGCGCGGTGAGCATCGCGTACTGGCTCATCCGCACCACGTGGAGGCCGGTCTCGTTGTCGCGAAACTCGGCGGCGCGCACCAGCCTGGCGATGATCTCCCGGCGACTCTCGTCGAGGCTCTTCGAGTACTCGCTCACCAGCTCCGAGAGGTGGTCGGAGGAGGAGCGGAGCATCCCCTGGTAGGTGGCGAGGCGGCACAGGTTGCGCACCCGCGCCACCAGCTCGAGCTGGTCAAAGGGCTTGTTGACGAAGTCGGTGGCGCCGGCGGCGAGGGCCTCCAGCTTCACCTCGCGCTGGTGGATCGAGGTCATCACCACCACCGGCACCATCTCCGTCTCCGGCCGCGCCCGCACGTGGCGAAGGAAGGTGAGGCCGTTCATCTCCGGCATCTCGATATCGAGGAGGATCACGTGCGGGAGGTGGTCGGCGAGCCAGGTGAGCGCCTCGACCGGATTGAAGAAGGAGACCACCTGGGCAAAGTGGGCGTGGTGGAGAACCCGTTCGAGGAGATCGACCACCGCGGTCGAGTCGTCCACCACCAGGATCTGGGCGTCGTCGGAAAGGTTGGGCATCTTCAGGAAGGACCCGGAACGAGGGGTGGGGCGGGCTCCCCTACCGTATCGACGGCGCATCGCGGCCGATTAAATCTCCTTGTAATGACTAGGTTTTTCCGTATCTGCGCCCTTTTTCAGGCCCCCTTTTTTCGCCGCCCGACGCCACCCTCGCCCGCGGTCTGGCCACCCCTCCCGCCGAGCAGCGCGATGCCACCCCCCAGGCTCACGCCGGTCACCAGGGCGAGCCAGGCGCAGGCGAAGGCGGCCGCCGCCGTCTCCCCCACCCCCAACCGCTGGAGGAGTGCGACGTACCCCCACTCGCGTGGCCCCAGGCCGCCGAGGCTGATGGGTAAGGAGGCGACGAGCCCCACCACCGGCCCGATCCACAGCCACGGCCGCCAGCCGAGCGGCAAGGCGAGGGCGACGGCGAGGGCGACGTGGACGGCGACGTAGAGGGACTGCACCGCCACCGAGGCCACCAAGACCGCCGGGGTCACCGCGACCAGCCGCGGCCAGCGCCGCACCACCGCCGCCGCGCCGAGCAAAGCGACCACCGCCGCCCACCCGAGCCAGCCGCCGCGCGCCACCGACAGCCCCACCGCCGCCACCAGCAAGAGGCCCCACAGGCCGGTGGCACGCTCGAGAAAGACCGAGACGAGCGCCGCCCGTGACGGCCGCCATCCGCCCTCTCCCAGGCGCGCCGCGCGGAAGAGGTCCCCGCCGACGAAGGAGGGGAGGAAGAGGGAGAGGAACATCGCCGCGAAGTAGAGGCGCAGGTGGCGACCCACCGGCCGGGCACAGCCGAGGGTCGCGGCGAGCCACCGCCACTTCAGGGCGCTGAGCCCCTGAGCGGCGACAAACAGGACCACGGCCGCGGCCGCGGCGGGGCTACGGATCCGCGCCAACAGCGCGCCCACCGGCCGCCACTCGACGCGCTGGCCGAGGAGGGCGAGGAGCAGCAGGGAGAGGACGACGCGCAGCGCCGGGCGACGCAACAACCGGCGTACCGCGGTCACCGCGCCGCACGACTCCACCGGCGCAGGATCGGCACGAGGGCGAGGGGGAGGAGGATGGGCCAGAGCGCCGCCTTACCTGAACCGCGCGGGATCGTGCACCCGCCACCCCCGCCCCCGCCGCCGCCCGAGCCGGCGCTGCTGAAGCCGAAGGCGGTGAGGATGAAGAGGCCGTTGTCGTCGGTGGAGAGGAAGAGGTCGCCCCAGTTCTCGTCCATCTTCGCCACGCTCACCGACGAGGCGTTGACGATCGCCCCCACCACCCCGGGGGTCGGGGTGTCGGTCTTGTCGAGGACCAGAACGCTCCCCTGGCGGTCGCCAAGGTAGACCTTGTCGTCGTCCACGAAGACCGAGTCGAAGCCGTCGGACTTGGTGAGATTCAGCGACGGGTCGATCTGCAAGATCTCGCGCTGGTCGAGCTCACCGTTGGAGAGCGACTCCACCCGTTTCACCAACAGACCGTCCTCGAAGACGATGTAGACAAAGTCGCCGTTGGCGACGAGGTCGCGGTACGGGTTCTTGTCGCCGCCGAAGAAGAGTTCGCGCAGGCAGCCGATGATCGAGCCGCACGAATCTTTCACCCGAATCTTCCGCGGATCGCTCGCCTCGACCACCGACAACTGCTCATCGAAGCCGAGAAAGAGGCGCTCGTTCTCGTAATCGAACGACTTAATGTCGTCGCCGGCGTCCGCGAGGTTGTTGAGTAGCACCTGGCGCGTCTGGGTCCCGGTCTGCGACGCCGCCTGGATCCGGAAGGGGAAGGTATCGACCTTTTCGATCACCGCCACCGAGCTGGTGGTCGCCTTCGGGAGGAAGAGGTCGGTATCGACGGCGAAGTCAAAGAGGACGTACATGCGACCGTCCTCGATGATGATCCGCCGGTACTTGATCGCCTTCACCTTCGAGAAGTTGAAACCAAAGAGATCGACGTCGAACTTGTCCTTCACGTCGTCGATCAAGGCATCGGTGCGCACGAAGCGCACCGGCAGCTCGGGCTTGGAGATGTCGAAGACGAACAGGTCGTTCCCCTCGCCGGCCATGTACAGGTAGTCCTCGTTCACATCCAGGCTGGTGAGCTTGAAGTCGGCGCCCGGCTCGGAGGCGATCGGGGCGGTGGCGGTAAGGCGCGGATGGCTGCGATCGCGGACGTCGTAGATGAAGACGCGCCAGGCGCCCATCGGGTCCACCGCCGACGGCGGGCCGAAGCCGAGGACATACAGGCGATCACCACGGGCGACGAAGTCGGGGATCCCCTTGGCGACGTCGAACTCCTGGTTCACCGGCAGGTGGGCGCGGAAGTTGCCCTGGTCGAAATCGCGAATCGACTGGCCGGTCGCGCTCAGGGGCGAAGAGAGCACCACCACGGCCGTCAGAACGGCCATCCACCATGCCGATTGCATTGTCATAACCCCTTGGTTTTTCAGCATGTCTTTCCCCATCCCGTGGGTCGTGACGCTAGCAGAGGGAGACAAAGAGGGTCAACGCCCTCCACCCGCCACGGGTTTACACCCGGCGAAGGGGTGAGCGAGACTGCCACGCCTTCCTTCGGAGCTCGCCCATGCGTGCCACCCTCGCCCTGTTCGCCGCCCTCCTCCTCCCTGTTGTCGCCGGCGCGCAGGGGATAGGCAACCCGGTCTTCTCCCACTACGACTTCGTCGTGCAGGGGAGCGTCGAGTACGCCTCCCTGGACCGCGACCTCGACTCGGGGCGCCAGAACCCGGAGACCTCCGAGCTCACCACCACCCTCTTCAAGGGGGTCGTCGGCGTCCACCCGCGCCTCGATTTGCACCTCCTCCTCGGGCAGGCCAACCTCGACCTCTGCTCGGGCGACGCCCAAGAGGTCTGTGGA
>MNYW01000121.1 GCA_001873295.1 Nitrospirae bacterium CG2_30_70_394 | reverse complement strand
ACACGGGTGTGGCCGCGGTCGCGGCCGTGGGTTCGGCCTCTAGCGCCGTGGCCGGCGAGCCGACCCCACGGCTCGGTACCCTGGAGTCGCCCCAACCACTGGCCCTGGAGGGCCTAACCCTCACGCCTCCCCTGCCAGAGGCAGAACCCTGGGTCGGCGAGCCGCGACTCACCGTCCCTGCGCCTCTCCCCCCGTCCCAGCCGATCCTGGGCGACGCCAACCTGGAGCAGGGGGGAGAACCGTCCGCGGCTACCCGCACCGCGGGTGGCTCGGCGCCCCTGGCGGCGGTGGCCACCTGGGACTTCGGCAGGGTCACCCCCACTTCGGACCCTTCCACCATCACCACCTCGTTCACCAACAACAAAGCCTTCACCATCACGGTCACCAACTCCCTGCTCGCCGGGACGAGCAGCGCCTACTCGATCCTCCAGGGGGGCGGGGTCACAACATTGGTGCCCGGCCAGTTGATAACCATCAAGCTGCAATTCTCCGGCACCCTCCAGGCTCGCGGGACCAAGACCGGCACCTTCCGCATGCGGCTGAGCTGTTCGGGCTGTACGCCCGTGGACCAGGACTACGCCCTGACCGGCTTCGTTGCCGACGCGCCGAATGTTTCGAACAGCTCCGGCATCAACTTCCGGACCTTCCTGAACCAGCCCATCGACGCCACGGCCCGGCTACAGAACAGCGGCTCGCTGACCCTGACCATCAACAGCGTGTCGCTGACCGGCACCGACGCCGCCCGCTTCCAAATCGTGAGCGGCGGCGGGGCGGGGGGCGTCGCCGCCGGCGGCTTCCGCAACATTGCCGTGCGCTACCTGGGTACGCCGCGCGGCACCCACACGGCCAACCTCCACGTCACCTTCACCTACGACGGGATCGCCGGTAACACCGCCGATCTGTCCCTCCAGGGGAAGACGGTGCTTCAGCCCAATTTCACCGGCTCCTACGGCATCAACGTCCCGACCTACCTGCACCAGCCCATCGACGCCACGGCCCGGCTACAGAACAGCGGCTCGCTGACCCTGACCATCAACAGCGTGTCGCTGACCGGCACCGACGCCGCCCGCTTCCAAATCGTGAGCGGCGGCGGGGCAGGGAATATCGCCGCCGGCGGCTTCCGCGCCATCACCGTCCGCTATCTGGCCACCGTGCGGGGTAGCCACACGGCCAACCTCCATATCACCTACACCTACGATGGGATTCCCGGCTACACCGTCGATCTGCCGCTCCAAGGACAGACCGTCCTGCAGCCCGATCTCACCGGTTCCCTCGGGGTCGACTTCGGCCAGCGCTACCTCGGCGACCCCCTCGACAGGATCGCGACCCTGAAAAACAGCGGCACCCTCAATCTCGTCGTCAACAGCGTCACCCTCACCGGCACCGACGGCGCCCGCTTTCAGCTCCTCACCGGTACCGGGTCGGGCACCCTGACGCCGGGCCAGAGCCGTGCGATTGGGGTGCGCTACCTGGCCAACGCAGTCGGCGTCCACGCGGCGTCGATCCACGTCACCTTCACCTACGACGGGATTGCCAATGCCATTGACCTCGGTCTGGCGGGCGAGACCCTGTCGGTCCCATCCGCCCAGCTCTGGCTCGACGACACCCTCCTCGTGCAGGAGGCGACGCCGGTCTCTGGTCCCAACCTCGGCGACCTCACCGTGACGATCGACCACCCGTACGCAGGTACCGGTGGCACCTTCGGCGACCAGACCTCCACCTATCACCTCAAGCGCGGTGGCTCCACCTACGTTTTGATCTCCGACTTCGGTGCCAGCCACGACGGGCGGCTGCTGGCCGAGCGGCAGCGGCGGCTGGAGGCGTACCGGGCGAGCGGTTTGGTCGACACCTCGCGGGAGGTGGTCAGCGAGTCCCTCAACGTCATGGGCCAGACCTGGATGGAGCAGACCACCCTCTCGGATCGCCTCCTGGCGGAGCTCGCCGACGTGGTTGCCATTCGCCACCATCGCTTCGGCATCGTCGCCCAGGAGCAGGGCTACTACATCGACGTCAAGACCCAGTACGTCTCCACCATTTCTCGCCACAATGTCCCCGCGGATGCGGAGGCGGTCTTCAAGTCGATGAGCTTTCTCAATAGCGCCCTGGAACACGGGGTGTTGGAGCAGCTCCAAGGGTTCGACCGGCCGGCTGCCTCCACCATCAAGCTCCTCACCTTGGCCAATGCTCAGGGACAAAAGCTCTTTCTCGCCAACGCGGGCAACTACGCGGCCATCCGGTCCCAACTCACCGGTTACAGCACCGCGGACCTGGATGATTTCGACTACCAGGTCCACAACCAGAGTTCCACCCTCCTCTTACCAACCAGCGGCCAGATTGACCTCCTCCAGTGGCGTGGCAAGGGGTACGTCACCTTCGGTAATATCGCCGACGGCAACACGCACATGGGGATGATCATCGGCGGCGACTACTACGGCGGCTACGGCGCCTACCCGGCACCCCTCTCCATTCCGTCGCTGGTCACCGACTTCGTTCCTGAGCTGCGTCTCGACGTCGAAAAACCTCACCCGACGACCATTGAGCCAGTTGACCTTGTCACCGGCGCCTACCTCTACGACCACACCGACCTCGCCCTGGGTGGAGGCGAGCCCCATGGGTTGGCCTTCCGTCGTGCCTACAACAGCGACGAGCGCCATGAGGTTGGCTCCCTGGGCCATGGCTGGAGCCATGGCTATGACGTTGCCCTGGAGCTCCACAGCGACGTGGCCGCGGGTCTGGGGATGCGCTCGCCGGTAGACGCGGCGGCCCTGTTGGTTTCCTCGACCGTTACCCTCAGTCTCATGACGCCGGCCATACCGGCGGTGAAGGAGTGGGCCACCGCCGTGCTCACCGCTGGCTGGGCCATGGACGAGCTGTTTGAGAACGCGGTCTCCACCCGGCTGCAAGACAGCTCGCTGACCTTCGTGCGCCTGCCGGACGGCAGCTTTAACCCCGCCCCGGGGGTCACTACCGACCTCGTACAGGTGGGCTCCCTCTACGAGCTGCGCGAGCGGTTCGGGACCGTGCTGGCCTTCAACGCCGCGCGCCAGCTCACCACCTGGCGCGATGTGGATGGCAACACCCTCACCCTTACCTACACGGGCGGCCGGCTCACCTCGATCACCGACGCCCACGGTCGCAAGCTCACCCTCACCTACACGGGCGAGCGGCTCACTAAAGTGAGCGACACCACCGGTCGCTCCATCACCTACGGTTACAACGCCAGCGACGACCTCGTTTCCGTCACCGATCCGGCGGGCAAGGTGTGGGGGTACGGCTACGACGCCGACCACCGGATCACCACCGTCGCCGACCCGCTGGGCGTCACCCTGGCCACCAACCACTACGACCCCCTCGGCCGGGTCGACACCCAGACCGTGCCGCGCCAGGGTGGGGTGAATGCCACCTACCACTTTTTCTTCACTGGTCCACGCAACGTGGAGGAGGACCCGGACGGCGGTCAGACCGTCTACCACTTCGACGACAAGGGCCGCACGGTGGCGGTGGAGGACGCCATGGGCCACCGTTCCACCACCGCCTACGACGGCCAGAACCACCCGGTGGCAGCTACCGATCCGCGCGGCAATACGACCACGAGCGCCTACGACGGGGCGCACAACCTCACCAGCGTGACCGACGCACTCGGCCACGTGACGGCCAACACCTACGACGCACAAAACCGCCTGATTGCCACCACCGATCCGCTCCTCCACACCACCCACTTCGCCTACGACGTCGAGCACCACCTCACCCTGACCACGGACGCCGTGACCCACACCACCTCCGCCACCTATTACGCCAACGGCCAGACCGCGACCATCACGGACGGCCGTGGCACGGGGACCACCCTGACCTACGACGCGAATGGCCACCCCAACACCACGAAGGTGGGCGCCCACCCGGTGGTGGACGAAGGCTATGACGCGATCGGCCGGCGCACCTCGCTGATCGACCAGGTTGGCGCCACTACCACCTTTACCTTTGATCCGCGCGGCCTACTTGGTATCCGCACCGACCCCCTGGGTCGGACCACCACCCACACCTACGACGGGGCCGGCCGGCTGACTGCGCACACCGACCGTAATGGTAAGACGATCACCTACGGCTACACCCCAAGCGGCAAGGTGGCGACTACCACCTACCCGGTGGGGACGCCGGTGAGCCTCACCTACGACTTGCGGGACAACCTGGTGGCGATGGCCGACAGCATGGGGACCACCACCTACACCTACGACGCGGCCAACCGCCTCACCGCCCAGACCAATCCCCACGGGTTCACCGTCGGCTACGCCTACGATGCTTCCGGCAACCTCACGACCCTGACCTATCCCGGTGACAAGGCGGTCACCTACACCTACGACGCCCTCAATCGGCTGGCGACGGTGTCCAATTGGTTGGGGCAGACTGCGACCTATACCTACGACCAGGCCGGGCGGCTCACCCAGCTCGTGGGCTTCAACGGCACGGTGACGACCTACGGCTACGACGCGGCGGACCGGTTGATTTCGCTAACCAATCAGAAGTCCGACCACATGGTGCTGGCGAGTTACGGGTTCAACCTGGACGGCAATGGCAACCGGACGGCGGAACTCCGGAATGAACCGCTGGCGCCATCGGGGTGGGCGACGGAAAATGTCCCATTCACCTACAACGCGCCGCGCAACCGGGTGGTCACGGCCGGGACAGATACCTTCACCTTTGATAACGAGGGTAGCCTCGCCACCAAGACGGCCACACCGTATACCTTCGACGACGAGCACCGGCTCACCTATGCGGGTGGCACGAACTGGGGATTGTTCGCCTACGACGGCGCCGGCAACCGGCTGGCTGCGTGGCGTCGCGGTGCGGCTGGCACCCGCTACGTCTACGACGCTTCAGGCAACCTTTTGGCGGAGGCGAATGGGAGCAACCAGATCCTCCGCTACTACGTCTACGGCCAGGGGCTGCTGGCCATGGTGACGCCCTCCGGGGCGAGCTACAGCTACCATTACGACGCCACCGGGAACACCGTGGCGATGACCGACGGATCCCAGGCCGTCGTCAACCGCTACGCCTACACGCCCT
>MNYW01000139.1 GCA_001873295.1 Nitrospirae bacterium CG2_30_70_394 | reverse complement strand
GTCACCAGCCAGGTGGGCGACCTGAGCGTCGACCACAACGCCCCGCCGCAGGCGACCAGCAAGGTGAGCATCGCCGCCAACCTCGACTCGCGGGTCACCACCCCCGCCGCCTTCGACATCAACGACACCGCCAACACCGCGAACTTCTCCACCACCCTGTCGGTCTACGACTCCCTCGGTAACGCCCACTTCCTGAACTTCTTCTTCCGCCAGCAGAGCCCGCTGAACTGGGAGTGGCACGCGGCGGTCCCGAAGGATGACATCAGCAACCCCTTGGCCACCGACACCACCCTCACCGAGGTGGGCGATGGCGCGCTCACCTTCACGACCGGTGGCGCCCTGTTCGACGAGCAGATAAACA
This sequence comes from Nitrospirae bacterium CG2_30_70_394, assembly GCA_001873295.1. Classification (GTDB taxonomy): domain Bacteria; phylum CG2-30-53-67; class CG2-30-53-67; order CG2-30-70-394; family CG2-30-70-394; genus CG2-30-70-394. Next base: position 3,825 of record MNYW01000139.1, on the reverse strand, counting down.
CCCCGATCACGATCCAGTGGCAAAACGGCGCCGCCGTTTCCACCGTCGATCCCGACTTCGGCACCAACATCAACTCCGAGGGGTCGGTTACCGGCCTCGACGGCACCACCGACTTCGGTGGCGAGTCGGCGGTGGTCGACCAGACCCAAAATGGCTTCGGCGCCGGTGTCCTGATCAACATGGGGGTCAACCCGAATGGCGACATCGAGGGGGTCTTCTCCAACGGCGGCTCGCGCGTCCTCGGCCGGGTGGCGATGGCCTCCTTCGCCAACGACGGCGGCCTGCGGCGCCTGGGCGGCGGCATCTTCATGGAGACCACCGACTCGGGTCAGTCCCTGGTGGGCGGCCCGGACACGGGCGGCCGCGGGGTCATCACCTCCGCCGCCCTGGAGAAGTCGAACGTCGATCTCGCCACCCAGTTCGTGAACATGATCCAGATCCAGCGCGGCTACCAGGCGAACACCCGCACCATCCGCACCACCGACCAGATGCTCGTGGACCTCATCAGCCTGATCCAGTAGCCACGGCGGCCGCACGCCAAACGCCGTACACTTCGCGCCCATGGGCGCGGAGTGTAGCCACCAGCCGCCGGCGATCATCCTCGTCGGCTGTCAGATCCCCGGTAACCTCGGGGCGGTGGCGCGCGCCATGGGCAACTTCGGCGCCAGCGATCTGCGCCTGGTGGGCGGCTGCACCCCAAGCGACCCGGAGGCGGTGGCGCGCGCCCGCGAGATGGTCCCGATCCTCGCGGCGGCACGTGGCTGCGCCACCCTCAAGGAGGCCCTCACCGACCTTCACCACGCCTTCGCCGCCACCCACCGGCGCGGCAAGGGACGCACCCCTCCCCTCCTGCCGGCCGCGGCGATGGCGCAAGCCGCCGCCCTCCCGGGTGGCGAGGGGTGGGCGCTGGTCTTTGGCAACGAGACCTCGGGGCTGTCCAACGACGAGGTGTTGCACTGCGACCACCTGGTGGCGATCCCCACCCAGGCCGCCCACCCCTCCCTCAACCTCTCCCACGCGGTCACCATCCTCCTCTACGCCTGGACGATCTCCGACCGCCGGCCACCCGTGCCGGTCGCGACCTTGCCGGCCTCGGCCGCGGAGCGGCGTGGCCTCTACGAACACATGGCCGAGACCATGCTGCGCACCGGCTACCTCGACCCTCTCAACCCGGACCGCACCCTGCGCCACCTCGCCCGCCTCCTCTATCGCGCCCGCCCCACCCCCTTCGAGATCACCCTCCTGCGCGGCTTCTTCCGCAAGCTCGGCCACCTCGCCGACCGCGCCGGCCGGCCCTCCGCCGCGGAGCTCATCCGCACCTACGAAGAGGAGGCCGCCCGCCACCGAACCGTGCCACCGCCCGCACCGAGCTGAGCACGGCGCTTCCCCTGTGGCCCCGCTGGCTAGGCGATCTCGCCACTGGCGATCCAGCCGCGCCCCGCGGGGCGGGGTGGGAAGGCGGTTCTCACCGCCACGGCGAAGGAGAGAGGGGGCAGGGGCGCCACCCTCGGCCACCTGCTTGGCGAATCTGGCAGGCCGCGGCGCGCGACCACGCCCCGCCAGCGATCTACCCGGCGAGGGCGGGAAAGAGCTGGCGCAGGCCGTTGGCGGCGATCTCCACGGCGATCGCCACCAAGATCAGGCCAAAGAGGCGATTGATGACGTGCAGCCCCAGATCGCCGAGGTGGCTGCCGATCGGCTCGGCCAGGTGCAGCACCACCCAGAGCACCGTGCACACCAGGAAGATGCAGAGGATCAACAGAAAGATGTGGTACGGCGCACTCGACCTCCCCATGGCGATGATCACCGTGCTAATCGCCCCGGGACCGGCGAGGAGCGGGACGGCGAGGGGGACCACGGCGACCGTGGCGCGCTCTGCCGACGAGTCGGCCTCGCGCGGCGAGGTGCGCACCGGATCCTCGCGCGCCTGGAGCATGGCCAGGGCCATGAGGAAGAGGACGATCCCGCCACCGACGCGAAACGACGGCAGGCTCGTCCCCATCCAGCGCAACACCGTCTCCCCCACCATCGCCGCCACGATGAGCACCAATGCCACCGTGACCACCGCGATCCGCACCACCCGCGCCCGCTCGGCGTGCGAGTAGCCCGTGGTGAGGCCGAGAAAGATCGGGATCGCCATGAAGGGATCGAGGATCACCAACAGGGCGCTGAAGAAGCGTGTGTATTCGGTCCAGTGTTCCATGGGCGAGCCCACCTCCCGCTCATCTACCACCTGCCCCACCCCGCGGGGTGATGTTGATCGTAGGAGTCTGTCGGACTTTGGCGATCGTGGCGAGACGACGCGGCCGCGACGTCCCGATCGGGCGGGGTCCCGGAGGGTCCGCGGGGCGAGGTCACGCACACCACCGCTCCATCCCTCCCCCGCTCCCCTTCGTCGCTGGGTTCCGCTCGATGCAGTCAATCGGGACAAAGGCCGACCGGCTGCTCGCAACCTGCTGATCCGTGCCGCCGCATGAGCACAACGGGCGGCTCACTCCCAGCGCGCCCTCGCCCCAGCTGCGGGGATGTAATCCGCCGCCATTGTCGAGCGCGCCTTATCCTTGGCGTCCTTGCCTCTCCGCACCTTGGCGTTGAGCGGTGGGCCAAGCCCGGACAACCCGCCGGCTCCCGCAGTGTCCCCCTGCCGAAGGCCAAGGCGCGAGGACGCAAGGAGGTGGGAGGCTCCCCTCCACGATTCGCGCCCATTCGCGGCGCGATCTAAAAAACCTTTTCCACTGGGGTTCCCCTGCGGGACCGCCCGCCCTCCGAACCGGCGGCATCGAACCGGGACCGATGGGCGGGGGGGGGGCGCCCCTCCCGGCCGCGCCCGCAAAGGTGGCGCACCTTGTTGGGGGCCGCCCCCACGCCCTCAGAGATAGGGCGAGAAGAGGCGGAAGATCCGATCGCGGAGGCGGGCGGCGAGGGGGCGGCCGGCGAGATCGGCCAGCCGTAGCTCGCGGGCGGTGGCGAGCTTGGTCTCGAAGAGGCGCGCCAGCGCGACGGCGAGGTGCGGGTCGTAGCACTCAACGTTGAACTCGAAGTTGAGGACCAGGCTGCGCGGATCCCAGTTCGCCGAGCCGAACAGGGTCCAGGTGTCGTCCACCACCAAGAGCTTGGAGTGGTCGAAGGGCGGCGGCACCAGCAAGATGCGGCATCCCGAGGCAAGCAACTCGTCCAAGCCGGCGGTGGTAGCCCACTGGACCATGCGCAGATTGGACCGCTCGGGCAGGAGAATCTCCACCCGGGTGCCGCGCAGGGCGGCCACCCGCAAGGTCATGACCAGCTCCCGGTCCGGCAAGAAATACGGGGTCTGGATGCGAATGGTGCGGTGGGCGCACGACAGGGCACCGAGGATGGTAAAGCGCAGCTTGTCGAAGTCCTCGTCGGGCCCGTCGGAGATCCCGCGCGCCACCGCCGACCCCGCCTCCGCCACCACCGGAAACCAGTCGCTCCCGGCCAAGACCTCGCCGGTGGTGAACTGCCAATCGTCGGCGAAGGCGCGCTGGAGCTCCGCCACGACCGGCCCCTCGACGCGCAAGTGAAGGTCGTGAACCGGATGGCGCGGCCGCTCCGCAAGCACCGCCCCGGCCAGGATGTTCATGCCGCCGGTAAACCCCACCTGGCCGTCCACCACCAAGATCTTCCGGTGGCTGCGCAGGTTGAAGTAGCGGAAGCGCCACGGTAGCCACGAGGGCATGAAGCGCTCGACCCGCACGCCATCGCGCCGCAGCCCCTCCACGATCGAGGGCAAGGAGTAGCGCGCGCCGATCGCGTCGATGAGGACGCGCACCGCCACCCCCCGCTCCCGCGCCTGGCGCAGTGCAA
>MNYW01000037.1 GCA_001873295.1 Nitrospirae bacterium CG2_30_70_394 | reverse complement strand
CCCAACACACTCGGACCATGGACCCCCCCGCCCCCCCCGCCGCCGGCCGGCGGATCTTCGTCGGCGACGTGCAGGGGTGTCGCGACGAGCTTGTCGCGCTCCTTGAGCGATGCGCCTTCCGTGCCCGGCGCGACCAGCTCTGTCTGGTCGGTGATCTGGTGAACAAGGGGCCCGACTCGGACGGAGTGGTGGCCCTGGCGCGCCGCCTCGATGCCCTCGCGGTCCTCGGCAACCACGACCTGTGGTGGCTTGCCCACCGCCAAGGCCGGCCCGCCAACCGCACCTGGCTCGCCGCCCGCCCCCTGATCCACCTGTGGGACGACCTCTGCCTGGTCCACGCCGGCCTCGCCCCCACCTGGGACGATGCGACCCTCGAGCGGCTCGCCACCCGTCTCGCCCCGCCCCTCGACCTGGCCCAGCCGCCGGCGGAGGTGGAGTGGCTGGTGAACGTCCGCTACTGCACCGCCGACGGCCGGCGGCCCGCGGCCGACTGGCCGCCGCCGCCTTTGCCGTTTGCGCCGTGGGACCACCACTACCGCGGCGCGCGCACGGTCGTCTTCGGCCACTGGGCGCGCCGCGGCCTGGTGGTAGACGAGCGGCTACGCGGCCTCGATACGGGCTGCTGCTATGGCGGCCGCCTCACCGCCTGGATCGCCGAGGAAGACCGCCTGGTGCAGGTCGACGCGGCACGCTGCTACCAACCGGTGCGCTGAGCGCGCCGGCGCCGGGCGCAGTGGCCACGGGCGCGGCGCAGGGCGGGGCGGCGCCGGGCGCGGCGGATTGCGGTGGAGGTCGCGGCGGTACGGGGTGGGGGAGGGGCGCGGTGCGAGTGGGGCGCAAAGCGCGGCGGTACGGCGTACGCGGCAAGGCGGTGGACAGGGTGGGGCGGCGCCGGGCACGGCGGGGCGGGGCGCTGAATACGCCGGTGCGCTGAGCGCGCCGGCGCCGGGGGAGAGGGGGCGGTAAGGGGCGGGGCGGCGGCGCGGCCCGCCGCGCTCAGCCGGCGAAGCGCCGCCAGCAGACGAAGAGGGCGAAGGCGAGGCCGTAGAGACAGGCGGCGACCACCTGGCCGGCGCGGATCGACCGCCCCTCCGTGCGCTCGACGGTCTGTTTTAGAAGGCGAATCATGGCGGTGTAGGCTCGCTGCCCCTGCCTCCCCTTTATCGACTGTCCGCCCGTCCGTGGAGACCCCCCGCCCCCTCGCCCGCCGCCTCGCCTCGATCCACCCCTTCCACGTGATGGCGCTCCTCGCCCGCGCCCGGGAGATGGAGCGGGCGGGACGCGACATCGTCCACCTGGAGATCGGCGAGCCCGACCTCCCCACCCCCGCGCCGGTCCTCGCCGCCGGCGCCGCGGCCCTGGAGCGTGGCGAGCTGTACTACACCCCCGCCCTCGGCCTCCCCGCCCTGCGCGCGGCGATCGCCAATGACTACCAGCGGCGCTACGGCGTGGCGGTGGCGGCGGAGCGCATCGTGGTCACCCCCGGCGCCTCCGGGGCGCTGCTCCTCGCCCTCGGCCTGCTCATTGACCCGGGCAGCCAGGTGGTGCTTACCGACCCGGGCTACCCGTGCAACCGCCATTTCGTCACCTTCCTCGGCGGGACGCCGGTCGCCCTACCGGTGGGAGCGGAGACGCGCTACCAGCCCACCGCCGCGGCGGTGGCGGCAGCGTGGCAACCGGCAACGGTGGCGGCCATGGTCTGCTCGCCCGCCAACCCCACCGGCACCGTGATCCCGCCGGCGGAGCTGGCGGCGATCGTCGCCGTGGTGGAGGGGCGCTCCGGCCGGGTGGTGGCGGATGAGATCTACCACGGCCTCGTCTACACCGAGCCAACCCCCACCGCCCTCGCCTTCTCCCCGGGCTGCTTGGTGGTGAACTCGTTTTCCAAATACTTCCACATGACCGGCTGGCGCCTCGGCTGGCTGGTGGTGCCCGCGGGCTACGAGGAGGCGGTGGACCGTCTGGCGCAGAACCTCTTCCTCGCCCCCTCCACGCCGGCGCAACACGCCGCCCTCGCCTGCTTCACCGAGGAGACCGAGGCGATCTTGCAGGTGCGCGCCCAGGAGTACCGGCAGCGGCGCGACTTCCTTTATGCCGCCCTGACCGGACTCGGCTTCCACCTCCCGGTCCTCCCGGACGGCGCCTTCTACCTCTACGCCGACGCCTCACCCTTCACCACCGACACCTTCCAACTCGCCGAGCGGCTGCTCGCCGAGGCAGGGGTCGCGGTCACCCCAGGGATCGACTTCGGCGACTACCAGGCCGGCCGCCACCTGCGCTTCGCCTATACCGCCCCGCTGGCGCGGCTGGAGGAGGGGGTCACGCGGCTGCGGCGGTTCTTCGGGTAGACCTCTGCGGACCTTGTCCCGCGCGCCGGCGCTCGACCCACGTCGCCAGGCTCCGAGACAAGACGCGAACCGCGCCATCCCCGCGCGGCGCCGGGCGAGGGGTCGCGGCGCGGGGGTCAGCACCGCCCACAGCCCGCGCCAACACGGCCTTCAAGGGGGGCGCACCGGGAAAGGCGCGCGGGGGGAGACCGCGCGGCCGCCGCGCCGGACGATCGCCGGTCGTGCAGGCGTGGCGGGTGCTGGCGGAGAGAGAGGGATTTGAACCCCCGGTGGCTTTCACCACATCTGATTTCGAGTCAGACGCCTTCGACCGCTCGGCCATCTCTCCGGATACACCACGGGGGACACGGTCGTGCCCGCGCCCACCCGCTCGCTCACCACGTGCTGTCGCTCTCTTTCTTGCCGGGAAGCGGCGCCCCGGGGTTCCCCGCGCGCCCGCCCATGAGGGTGGCGGAGAGGGGGGGATTTGAACCCCCGGTGGCTTGCACCACACACGATTTCCAGTCGTGCACCTTCGGCCGCTCGGTCACCTCTCCACGCTGGGTGCACGCCGTGGCGCGCAGGGCACCATTCTCCCCGGCCTTCACCGCGCCCGCAAGTTGCCAAAGAACCGATCGAGCACGGCGCGGCAGGCGCGAGCCTCGACGCCGCCGGTGACCTCGACCCGGTGGTTGAGGCGGGGGTCGCGCGGCAGGTCGAACTGCGAGCCCACCGCACCGTACTGCAAGTCGGTGGCGCCAAAGACGAGGCGGCCGACGCGCGCCTGCACCAACGCCCCGGCGCACATGACGCACGGTTCCAAGGTGACGTAGAGGGTGGCGTCGGAAAGCCGCCACCGGCCGAGGCGGCCGCAGGCGGCGCGGAGGGCGAGGAGCTCGGCGTGGGCGAGGGGGTCCTGGTCCACCTCCCGCCGGTTGCACCCCTTCCCCACCACCGTCCCGCCCACCACCACCACCGCCCCCACCGGCACCTCGCCGAGGGCGAGGGCCGCCGCCGCCAGACCCAGGGCCGCGGCCATAAAACCACGGTCGATCGCGCGCAGGGGAGAGAGGGGGTCCACGGCGAAACCAGCGATCAGCGGCGAGCCCCTACGCCAGGTCTGCCACCTGCAACCAATGGGTGTCCGAGTAGGGGTAGTCGTTGAGGTGCAGAAACGCGGTGGGCGGGTGGGCGGCGCTGCGCACCAGGCAGTGGTCGATGGTCTCCGCCGCCGCGCACGGGGCGTTGGCGCGCCAGCGAACGGTGGGGGTGGTGGCGGTGCGGCAGTCGGTGAGGCCGCATTCCACCAGACAACGGTAGAGGGGGTGGCGATCGTCGAGGTTGAAGTCGCCCAGCAGCGCCACCCCAGCCGCCGCAGGGAGCGCCGCCACCGCCCTGCACAGGGCGTCGATGTGGCGGGGTAGCGGATCGCAGTGGACGCTCGCCACCCAGAACGATTCGCCCGCCACCTCCAGCTCGACAAAGAGCGGGATGCGGCGGGTGAGGTCGCCGCAGAGCTGGGGAAGGGTCAGGCGGTGGCTGGTCCTCACCGGCAGGCGGGAGAGGAGCGCGGTCCCCCACTGGAACCCCTCCATCTCCTCGTCCTGGTAGCACGACACGGGCAACGGTTCGCCCACCACCGTGTAGCCCGGCAGCCGGCCGGCGAGGTCGGCGAGCTGGTCGTAGCGCACCGCCAGGGAGGGGCGGGCCAGCCGCTCGGCGAGCCAGGCGCGCCATGCCGGCGCCATCGCCGTCGCCTCCCAGCGCACCACCTCCTGCAGGCAGACCACGTCCGGGGCCAGCTCGGTCAGCGCCGCGACGATCCGGCCCCGCCGCTTTTCCCACGCCGGGAAGCGGGGACGATCCCGATCCGCCGCGTCGCCATCGTTCTGATCGACGAAGGCGAGGTTGAGGGTGGCAAGGCGAAGGGCCATCGTACGACGTGAAGCGGGGATGAGCACGGCCGCCGCCCGGGCGCCGGTGGCGCAACCGTGCACCGGCAACCGGCCGACCCGGCGGAGGCACTGCAGAATGGCAAAGGGGTACGAGGCGAACAAGCAGCACCAGCAGGAGATCGCCCAGTTCGGCAAGGAGCTCGGCCGCCGCGCCCACTTCACCTGCGAATGGTGTGGCGCCAAGGCGGGGCTGGCGCCGGTGGCCACCATTCCCACCGCGGAGCCGGAGGTGGAGAACCTGCTGCTCCTGTGCGCGCCCTGCCGCGCCCTCCACGTCGGCGGCGACGCGGACCCGAACCGCCTGCGCCACCTGGAGGGGGCCCTGTGGAGCAGCGAGCCGGTCGTCGCACGCAGCGCCGCCGCCCTGCTGCGCCGCCTCGGCGCCGACTGGGCGGAGGAGACCATCGAGGAGGCTGGCATCGACCTCTGAACCCCGTCGCGGGTGCGCTCGGTGGGCGTCAAAACGATGGGCCGGCTGCGGGCCCAGCGACCCGTGAACCCTGTCGCCGCGGGCAAGCCGCCGCGGCCAGCGCCCTCTGCGCCGCGGTGGGGGCGTGAGACAGCACGACCGTCGCCACCGCCACGAGCCGCGGCCGAGGGCGCCACCCGCCGCGCCCGGAGCCGCGCCCGGACCCGGACGGGGCGGGCGATCCAGCCCGGGGCAGCCACGCATCGCACCCTTGCCTCCGCCCGCGCCGCATGACCGGGGCCGGGCGCGGCGGTGGAGGGGCTCCCTTTCGGGGTAGCCACCCGCCGCGCCCGCGACCGCCGCCGGCCGCGACGGGTGGCCGAGGGTGGCGTGGCCGGTGGCCCCGCGCCCACTCTCGCCCGCCGCCGGCCGCCTGTTTTTGTGTGGTCCGCCAAACTGTGCGACTCAAGGCCAGAAACCTTTGCCCCTGCGGGTGGCCCATGACCGACCTCACCCCCCTCATCGACCTCCTTGCCGGCGACCTCGCCGCCGACCGCCCCCTCAGCGCGGCGGTGATTGCCCACATCGGTGCCGAGTACAACTTCCCCGCCGACGAGCTCGATCGCTTCTTCACCGTCCGTTTCCCCTCCCTGGAGGAGTTCGAGGTGGAGATCTGCCTGGCGCGCCTCTTCACCCCGGACGTCGACCTCCAGGCGCGCGCCTTCGCCCTCATCCCCGACCGCGGCCTCAGCCCCGCGGAGGAGCAGGAGGTGGTGCGCCGGCTTGGCGAGCGCGCCATCGTGGCCCCGCTCCGCTCGGGCAGCGACACCTACCCCATGGTGGTCGCGCCGGTCCTGCTGGAGCGGTACGTCCGCCTCCTCACCCTCTCCGCGCCCCTCGCCGGCGAGGTGGCCGCGCTCCTCGACCGCGACCTCCCCGAGGCCGAGCGGGCCGCGGCGCGCCACGCCTGCCGCCTCCCCCAGTGGCAGGGAAAAGAGCGCACCGCCCTGCTCCGCGCCTGGCTCACCGCCGCCGGCGCCCGCGGCAGCCTCCGCCTCGATCGGCTCCTCTACCTCACCGGGGTGGTGAAGAGCTACCGCCCCCACGACCTCGCCGACCTCGACCGCCAGCTCACCAACCTCGCCGACGCCCTCGCCAACCTCGATCTCACCCCCTTCTACAGCGACGAGCTCAAGGAGTCGTACGCGGCAACCCACCCCGCGTCCGACCACCTCGCCGCCCGCCGCGCCGAGATCGCCCGCGAACAAGCACTCCTTCACGCGCTCCGCGCCGACCTCGCCGCCATGGCCCCGGGCAACGCCCAATCTTGATCTCGCCCCGCGCCGGATGGTACAAGCCGCGGCCACTCTTCCCCGATAGCTCAGCTGGTAGAGCAGCGGACTGTTAATCCGCTTGTCGCAGGTTCGAGTCCTGCTCGGGGAGCCAAATTAGCCCGTCCACCAAATCGGGTGGGCGTTCAGTTTAACAGAAGCCCCAAGGTGATCCCTCGGGGCTTCGTGTTTCTGGGCCAGTGTTCGCGGGGTTCTGCGCGCTCGCCGTCCTCGTTCCC
>MNYW01000134.1 GCA_001873295.1 Nitrospirae bacterium CG2_30_70_394 | reverse complement strand
CGCCGCCCCCGCCACCACCACCGGGCCTCCCCCTGCCACCACCGTGCGGCTGGTGGGGAGGTAGGCGCCGCCCGCGTTCACCTCCAGGGCAGCCACCGCGGCGCCGAGGTCAAGGGGGAAGGCGGTCTGGACGAGCAGATCCGCCGGCCGCGTGAGGGTCAGCACCCCCGCCGCCACCGGGTTGATCGCGGCGGTGGCGAGCAGCCAGGGCGAGCTGCTCGCCTCCAAGGCGGCTGCCGCATCGCCGAGGCCGAGGAGCAACCGCCCCGGGGTGAGCCAGTGGAGGACGGCGGCGCGCACCTCCGCACGCGCCTCCGTGCCCAAGACACCGATCTCCCGGGCATGCGACAGGATCACCACCGCCGGCGGTGCCACCCCCGCCAGCACCGTGTGCAGCGCCTCGACCCCCACCACCATCACGGAGCCCACGCCGAGACTCGCCAGCTCACCCACCAGGGTGGTGGCGATCGGCGAGGTGGGCTCGCCCACCACGACCACGCCGCCCGGGGTGGGCGGGACCACCGCCGCCACGTCGGCGGTGAGGGGGGCGGTGGTGCGCCACATCGCCAGGGATGCGGGAACCCCCTCCAGGGCGTCCACCAGGCCGGTGACGATCCACGGCCCGTTGGCGAGATCGACGGGCGCGGCCGGCGGCGCGCTGCCATGCACCGCGGTGAGCGGCGCAACCACCGTGAGGTCGACCGCGTCGAGCTCCTGCTTCGCGGTATCGACCACCCGATAGACCGCCACCGAGGGGCGATCGAGGAGGGTGCGGATGGCGGCGGCAACCGCCGCCCCGGCGGCCGGCTGGTGGAGGGTGTCCGCGGGGATTACCACGCAGCCGGCGGGAAAGGTGGTGGGGGTGGCCCCGGCGAGCTCGGTGAGGAGCAGCACGAAGGTCGCGATCCAGCCTGTGGTCAGCCTAACCATGATTTATCTCCGTGGAGCTACGGTTCGTCTCCCTCGACCGACGGTTCAGTGGCCGGTACCGGTATTCGCCGCCCCGCCCGCCTGCGGGTAGTAGGTGGAAAAGCCCTCACGCCGCATCCCCGCCTCCACCACCACCTGGCTCGCATCGCGCTCCCCCACCGCGCCGACGAGCCCCACGGAACGGAGAATGACCACGCCGTTGGTATCGCGCCCCGGGTCACCATCGAGGTCGTCGTCGTCGCGCACACTCACCTGCATGGTGGGATCTAGGGTCGCCAGCGGCGCCCAGCCCGCCGGGTCGAGGAGGAGATCCCAGTTCGCCGTCCGGCGCAGGCTCGACTCGCCCCACGCCAACCCCTCCTCCGCCCGCGCCCGCGCCGTGGTCGGACCCAGGGTGGAGGTGACGATGCGCGTATCGAGGCGCGCGGTGGCCAGCCCGGCAATGCCGAGCACCGTCAACGCCACTAGCAGGAGGAGCACCGTCACCAACGCCGCCCCCGCCTCGGTTGTTCTCCTCCGCTCACCCATTCGACCCCTTCCTGACCCGCGCTGGCTCCTATTGTAGCCGCACGGTAACCGGGTTGTGGGGAACAGGGCCAGACGACCCCCCCCGGCCCCCCGGCCCGCCTCGGAGGGTGGCGAAGGTGGGTCGATCGACGGCTACGCGCGGAACGAGTGGCCGGCGCAAAGCGGCTCCCGGCGCCGAGCGGGGTAACCCAGGGGCGCGCCCGGATCGTCCCGTCGTTGGGGAGAGAGGTGGGGGGCGCAACGAAGGCGGTGTGGCCGACCCCGCCCTGCCCCCCCGCACGCACCCGTCCGACCGGTGCCTCGCCCCACGGGACGGGATAGGGGCAACCGGGGCCGGCCGCTCCGCCGGGGGCGCACCGGACGGCCGAGGGTCTGGCCTCCTCCCCGGTGGCTGGCCGGCCGCTGGGGTCAGCGGGCAGGCGGGGCGCACCGGCGGTCCGCGGGTCTGGCGTCCTTCCCAGGCTCAGTTGCGCAGGGCCACGGTGAGGCTGTAGCTGGCGCGCAGGCGACGATCAGCGGCGGAGGCGCGGGTCGAGTCCTGGCCCTGCGGGAAGGGGGCGGGGGCGGGGAGAACCTCTTCATCGCTGCGCGCCACCACGGTGATGGTCACCGCGGTGACGTTCGCCGCCCCCACCGCCGCCAGATCATCCGCCACCGGCGGGGCGCCACCGAAGCGGAGCTGGAGGTCGTCGATGTCGGTGGCAAGCTGCTGGCGCTGGGAGGTGCGGTTACCGTGGCTGTCGAAGCGCACCCGCTCGCGGTAGAGACACGGGATCTGCTCCCCGCTCGCATCGACGAACAGCCCCACCGTGTACACCACCTCCATAAGCTCCCCCGCCATCGGCCGGTCGTAGCTCCCCACCACCCCCGGGGGACGGAGGGTGAGGAGGTTGCCCGCCCGCCCGATTGCCTGGACCCGCTCCAGCCGCTGCCCGAAGGGGCCCTCGCTCACCACCATGTCGACCACCTTGTCGTTGGTGAAGTCGTCGCCGTCGAGGTCGTCACGGCCGTCGCCGTCCCAGTCGAGGGAGGCGAGAGTGAGGGTCGGCGGCAAGGTGGTGATCGTCGCCGCCTCCTGGCCGGCGACATACCGCACCGTGAGGGTGTCGGTGCCCCCGACCGGGCCGGTGTTGTTATCGCTCTCGACCACCGTCGCGGGGTCGAGCACGCGCGCCCACAGGCCGGCGGCGTGGAGGTCGCGGGCGATCGCGTCGAGGGAAAAGCGGGCGCGCTGGCGCACATCAACCATGGCGTCGTGGCGCTCGTGGCCCTGGCGCTGGGCGGAGAGGAGACGCAGCGCCCCGCCCACCACCAGCATCGACAGGGCAAGGGCGACCATCAGCTCGATGAGGGTAAAGCCGCGCGTGCCGCCGGCGGCGACCATCGACCCGGGGGGGCGGAACCACCTCCCCCCCGGAGGATGGCAGAAGCGGCGACCGCGAGGGCTCCGGTGGGCTATGTCACTGCTCGTCATGCAGCTCCTCACGGAGCGGCGAACCGCTCGCTGGCGCTGAACTGGAACGGCGTGTCGCCGCGCCCGTGCCACGCCACGGTGACCGTGAGGCGGCTGCCCCGAACGTCGTCCAAGGGGTCCAGGAGAATCCGCAGGCTGCCCCGCGGGAGGGTCGCCGCCTCCGCCTGCCAGGCGGCCACCCGCACGGGATCGAGCGCTAAAGCGCCCAGGGGGGTGAAGGCGCCGGGCACGCGGGCGGCGGCGGTCGCCTCCTCGAGGATCGACTGGGCGAGGAGGTCGGCGCGGGTGCGCATCTCATCCACCGCCGCGGCGCGCTGGGCGGTTACCACCATCGCCCCGATCCCCACCAAACCAACCACAAAGATCGCCAGAGAGACGAGGACCTCCACCAGGGTGAAGCCCGCCGCGCCGCCTGCCACAGGGAGCGCCCGGCTCTGCCCGGAGCGACCCGGGGCAAGAGCCTGGCGCGGCCACCGGACCCACCTGCCACGCCGCGACCCCATGGCGCTACCGATCGAGGCGCACCCGGCCGGTGGCCATCACTAGGGTGATGGTGGTGGTCTCGCCGGCGTGGTCCGGCCCCCCGCCGCTGAGCTCGAGGGGGCCGGTGGTGTCACAGCTCCCGCGCGGGGTGAAGGTGATCATCCCGCGCGCCGGGAAGCGGGAGAGGGTGACCGAGGCGGGGAGGTCTACCGCCAAGGTCGCGTCGCCACGCAGCGCCACCCGGTTCGGGGCCAGCTCGACGATGACGTCGCGGCCGCTGGCGATCGCCCTCACCCGTGCCGCCCGCAACAGGGTCGCCACCTCGCGGCTCGAGGCCTGCCACTGGTGCACCGGCGCCATGTTGCGCGCGGTGGCGGCGAAGCCCGACAGCAGCAGGACCAGCAACGCCATCACCACCATCACCTCCACCAGGGAGGTCCCCGCCTCGGAAGGGGCAAAGGCGTTGGTGATGCGCGCGGCCATGGTGGCCGACGGTAGCACACCC
>MNYW01000025.1 GCA_001873295.1 Nitrospirae bacterium CG2_30_70_394 | reverse complement strand
GGCGACCTACAGGGCGCAGAACTCGGTCGCCGCCGGTTCGGCGAAGTGGACCGGTGTACCGCCGGCGGGGGTGACGTCAAGGCTACCGTCGGCGTTGAAGGTGACCTGGTGGGGGGTCCCCTCGGCGGTGACGGTCATGTGGCCGCCCACCGTGTTGCCGTCCGCATCGTAGGTGAGGCCGTTGGTGTCCGTAGCCAGGATCATCGGGAAGGCCTGGCCGTTGCAGTGCACGGTCAGGGTGCCGTTGAGATCGCCGGTGGAGGTGGCGTCATCGAAGTGGACGATAAGGTGGTCCATCCCCATGTCGAGGGTTCCGAAGCCGCTCCAGGCCATCTCCATCCGGCCGTTCAGGGTCAAGGTCGCCGCAGTGATGTCGAGATTTGCCGGGTCGCCGGCAAAGGCCATCCCGCTCATCCCCAGGGTGAAGTCGCCGGAGAGGGTGCCGTCGGGGACGGTCACCGTGACCCCGGAGAAGTCCATGGTGATGGCGGTGGGGTCACAGTTGGAGCCGCTGATCGCCATCCCCATCTGGCCGTGCATGGACTGGCCGGCGGCCGGGGCGCAGTTGTTGAACGTGAGGATGGCGTCAAGACCCTCGACGCAGAGGGTCGCCGGGTCGAGGTCAGACCACTGCATGTGGGTGGCCAGAGTCCCGGAGTCGACCCCGTCGCAGCTCGTCGGGTCGAGGTCGATGGAGCCCATACCCGGTCCCATGCCGGTGAAGTGGCCGGCGCTGATCACGGCCCCATGTCCATGCCCATGGCCGCGGCCTCGACCGGCGACGAGTCGACGCTGGCGGTGGTCACCAACCCCGTCCCGACCCCGGTCGCAGTGACGGCAGCGTCGATGGTCGGCACCGCCACCAGCACCGCCTGGGCGACCTGGGTGGAGGAGGCGGCAACAACGGCCTCATCCCCGCCGCCGCCACCCCCGCCGCAGGCGACGGAGAGGGTCAGGAAGGGGAGCGTGGCGAGGAGGGGGGTAGCGATGTGGAGAATTCGTTTCATGGCGTGCTCCTAGGAGTGGGGGTGAATGCGCTCACCCGGGCGGGGTCAGTCGGTGGGTTTCTACTGTTTACTTTTTCCTTCGCCAGCAATGCCTCGGCTGGTTGGCGAAGCGGTAGAGGGTAGGAAGTAGAAAGTAAAAAGGGGGTGGGAGGCTCCGTACCCACGGTGATGTTGCCACCCCCCTTTCTACTTTCTACTTTCTACTTTCTACTGCCGTTGCCGCGCGCCACTCGCCGCGGAGCTGGAAGCGCCGGACCAGGAGGTAGACCGCCGGGATGATGATCAGGGTGAGGAGGGTGGAGGAGATGAGCCCGCCCACCATGGGCGCGGCGATGCGCTTCATCACGTCGGAGCCCGCCTCCGCGCCGACCATCACCGGCAGCAGGCCGATGAGGGTGGTGGTGACGGTCATCAGCTTGGGCCGCAGGCGGCCCACCGCGCCCTCGGTGATGGCGGCCTTGAGGTCGGCGACGCCGCGCATCGCCCCGCGCGACCGGTGGTCGCGGAACGCGGAGTCCAGGTAGACCAGCATCACCACCCCGGTCTCCGCGGCGAGGCCCGCGAGGGCGATGAACCCCACGTCCACCGCCACCGACAGGTTGTAGCCCAGGAGGTAGAGGAGCCATACGCCGCCCACCAGGGCAAACGGCAGGGTCGCCATGACGATGAGGGTGTCGGTGAGGTTGCCGAAGTGGAGGTAGAGGAGCAGGAAGATCAGCGCGACGGTGATCGGAATAACGATGACGAGCCGCTCCTTGGCCTGCTGGATGTACTCGTACTGGCCGGACCAGACGAGGGAGTAACCGGGGGGCAGCTTCACCTGTTCGCCGACGATCGCCTGGGCTCGCTTCACGTAGGTGCCGACGTCGATCCCCTTGAGGTCGACATAGATCCACGCGGTCCGCCGGGCGTTTTCGCTCTTGATGGCGGGCGGCCCCTTGCGCGTGTGGATCTTGGCGACCTGACCCAGGGGGATCTGAGCACCGAAGGGCGTGGCGATGAGGATGCGCTCCAGGTCGGCTGACGAGGTGCGCAGCTCGCGGGAGTAGCGCAGGTTGACCGGGTAGCGCTCCAGCCCCTCGACGGTCTGGGTGACGTTCATGCCGCCGATGGCCGACTGGATCACGTCCTGCACGTCGCCCACCGTCAGGCCGTAGCGCGCCGCCTGCTCGCGGTCGATATCGAAGTCGAGAAAGTTGCCGCCGGTGACCCGCTCCGCGTAGACCGACAGGGTGCCGGGGATGTCGCGCACCACCGCCTCGATCTCCTGGCCGATCTTGGAGAGCACCGCCAGGTCGCTCCCCATCACCTTGATCCCCACCGGCGTCTTGATGCCGGTGGCGAGCATGTCGATGCGCGTCTTGATCGGCATGGTCCAGGCGTTGGTCAGGCCGGGGAACTGGAGGGCGTCGTTCATCTCCGCGGTCAACTCGCCATGGGTGATGGTTCGCTCCAGGGGCCAGAGGCGCGCCAGCCAGCCGCGCCACGGCTCCGGCCAGTTGCTGAAAAAGCGCGCCACGGGCACGCGCCGCCACTGGTCCACCGGCTTCATCGAGAGGGTGGTCTCGATCATCGAGAGCGGCGCCGCGTCGGTGGCCGTCTCGGCGCGCCCGATCTTGCCGAACACCCGCTCCACCTCGGGGAAGGTGCGGAGGATCTTGTCGGTCTGCTGGATCAGCTCGCGGGCCTTGGTGATCGAGATCCCCGGCAGGGTGGTGGGCATGTAGAGGAGGTTGCCCTCATCCAAAGGCGGCATGAACTCGGTGCCGAGGCGGTTCGCCGGGATCACCGTGAGCGCCAGGATCGCCACCGCCGCCGCCACGGTCAGCCACGGAAAACGGAGGGCGACCCGGATGAAGGGGTGGTAGGCCCACTGGGTCGCCCGATTGAGCGGGTTCTTGTCGCCGTCCGGGATCTTCCCGCGGATGACGAAGTACATCAGCACCGGGATCACCGTGATCGCCAGCACCGACGAGGCGCCCATGGCGAAGGTCTTGGTGAAGGCCAGGGGCCGGAAGAGCCGTCCCGACTGCTCGGTGAGGGCGAAGACCGGGAAGAAGGAGACGGTGATGATGAGCAAGCTGTAGAACAGGGCCGGGCCGACCTCCTTGGAGGCGGCGATGATCACGTCCGCGCGGGAGAGTGGTGGTGACTCCGTACCCCTCCCCCCCGCCCCTCCCACAAGGGGAGGGGAGCCAGGGGACACCCCTTCGGGGAGGACCGGTTGAGCCGCCCCCTCTCCCCGTCCCTCCCCCACCAGGGGGGAGGGGGCTTGATCCCGACCGCCCGCAGCAAGTCCCCCCTCCCCCCGTGGGAGGGGGACAGGGGGAGGGGGAGCCTTACCGCCCCCCGCCGCGCGCCATCGCTCCAGGTGCCTGTGGGCGTTCTCCACCAGCACCACGGAGGCGTCGACCATGACGCCGATGGCGATGGCGATGCCGCCCAAGGACATGATGTTGGCGTTGATCCCCAGCAGATGCATGAGCAGTAGCGAGGCGAGGACCCCCAGGGGCAGGACGATCGCCGCCACCAGGGTGGAGGGGATATGGAGGAGGAAGAGGACGATGACGATCGCCACCACCGTCATCTCTTCCGCCAGCTTCCCCGTCAGGTTGTCGATGGCGCGCAGGATGAGCGACGAGCGGTCGTAGACCGGCACGATCTCCACCCCCTCGGGCAGCCCGGCCTGGAGGGATGCGAGCTTCGCCTTCACCCCGCGGATCACCTCCAGGGCGTTCTCGCCATAGCGCATGACGATCACCCCGCCCGCTACCTCCCCCTCGCCGTCGAGCTCGGCGATGCCGCGCCGCAGCTCCGGTCCCAGGTGGATGTGGGCGACCTGCGAGAGGAGGATCGGGGTGCCGCGCTCGCTCACCCCCAGGGGAATCGCCTCCAGGTCCTTGAGCGACTTGATGTAGCCCAGGCCGCGCACCATGAACTCGGTCTCGGCGCGCTCGATGAGGCGCCCGCCCACGTCGTTATTGGAGCGCTGGATCGCCTCCTTCACCCGGCTCAGGGGGATACCGAAGGCGAGCAGCCGGTCGGGGTCCACCTCCACCTGGTACTGCTTCACGTAGCCGCCCACCGAGGCGACCTCCGCCACCCCGGGGACGGCGATCAGCTCGTAGCGCAGGAACCAATCTTGAATCGAGCGAAGCTGGGCGAGGTCGTGCTGGCCGCTCTTGTCGACCAGGGCGTACTCATAGACCCAGCCGACCCCGGTGGCGTCCGGCCCCAGGGTTGGGGTCACCCCGGGCGGCAGGCGACCGGCGACGAAGTTCAGGTACTCCAGGACCCGCGAGCGCGCCCAGTACAGGTCGGTACCGTCCTCGAAGATGATGTAGACGAAGGAGAGGCCGAAGAACGAGTAGCCGCGCACCGCCTTGGCGAAGGGGACCGACAGCATCGCCGTGGTCAGCGGGTAGGTGACCTGGTCCTCCACCACCTGCGGCCCCTGCCCCTCGTACCGGGTGAAGATGATCACCTGGACGTCGGACAGATCCGGGATCGCATCCAGGGCGATGTGGCGCGCCGCGTAGAGGCCGCCGAAGAGCAGCGCCGCCGTGGCGATGAGGATCAACGCACGGTTGCGGACAGAGTACTCGATGATGGCGGAGATCATCTCGGGCAGTAGACAGTAGGTAGTAGACAGTAGTTAGGGGGGAGCTATTGCGAGTCGTTGACGGAGGTGACGAGGCCACTGAGTAACCGCGCCACTTCGTCCGCGAGGTTGGTCAGGGCTTGCGGCACCACAACAAACTCAAGATCCCCGGCAAGGATGAGGTAGTACCGCGCCTCTTCGAGTGAGGCCTGGGCAATGTTGTAGAAGCGCGCCTTTTCCTGCGGAGAACGGCGTTTGAACCCCTCGGCAATGTTCGCCGGTGCAGATACCGCTGCCCGGCGTAGTTGGTTCGTCATCCCGTACATCTCCTCGCGCGGAAAATCGCGTGTGATCCGGTAGATCTCCAGGACGAAGGCGTGTGCCTTCTGCCACGCGATGAGCTGCTCAAATCGCTGGATCTTTTCCATTCCGTTCCCCCATCCGCTGTCTGCTGTCTACTGTCTACTGTCTACTACCTACTGACAGCGGCTCACCGCAGCGCAGCATGGAGGCGCCGAAGTAGGGGTTCGCCACCTCGCCCTTCTGGAGCCAGTTGGCGTGCGACATGGGGCAGTGGTAGGCCGCGAGGCCGAGGGTTGCGGCGGCCGCCTTGGCGGGTCCAGCGGCGACCTCCAGGACCACCTCCGAGATCGGGCCGAAGGCACCGCGGGCACGCTGCAAGTCGCCGCTCTGCAGGCCGGCGAGCTCGGCGTGGACCCGCTGCATCTGCGCGGCGCTGATCCCCTGATCCGCGAGGGCGTGGAGGGCGGCCATCAAGCCCTTGGCCTGCTCCGCGACCCGGGCGGTCGTGTCCCCGGCGAGGGCGGCCTGGATGGCGAGGTAGGT
>MNYW01000091.1 GCA_001873295.1 Nitrospirae bacterium CG2_30_70_394 | reverse complement strand
TCATCAACATCACCGGGATGCCGTAGGCCATGAACTTGGCGAACGAGATCGGCCTCCCCGCCTTTTCCGCCATCCCCACGACGATCACGTTCGCCGAGGCGCCGATCGGGGTGCCGTTGCCGCCGAGGCAGGCGCCCAGGGCGAGCGACCACCACACCGGCTCCAGGACGTCGTGGTGCAGGGTCTCCACCGGGAGGGCGGCGGAGCTTTGGGCCCCCTGATGGAAGACGGTGTTCGCCATGTCCAGGATCAGGGGGTTCATGGTGGCAACGAACGGGATGTTGTCGACGATCGCCGAGGCGATGGCGGAGAACCACAGGATCACGAAGGTAGTGGCCGCCATGGAATCCTGGGTCGGATGGGTGATCGCGATCACCACCTGCGACAGGTCCTTGATCAGTCCCACCTTCACCACCCCGCCGACGATGATGAACAGCCCCATGAAGAAGAAGAGGGTGGTCCACTCGACCTCGGCGAGGATGTGGTGCGGCGGCTCGCCGGAGATCAGCAGCAGGAGCGCCGCGCCGGTGAGGGCGATGGTCGCCGGCTCCAGGTGCAGTGCTCCGTGCACGGTAAAGCCGAGGATCACGCACGCCATGACGAAGAGCGACTTCTTCATCAACACCGGGTCCTTGATCAGGGTCGACTCGTCCATCGCCATCACCCGCAACCGCCTCTCCTCGGTGACCGTCAGGCGGCGGCCAAAGAAGATTTTGAGCATCACCACGAAGGCGATCATGACGATGATGATCACCGGCGCAAGGTTGCTGATGAAGTCCATGAACGAGTAGTTCGCCTTGGAGGCGATCATGATGTTCGGCGGATCGCCAATCAGGGTGGCGCTGCCGCCGATGTTCGACGCCAAGGCCTCGGCGAGCAGGTAGGGGACCGGGTCGACGTCCAGCTCATCGGCGATCAGCAGGGTGACCGGCGCCAGCAGCAGCACCGTGGTGACGTTGTCCAGGAAGGCCGAGGCGACCGCGGTGATCACCGCGAAGAGGGCCATGATGGTGAACGGTTTGCCCTTTGCCGCCTTTGCGGTGCGGATCGCCGCCCACTGGAAGACCCCGGTTTTGGCCATGATGTTGATGATGACCATCATCGAGATGAGCAAGAAGATGACGTTGTAGTCGATGCCGAACTCTTCCGAGTGGAACGCCTCATTCTGGGTGAGGATCTTCAGCACGATCATCAGCGCGGCGCCCATGAGGGCGACCTTGGTCTTGTGGATCTTCTCCGACACGATCACCGCGTAGGCGAGGACAAAGATCCCAGTCGCCAGCCAGTAGAGGGTGGGGGAGATGGCGGTCACCGCCTCGGCGGCATGGAGAGGGTCGGTCATGGGAGTCTCGCGCAGTGGGGCAGGGTTCTACCTGCCGGATGAGGATGGAGAAGGGGTGGGCGGCGGGCCCCGCGGGAGGGGCCGTTAGGAGAGCTTTCCGCCAATCCTCTCCAGGAGGCTGCGGCGGGTAATCATGCCGATGAACTTGCCGGCCTCGACCACCGGCAGGACCTTGCGCTTGCGCTCCACGAAGAGGGCGGCCGTCTTGATGATCGTGTCGCTCGGCTTGACCACGTCTAGTTCCGTGGCCATGAGGTCCGCGGCGGTCACCCCGGCGAGCTTGTTGAACTGCTCCTCGAAGTACCCCTCGTGGAGGAGGTTGGCGAGGGCCTCCACCTGGTCCACGTAGTTCGGCACGATCAGGCGCAGGATGTCGTGCGTCCCCACCAGCCCGAGCAGCTTGCCGCCCGGGTCGATCACCGCCACCGCCGCCTGGTCTCCCCCGAGGATGGCGTCCAGGATCTCCCGCAGCTTGGCCTCCGGTTTCACCTGCAGGGGCGTCTTCACCATCGCGTTTTTCACCAGCATGGATGAAACCTCCTTCGGCTGTCGTGAAAGAAACGGGGCGCAGATTGTCCCGTGACCCGACGTGGTTTGTCCACCGCGACGGGCCGCCCGCGCCTGCCATAATCGTCGGCTCCCACGGCTCCCACGGCTCCCACGGCTCCCACGGCTCCCACGGCCCCACGGCCCCTCGGGCTGCCGGACACGGAAGTACGGGGGGGCGAGGCGCCCTTTTCTCTAAGGAAGGCAGGAAGGTGGGGCGAGAACGAACCGGCTGGGGGCAACCATTCCTGCCTTCCTGCCCCCTTCCTGCCTTCCTAAGAAGGGCTGCCGGTCCACCTGTGCCATGGGTGGCCGCGGACGCCGCCCTGCCCCGAGATCACCCCGCAGGTGACAAGGCACCGCCCGTGCTGGGCACCGCTTACCCTGTCGCGACAACCCCTTCCCCAGTCACGGTCTCCAAGACCCGGCGATGATGGCGCCTGGGAGAGCCTTTTCTCGCGCCCATGCTTGCTGTACCCTGCCGCGCGCGTCATTCGTCGGGTCGGCCGCGGATCCGCTCTACGGTGACCCCAGGACCGCAGGTCTCTGCGGCCCGAGGAGGGCGGTGGCACTCATGCCATCGGGTGGAGACGGCTGACGTCGATGTGTACCTGCGGGCACCCCGCGGGGCCGCGGGGTGCGGCCCCGGCGTGGGTCGTCGACGATTCGTTTCTGGAGTCTGTGATGAGTATTACCGCCATGTCTGCGGCCTCGCGGTCGCGCATCCCGCCGTGGCTGAGCCGCTTCCTCCCCTTCCTCCGGTGGTGGGAGCGGGTGACGCCGGGATCCCTGCGTGCCGATTTCGTCGCCGGGCTCACCGGCGCGATCGTCGTCCTCCCCCAGGGCGTGGCGTTCGCGGCGATCGCCGGTATGCCCCTCCAGTACGGTCTCTACGCGGGGATGGTTCCGGCGGTGATCGCTGCCTTCTTCGGCTCGTCGTGGCACCTGGTCTCGGGCCCCACCACCGCCGCCTCCCTGGTGTTGCTGTCCACCCTGTCGGCCTTCGCGCCGCCGGAGACGCCGGAGTACGTGCAGCTCGCCCTGACCCTCACCTTCATGGTCGGGACCATCGAGCTGACCATGGGGTTCGCGCGGCTCGGCACCCTGGTGAACTTCATCTCCCATCAGGTGGTGCTGGGCTTCACCGCCGGGGCGGCGATCCTGATCGCCGTGAACCAGCTCAAGAACTTCGTCGGCCTGCCCATCCCCCGCGGCCACTTAACCGACATGCTGTTCTACCTCGTCACTCACCTCAGTGGCATCAACTGGTGGGTCACGCTGGTGGCGATCGTCACCCTTCTTGGTGGGATTGCCAGCCGGAAGCTCTTTCCGAAGATCCCCTACATGATCACGGCGATGCTCCTGGGCAGCGGCCTCTCCGTGCTCCTGAACTATTTCCTGGGCCAGGAGTACACGGGGATCAGGACCGTCGGCGCCCTGCCGGCGAGCTTTCCGCCCCTCTCCCATCCGGACTTCTCCCTGCGCGTCATCGAGGAGCTGGCACCGGGTGCGATCGCCGTGACCCTCTTCGCCCTCACCGAGGCGGTCTCCATCGGCCGGGCCCTGGCGGTGCGCGCCGGCCAGCAGATCGACGGCAACCAGGAGTTCATCGGCCAGGGGCTGTCCAACCTCGCCGGTTCCTTCTTCTCCGGTTACGTCGCCACCGGCTCCTTCAACCGCAGCGGCCTCAACTACGAGGCCGGGGCCAGGACCCCGATCGCCGCTGCCTTCGCCGGCCTGTTCCTCATGTTCTTGGTGGTGGCGGTGGCACCCCTGGCGGCCTACCTGCCCAATGCGGCCATGGCCGGCATCCTCTTCCTGGTGGCCTGGGGGCTCATCGACTTCTACCACATGGGCAAGGTGGTCAAGGTCAACAAGTCCGGCACCGCGGCCATGCTGGTCACCTTCGCCGCGACCCTGGTGCTGAAGCTGGAGGATGCGATCTTCCTCGGGGTGATCCTGTCCCTCGCGCTCTACCTCAACAAGACTTCTCACGCCCAGGTGTTGCGCCGGGTGCCGAATCCGCGCGAAGCGTCGCGGCGGTTCATCACCAACACCGACCGCTCCCTCCCGGAGTGCCCGCAGCTCCGTCTGATCCGCATCGACGGCTCCCTGTTCTTCGGCGCGGTCGACCACGTGCGCACCGAGATCGCCAAGATGGATGCAGAGACCCCGGAACAGGTGCATATGGCGATCGTCTCCGACGGGATCAACTTCGTCGACGTGGCGGGCGCCGAGTACCTGGCGCAGGAGGCGCGGTCCCGGCGCCAGCGCGGTGGCAGGCTCTACCTCGTACGGGTCAAGGAGGGGGTATGCCAGCCGCTCGGCAAGGGGGGGTATCTCGACGAGATCGGCCGGGAGAACATCTTCGACGGGAAGACCGAGGCCATCGAGAAGATCTTCCAGCGGCTGGACCGAGAGGTGTGCCGGCGTTGCACCCACCGGATCTTCCAGGAGTGCGCGACCCTGCCCCCACCGGAGGTGTAGCCCGCATTTCTCACCATGAATCTGCTCCAAGCGTGCAACCGCCCGCATCTCCTGGCCGGGTCCTCGTCCCGGTAGGAGCCGAATCCTTTCGGCGATTCCGGCCCGCGAGGGCCGGCCGCGCGAGGCGCGCGCCGGGTTGCCGCGCCTGACGGCGCGGGTCGCCGGTGCAACCGGCTCCTACCCCAGCGGGCCGGCCAGGATCTACGGCCATTGGCACACGCTCGCGACGATCCCTGGTGAGAAATGCGGGCTAGCCAAACGTAGCATCAAGAGGTCGGCAAGTTTGTCTGTTCCCTGCTCGCCAGTCACTCCCGACGATCTTTATTTCGCCGGCCGACTCCGGTAGCGTCGATGGCTGCGGGCTGCGGGCTGCGCGGCCGCGCGGATTGAACGGTACCACCCGGAAGCGCACCGGCCACCAGACCGCGGGCTGCGCGGCCGCGCGGATTGAACGCTGGACAGGCCGGGGAGGAGACCTTGGCGGACGATCGCAGGGTAGCCGACGACGCCCCGCCGCGCGGCGGGGCCCGGTAGGCGGCGTAGGGGTTTGCGGCTCGGGCCGCGGGAGATCACCCGTCTGGTGGTCGAGCGCAAGTGGCTCGTCGTCGGCTTCATCGTGGGCGCGATCTTGCTGGTGCTGCCGACCCCGCTGGGGCTCACCCGGCAGGGGATGGCGGTGCTCACCATCACGGTGGTGGCAACCGTGTTCTTCATCACCGAGGCGGTGCCCCTGCCGACCGTGGCGCTGATGATCGCGGTCTTTCAGGTGCTGCTCCTGGGGGTCTCGTCGCGGGAGGTGGCGCGCTCCTTCATGAGCGACTCGGTGTTCTTCATCATGGGGTCCCTGATGCTGGCGGTGGCGATCGTCAAACAGAACCTCGATCGCCGGATTGCCCTGTTCATCCTCAACCTCACCGGACCCAAGATCAGCCGGATCGTCTTCGGGGTCGTGACGGTGTCGGCGATCATCGCCAGCTTCATCGGTGAGCACACGGTGGCGGCGATGATGCTGCCGGTGGGGATCACCCTGGTGCGCCTCACCTCGGACAAGCCGCGCGAGAACATCCCGGGGCTTGCCGCCCTGCTGATGTTCTCCATCGCCTACGGCTGCTCCATCGCCGGCATCGGGACACCGTCGGGCGGGGCGCGCAACGCGATCATGATGGGCTACTGGAGCGAGTTCGGCATCGCCCAGATCGGCTACCTGGACTGGATGATCTACTGCTACCCGATGGTCTTGATCCAGATCCCCTTCCTGGTCGCCATCCTCCTCTTCACCTTCCGCCCGGAGATCCGCGACCTCACCCCAGCCCTCACCACCCTGCGCGCGCAGGTGGAGGAGGAGGGGCCGATGAGCGGCCAGGCGTGGCTAGCGATCGTTCTCTTCGCCCTCACCCTAGTGGGGTGGATCACGATCTCTGGCAGGATCGGCATGGGCACGGTGGCCCTAATCGGGGTGTGCTTCTACCTCTCCCTCGGCCTGGTGAAGTGGGAGGACATCTCCACCAACGTCAACTGGGGGGTGGTGCTGCTCTACGGCGCGGCGATCTCCCTGGGGGTGCAGATGAAGGACAGCGGCGCCGCCGAGTGGGTAGCGAAGACCTTTCTCGACCTCCTGGCGCCCCTCGGGGCCGGCCACGGGATCGGGCTGGTCGCGGCGGTCTCCGTCCTCACCACCCTGATGACCAACGCCATGAGCAACGGCGCCACGGTGGCGGTGCTTGGACCGATCACCCTGAAGATGGCCCAGCAGTCGGGCGACTCGCCGATCGCCATCGGCCTGGTGACGGCGGTGAGCTCGGCCTTTGCCTACTTCACGGTGGTGGGGACGCCGGCCTGCACCATCGTCTATGCTTCGGGCTACCTGAAGACGACGGATTTCCTC
>MNYW01000173.1:21916-22317 GCA_001873295.1 Nitrospirae bacterium CG2_30_70_394 | reverse complement strand
TTTGGCGCTGGTTCGAGTAGAGGTAGCCGCCGGTGAGGGTGAGGAGGCGCCCCAGGGGATAGCCGGTGTCGTAGCGCACCGTGAAGCGGTCCGTATCCTGTGTGGCGATGGCCTCCGAACGGCCGTCGGAATAGGTCGCCGAGAGGCGCGAACTCCACACCGGCGTGTGCCTGTAGCTGCCGGCAAGGTTGACCGCCTGTTGTTCGGCCACCCCGCCGTAGCCGCGGGCGCTAGAGACGTGTCGCCGGTAGCCGGCGCTCGCGCTCCCCCGGGGCAGCTCCTTGGCGACCCGCACATCCATGTCCGGGGTGACGTCGTTCACGCCGCTGTCGGCGGTGGAGTTGAAACTCGCCCCGACGCGCGCGTTCACCTTCCACGTCGGCATGGGCTCGTCGTTGTAG
>MNYW01000173.1:0-21908 GCA_001873295.1 Nitrospirae bacterium CG2_30_70_394 | reverse complement strand
CTCGTCGTTGTAGAGGAGGCTCACCACCTCGCTGTCGCTGGAGGGGAATGAGTCGAAATCGATCGCCGTATGGCTGTAGGCGAGCCCCACCGAGCGCAGGGCGGAGAGGCGCCACGATAGGCTACCGCCCAGGGTGGCGTCCCGGCTGTCCACCCGCAGCGGGTCGTCGTACTCAAGGATCGTGTACGCGCCGTTGAGGCCGAGGGAGAGCGGCACGCGGAAGGCGTGGTCATAGCCAAGCTGGGTGGTGTTCCTGATTGCCCCCTGATGGCCCACCACCAACCCCTCCGCGTCCACCGGTGGCTGCTGGACGGCACGTTGATCGCCGGTCGTGTAGAGGGAGTCCGGTGTCCGACTGAAGGCGTTGGAATACGACAGGGTGTCGCGCGGCGACAGATGGACCGCATCACCCAAGGAGAGGGACTGGTTCTGCCCGAGGCCGGCGGCCTGGCCCAGGTCGTTGAGCTCGCTGTGGCCGAGGTAGATCGCCTGATCGAAGCGATAGAAGAGGGTGAAGCTCCCCAAGGGGTGGCGGAGCACCAGACGGCTATCGAGGCCGACCATGGTGATGAAGTCGTCCTCCTTGCCATCGGGGGTGTTGAAAATGTTGTCGTCGTAGGTCTCCGTCGCGGACACGTTCCAGGTGAAGTCGAGCCAGTCGCCGACGTAGTGCCACATGTCCGCGCCCGCCGGGCTGCACCACGCCAGGACGCCGACCAGGACCACGCCCCGCCAGGCGATCCGGCCACGTCGTCGTGGGTCAGCCATCCTTTTCTCCGGTCTCCGCGGTTGGCGCACCCTCACCACCATAGCCGTACCCTCCGTAGTAGTAGCGGTAGCCATATCCGTAACCGTAGCTAGAACGATCACTCCGGTTCACCACCACCCCGGCAATCCGATTGGCGCCAAACTGGCGCACCGCGTCGCTGAGCGCCCGGCGCGATGTCTTGCCGGCGCTCACCACGATGATCCCGCCATCGAGCCACTGGACCAAGGTCATCGCATCGGGGGCGGGGAGGATCGGGGGCGAGTCAAAGAGGAGGATCGCAGTCGGAAAGCGGTGGCGCAGCTCCCCACAGAACTGCTCCATCCGGCGCGAGCCAAGGAGCTCGGAGGTGTTGTGCAGCCGCACGGTCCCCGCCGAGACCCAGAGGGGGCCGCCGGCGAGCCGGACCACCACGTCGTCGAGGGTGACACTCGGATCGTTGAGGTAGTCCGAGACACCGCGCTGCCCCTCAATCCCGAGAAACTTTGCGAGCACCGGCCGCCGGAGGTCGGTATCCACCACCACCGCGTCGAGCTGGAGCTCCTGGGCGATCGCATAGCCAAGGTTGAGGGTGGTGATCGACTTCCCATCCCCTTGCAGGGGGCTGGTGACTACAAAGGCGAGGCGCTGGTGGTCCGCCGCGAGCATCAAGGTGGCACGGAGCTGGCGGTAGGCGTCACTCGCCCCGAGGCTCGGTCCTGACGCGACCACCACCCGGTTCTCGGCGAGGTGGAGCGGGTCGGGATTCACCACCGCCACCTCCGCCACCACCGCGGTATGCGCTTCGCGCACCGACGACCGCTGCGGCACCCCCCCCGCCTCGTGGCCACCCCCCTGGCGTTCGCGCGTCGCCTTCTCCAGGGCCTCTTCGATCTTGCTCATCCTAGACTCCCAACAAGGTGCGCAGCGGGTAGAGGCCGATCCCCCGGAACTCCAGCCACAACACCGACCCGAAGAGGGCGACCGCCATCGCCGTCACCATGCTGAAGGCCAGATTCGCCCGCTGGCGGAGGCGGCGGTCACCCAGGGTGACCACCGTGGGAATCCGGCCGAGGACCGTGAGCCCCACCAGCCCCTGGATTTCGTCGGCCGAACGGATCGAGCCGTCCATCAGATGGCGGAGGAAGCCGAAGGCATAGCCGGCGGCGATCCCGCCACCGATCCCCATGAGAAGGATGAGCACCCGGTTCGGCTTCACCGGCTTGTACGGCACGGTAGCCGGCTCGATCACCCGGATGTGACCGCCGCGGTCCTGGACCTCCATCTCCTTGGTTACCCGCGCATCCTCGAGCCGCTTCAAGAGGTCGTTGTAGATCGAGCTGTTCACCGAGTAGTCGCGACTCAGGGCGATGAGCTCTTGCTCCTTCTTCGGGACGTCGAGGATGGCGTTGCCGAGGGCGGCGATCGACTGCTTGAGCTGCGCCTGCTTCGCCTCACCGGCGGCAAACTCGGCATCGAGCTGCGACACCTTCTCCTTCAAACTCAGGTAGTGGGGATTGAGGATCTGCTCCCCAAGGTCCGCGAGGACGTCGTCCGCCGCCCCGTCGCCCCCGACCTCCGCCTTCGGCGTCGTGGCCGCGGCGCGTAGCTGCTCGATCTGCGCCTGCAGTGCCAGCACCGCCGGATGGCGATCGGTATAGCGGAGGCTGAGCTCGTCGATCTGCGCCTGAAGGGCCGCGATCTTTGGATCTCCCTGACTGCGGGCCGCGGCCGTGCTGTCGTGGTCTTGCTGCGCCGAGATCCACTTCGGCTCCGCCGCGAGCTGCTTGGTGTAGGTCGCCCGCTCGCTGCGCAACCGCTGGAGATCGATCTCCAAGGCCGCCTGCTGCGTCCGTGCCTCTTCAAGGCGCTTGACGTCGGCGAAGGCGGTGGGCGGGGTTGCTCCCATCTCCCCGCCGCCCGCGGCCACGGCCACCCCCACCCCGAGCTCCACCAGGTTCTGCTGCTTAAACTCCCTGAGCTTCCGTTCTGCCTCCTCCAGGCGGGTCCGATACACCTGGAGCTGCTGGCTGATGAAGTCGTACGCCTGGTGGGCCTCAACCCGCTGCGACCCGAGGTTCTCTTCTAGAAGCATATCGGTGAGCATCGCCACCACGTCCCGGGCCACCGTCGGGTCGTTGTGCTGAAAACCGATCTCGATGAGCTGCCCCCGTCCGGAGGCGCGCACCACCGTCTGATCGCGCATCTTGACCAGGAGGGCCTCCAGCTCCTTCGGGTGCTGCGCCTTCAAGTCGAGGTCGAGGCGACGGGCGATCTGGGTGAGGTGGTCGCGGGTGAGGAGGCGCTGCTCCACGAACTGCATCTTCGAACTCATCGACGGCGTCACCGCCATCCGCTTGGTGAGGGCCTGGAGGATCGCGTCGTCCTCCACCAGGACCGTGGCCTTCGCCTCGTAGATCTTCGGGCTGGTGTAGGCGACCACCCCGGCGGCCACCCCGGCGACCAGCGCGGCCACCAGCACCCACCACCGGTTGCGCACCAAGAGGTCGAAATAGAGGCGGAGATCGAGTGTGTTCGCCTGGACTTGCATGGAGACTCCCTCGGCCGCAGGTCTACGGAACGACGATCAGATCGCCGTCCTTCAAATCCATCACCTGCGACAGGTCGAGCTTCTTGTAGATGTCACGGAACTGGACAGGGATCTTCTCCGCCTTGTCCCCCTCCTTCCGCACCACGGTCACCTTGTTCATGCTCGCGTACGGGGTAAACCAGCCGGCCTCGATGATCGCGTCGATGATGGTGATCCCCTCGCGGTACGGAATCGACTTCGGCGCGGTCACCTCACCCAGGACGGTGATCTTGTGGTCCTGGGCGTAGGAGGCCATCCCGGCCATCATGATGGTCACCGTGGGCTCGCGCACGTACTCCTTCAGCTTGGCCAGGACCACCCGTTGGAGCTCTTCGGTGGTCATCCCCTGGACGAAGACGTCGCCCACCAGGGGGATGGAGAGCTTGCCGTCGGGGCGCACCACCCCGGTCGCCCCCAGGTCCGGGTTCCCCCAGACAAAGACCTGCACCGAGTCGCTGATCCCGATCCGGTAGTCTGGTCCCGCCGCCTCCACCGCCCCCACCCCGAGGACGAGGATGAAGAGCCCCACCGCCAGGAACTTCCGCGCCGCCTGCATGACCATGTCGCCTCCCTTACGATGCGCCACCGTTCTCAGAATGAGACACCATCGAACCATTCTCCACCACCCCCGGTGGGCCTGCCACCACACCACCCGCGTCCTCCCAGCATCTCGACCCTCTCCCCACGGCTGGCTCGGGATCGCGGTGGTGGTGGCCATCCTCCTCGCGACATTGGGCGCGAGCGCCATGGAACCCCACGAGGTGGCCATCCTTGCCAACGCCGATCTCCCGGCCTCCCTTGATGTTGCTCAACGCTATCGGCAGCTCCGCCACGTTCCCCAAGAAAACCTCATCGCCCTGCCGCTGCCCAAGGACGAGACGATCGACCGCGACCAGTACGACCGCCTGCTCGCCACCCCCCTGCGCGCCTGGCTCACCCAACCCGGCCATGCGCAGATCCGCTGCATCCTCCTCGTCTATGGCGTCCCCCTGCGCATCGCCTCCACCTATCCCGAGTCGAGCGAGCATGCCGAGGTGAAGCGGATCGACGACCGCCTCGACCGGCTGGAGATCGAGTCGCCCCTCGCCCCGGAGATCGAGCGGCTGCGCAAACAACGCGACCAGCTCACCCTCCTCGGCCGCTCCGACCTCGCCGCGGTCGACTCGGAGCTCACCCTCCTGCGCCTCGACCACCCCCTGCGCGGCTGGCTCCCCAATCCCCTCTTCCAGGCCAAGGTCGCCCCACCCGCGCAGGTGCAGCTCCCGCCCGGCGGCCTGTTCACCGCGCGCCTCGACGGCCCCACCCCCGACCTCGCCGTGGCGCTCGCCGAGCGCGCCCTCGCCGCCGAGGCCCAAGTACCGCGCGGCCGCGTCTACATCGACGCGCGCGGCCTCACCCAGGGCAGTTACGCCCCCTTCGACGAGCAGATGCGGCGCGCCGCCGCGCGCCTCCGCCTCCTCCCCTACCCGGTCACCCTGGAGAACACCCCGCGCCTGTTCGGCCCCGGTGAGTGTCCCGAAGCGCTCCTCTATTACGGCTGGTACCGCCTCGGCCACTACCTCGACGCCTTCGACTGGGCGCCCGGCGCCATCGCCATCCACCTCGCCTCCAGCGAGGCCACCTCCCTCCGCCGCGGCCCGTACTGGTGCCCAGAGATGATCCGTGACGGGGTCACCGCGACCGTCGGGCCGGTGGCGGAACCGTACGCCTCCGCCTTCCCCCCTGCCGACCTCTTCCTCGCCCGGATCGTGGAGGGGCAGTACACCCTGGTCGAGGCGTACTTCCTCACCCTCCCCCACCTTTCCTGGCGCATGGTCCTGGTGGGCGACCCCCTCTACCGCCCCTTCCTGCGCACCGGACCCGGCAACGGCGGAGAGCAACCGTGAGCTTTGCCGGCCGCGCCCGGAAAGGCGGTGGACGGAGGCGCGCGCCCGGGTGGCGGACCTCCATCGAGGCGGGCCGGGCGCGGCTCGCCGGACGCCCGTGCGCGCCCGGGTGGCGGAGAGCAGCCGTGAGCTTTGCCGGCCGCCCCACCCGCCTACGCGGCGGCCGCACCTCGCCACGTGGCCCGCGCCACGCCCCGCCCCGCGCCGCGCTTGACGGATCACCACCGGGCGCTAGCATAAAAACTCCTTGTAACGACAAGGATTCAGGGGGGTTGGCCATCTACAAAAACCACCATGTTCGGGTCGTGGTGACCGCCGGGGGGCAGGGGACGCGCCTCGGCGGGGCGGTGCCCAAGCAGTTTCTCCCCCTCGCCGGCATTCCCCTCGTGGAGCGCTGTCTCGCCCTCTTCCACGACCACCCGGCGGTGGACGACCTCGTCCTCACCCTGCCAGAGGCCGAGGTAAAGCGGCGCGCTCCCGCCCTGCGCAGCCGTTTCCCCAAGCTGGTCGCGGTGGTCGCCGGCGGCGCCGAGCGCCAGGAGTCGGTGGCCGCGGCGCTGGAGCTTCCCCTCGCCGGCGATGGCCTGATCGCGATCCACGACGCCGCCCGTCCCCTCTTCGACCCCGCCGACCTCGACGGTTTGCTGGCGGCGGCAGAGCGCGACGGCGGCGCCGCCCCTGCGGTCGCACTCACCGACACCCTCGCCACGGTAGACGACCGGGAGCGCGTCCTCGCCTACCCGGAGCGCGCCTCCCTGCGCGCGCTCCAAACGCCGCAGCTCTTCCACTTCGCGCTCCTCCTTGCCGCCCACGCGCGGGCCCGCGCCGGCGGCCACACCTACAGCGACGATACCCAGCTCGCCGCCGCCGCCGGCTTGGCCGTAACCCTGGTGGCGGGGAGGGCGACCAACCTGAAGATCACCACCCGCGCCGACCTCGCCGTCGCCGCGGCGCTTCTCGCCAGCCGGGAGACCACCCGGTGATCCGCATCGGCCACGGCTTCGACCTCCACCGGCTCATCCCCGGCCGCCCCCTCTGGCTCGGCGCGGTGCAGATCCCCTTCGACCGGGGGCTTTTCGGCCACTCGGACGGCGACGTGGTCTGCCACGCGATCGCCGACGCCCTCCTCGGCGCCGCCGGGCTGGCCGACATCGGCCACCTCTTCCCGGACACCGACCCGGCCATCGCCAACATCCGTGGCGCGGAGATCCTCCGCCAGACGGCTGCCCAGATTGGCGCTGCCGGCTGGGCGATCACCAACCTCGACGCGACGGTGATCGCCGAGACACCGCGTCTCGCCCCTCACATCCAAGAGATGCGCACCGCCATCGCCGCCGCCCTCGGTCTCGACCCGGGCCGGGTCGGGGTGAAGGCGACCACCAGCGAGGGGCTCGGTGCCACCGGCGACGGCAACGCCATCGCCACCCACGCGGTCTGCCTCCTCCACGCCCTCCCGATCCATGGCTGAACTACCCAACCTCCGCCCCGAGCCGCGGCCCCAGCTTGCCACCACGGTGTCCGACCCCGAGGGACAGGTGCGGGTCCGCTTCGCGCCGTCGCCGAGTGGGCCGCTGCACGTGGGCAACGCGCGCACCGCCCTGTTCAACTGGCTGTTCGCGCGCGGCCACGACGGCCAGTTCATCCTGCGGATCGAGGACACGGACGCCGCCCGCTCGGCCCTCGAGTACGAGCAAGCGATCATGCAGGACCTCGCCTGGCTCGGCTTGGAGTGGGACGAGGGGCCGGACCGCGGCGGCCCCGCCGGGCCGTACCGGCAAAGCGATCGCCTGGCGATCTACCGTGCCCAGGCAGAGACCCTGATCGGTGACGGCATTGCCTACCCATGCTTCTGCGCCGCCGAGCGCCTCTCCGCCGAACAGGAGCTCGCCCGCCGCAACCACCAGCCATACCGCTACTCCGGGGCGTGCCGCGCGATCGAACCGGCGGCGGCGGCGCGGCGCCGCGCCGCGGGCGAGCCATGCACGATCCGCTTCTGCACCCCGGTCGGACCGATCGCCGTCCACGATCGGCTGCGCGGCACCCTCACCTTCGACGGTGCCGACTTCGGCGATCTGATCCTCCTGAAGAGCGACGGGGTCGCCGCCTACAACTTCGCGGTGGTGGTGGATGACGCCCTCATGGGGATCACCCACGTAATCCGCGGCGACGACCACCTCGCCAACACCCCAAAGCAGATCCTCCTCTTTGACGCCCTCGGCTTCCCGCGCCCCGACTACCTCCACCTGCCGCCGGTGGTGGGCAGCGACGGCCGGCCGCTGGCCAAGCGCGAAGGCGGCGCCAGCCTCGCCGCCCTGCGCGGCGCCGGCATCCTGCCCGGAGCCCTCAACCAGTACCTCGCCACCCTCGGCTGGGCCCAGACCGACTCGGACATCCCGGTGGAGCTCGAACGGCTCGCCGCCGACTTCACCACCGCCAAGCTCAGCCACCGCCCCGCGCACCACGACGAGGAGCGGCTCCACCACTTCCAAAGGCTCCACCTCCGCCGCCTCCCCACCGACCTCCTCGCCCACCTCTGCATCCCCTTCCTGCAGCGCGCCGGTTTCGTCGCCACCCCGCCGAGCCCTGCCGAGCAGGAGCGCGTCACCGCCATCGTGGTTGCCCTCCACGACGAGATCCACCACCTCCCCGACCTCCCCGAACAGATTGCCTACCTCTTCCGGCCGCCGGCCGCCGAGGCGATTGCCCGCCGGCTGGCGCCTGCGCCCGACGCCGCGACCGCCCTCGAGGTGCTCGCCACCCGCCTCGCCGCCGCCCCGGTCGTCGACACCGAGGCCGCGACCGCCACCATTCGCGCGGCAGCAACCGCAAGTGGCCTCACCGGACGCGCCTTCTTTCTCCCCGTGCGCCTCGCCCTCACCGGCCGCGACCACGGCCCCGACCTCGCCACCCTCCTCATGCTCCTCGGCACCACCGAGGCACGCGCTCGCCTCCTCGCCATTCGCCACCACCTCCCCCGCTGACCGCGGGCGGCTTCCCCTCCCCGAGAACGGGCGCACTCCGCCCCCGTCGCGGTCACCCCCCCGGAGGTTTTTCCCCGCCACCCGCCTGCCGAGCGCCGAGCACTGAACACTGAACACCGTGCGCCCCTTGGTCGTGACCGTGCCCTCCTCTACCGTGACCGCGATGCTCACCCCGCGCCCCACCCTTTGGCAGCTCATCCGCTCGGACTTCGGGGCGATCTTCGAACGCGACCCGGCGGCCACCTCCAAGATCGAGGTCGCCCTCACCTACTCCGCCTTCCACGCGATCCTTCTCTACCGGATCGCCCACCGCCTGCACGAGTTTCGCCTGCCGCTCTTGCCGCGCCTCATCGCCACCTTCGCCCGCCTCCTCTCCGGGGTGGAGATCCACCCGGCGGCGCGGATCGGGCCGCGCTTCGTCATCGACCACGGCACTGGGGTGGTGATCGGCGAGACCACCGAGATCGGCGACCACTGCCTCCTCTTCCAAGGCGTCACCCTCGGTGGCACCGGCAAGGAGCGCGGCAAGCGCCACCCCACCCTCGGCGACCACGTGGTCGTCGGTGCTGGGGCGAAGATCCTCGGCTCCATGCGCATCGGCCACCACTCCAAGATCGGCTCCAACGCGGTGGTCCTCACCCCGGTGCCCGACCACTCCACGGTGGTCGGCGTCCCCGGTCGGATCGCGCGAATCAAGGGGGAGCTTCCGGACGAGGGGATGGACCACGTCCACATGCCCGACCCAATCGCCGAGCGATTCCGCCACCTCGAAACGAACCTCGCCGAGGTCGCCGAGCGCGAGCTGCCGTCGCGCGAGGCGGCCGAGGCGCGCCTCGCCGCCCTCGAAGAGCAGGTCGCCGCCCTCGCCAGCGAGCTGGCCAGCCGGCGCGCGGCCGGCCACCACGACTGACCCGGCGGGGGCCCGCGCCCGGCGCGCAGGGGAGAGCGGCTCCGACCGCCCCCGCCCCCCAACCCGGCGCCACCTCCCACACCCACGCTAGGGAGGCAGCTCAAGCCGGCGATCCGGCGCGCAGGGGAGGCGGGGGCTACGGCCCCAAATCGCGCACGAGCTCACCCCTTCCGCCACCCCTCCAGCCCAGCGCGCCACCCCGGCACCGGCCGATCCACGCTGGCCCGCCACGACCTCCCGCGGCGATCAGCCGGCGAGGTCGGCGAACAACCACGGCGCCTCAACCCGGCGCCGCTGTTCGTAGGCGGCGATCGCCCCCGCGTGGGTGAGGGTGAGGGCGATGTCGTCCTGCCCGGCGAGCAGACACTGCTTGCGGAAGGGGTCGACGGCGAAGTGCACCACCGTGCCATCCGCCAGCTCAATCCGCTGCGCCGCGAGGTCCACGGTCGCCGCCATCGGCGCGGTCGCCGCTTGCGGGTCGCAACGGCAAAAGAGGTCGTCGATGGTCGCCTCGTCCACCACCACCGGAAGGATCCCGTTCTTGAAGCAGTTGTTGAAGAAGATGTCCGCGTACGAGGGGGCGATGATGCAGCGGATCCCAAAGTCGAGCAGCGCCCACGGGGCGTGCTCGCGTGACGAGCCACAGCCGAAGTTCGCCCGCGCCAGGAGGATCCCGGCGCGCCGATAGGGGGCGCGGTTGAGGATGAAGTCGGGCCGCGGAAGCCGCGCCGCGGCCGGCTTGCCCGGCTCGCCCGGGTCCGCGTAGCGCCACTCGTCAAACAGGTAGATGCCGAGGCCGGTGCGCTGGATCGTCTTCAGAAACTGCTTCGGAATGATCGCGTCGGTGTCGACGTTCGCCCGGTCCACGGGCGCGACCACGGCGGTGAAGGGGGTAAAGGGTTGCATCGGGGACCACCCATCTAAGAGGTGAACAGAAGGCAGCAGAGGTGCGCCGCTCACAAGAGCTCGCGCACGTCGACGAAGTGGCCGGCGACGGCAGCGGCGGCGGCCATCGGGGGAGAGACCAGGTGGGTGCGGCCGCCGCGCCCCTGGCGCCCCTCGAAGTTGCGGTTCGAGGTGGAGGCGCACCGCTCGCCCGCCTCCAGGCGGTCGGCGTTCATCGCCAAACACATGGAGCAGCCCGGGTCACGCCACTCGAACCCCGCCGCGGTGAAGATCCGGTCGAGCCCCTCCGCTTCCGCCTGCTGCTTCACCAGCCCCGAGCCCGGCACCACCAGGGCCTGGACGTGGCCCGCGACCCGCCGCCCCTGGGCAATCGCGGCGGCGGCGCGCAGGTCCTCGATGCGGCCGTTGGTGCACGAGCCGATGAACACCTTGTCCACCGCGAGGTCCTCCACCGCCACCCCCTCGGCAACCCCCATGTAGGCGAGGGCCTTGTCCCACGCCGCCCGCTGCGCCGCGTCGCGCGCCTCGGCGAGCCGCGGCACCCGGCCACGGATATCGGTGACCATCTCCGGCGAGGTTCCCCAGGTCACCTGCGGGATCAACCGGCTGCCGTCGAGCAGGTACTCGCGCGCGAAGACGGCGCCCGGGTCGGAGTGGAGCGTGCGCCACGCCCCCGCCGCCTGCTCCCACTGGCCCACGGTGGGGGCGTACGGCCGCCCCTGCACGTAGGCCAGGGTGGTCGGATCCACCGCCACCATGCCGGAGCGCGCGCCCGCCTCGATCGCCATATTGCAGACGGTCATCCGCCCCTCCACCGACAGGTGGTCGATCACCGGACCGGCGAACTCGATCGCATGGCCGGTGCCGCCAGCGGTGCCGATCGCGCCGATCACCGCCAGAATCACGTCCTTCGCGGTCAGGCCCAACCCGAGCGCACCGGTCACCACCACCCGCATCGCCTGGGGCTTCTTTTGCAGGATCGTCTGGGTGGCGAGGACGTGCTCCACCTCGCTGGTGCCGATGCCGAAGGCGAGCGCCCCCAGGGCACCGTGGGTGGCGGTGTGCGAGTCGCCACAGACAATGGTCATCCCCGGCAGGGTGATCCCCTCCTCCGGCCCCATCACGTGGACCACCCCCTGGCGCACGTCGCCCATCGCGAACTCGGTGATCCCGAAGGCGGCGCAATTCGCGTCGAGGGTCTCCACCTGCAACCGGCTCACCGGGTCGGTGATCCCCTGGTCGCGCCCGAGGGTCGGGACGTTGTGGTCGGGGACCGCGAAGGCGGCGCCGGGCCGCCGCGCGTGGCGGCCGGCAAGGCGCAGCCCCTCGAACGCCTGCGGGCTGGTCACCTCGTGGACGAGCTGGCGGTCGATGTAGAGCAGCGTGGTGCCATCCTCCAGCTCCTCCACCACGTGGTCGTCCCAGATTTTGTCGAGCAGTGTGCGCGGTCGCATGAACAATCTCCGAAGGTGGCGGATGCTAGCAGAGCGACCCGCCCCGGTCAGCCGACTGGGGTGGGCGCAGCGGCAGCGCCGGCGGCAGGACCACTGGAACCACTGGAGGCGCCCACTCCTGTATCGTGGGCAGCGGCCTTTGCCGTCGACCCCATGGACCTCCGCCGTCTCCTCCCCCTCTTTCTCATCGTCGTCGCCGCCTGTGGCGGCGGGGGCGACTCGGCACCCGCCACGGACCCAGCCACCCCCCTGGAGGCGGTGGCTCCACCGGCGGCCACCCCGCCGGCCAGCGCGCCCGATCTTGTGGCTCCCGTCGCCACGGTGGGCGCCATCGCTGGCGCGGCGATTCCCTTCACCGCCACCCAGACCGCCGGCCGCACCCGCCTGGCACGCGCCGCCGCCCCTTTGCGCGGTCTCTCCGCCGCCGCCCTCGGCGCGGTGGCGGACCAGGGGCTGCCCGCGCTCGACTTGCTCAGCGACCTCGCCGGCGCCCTCAACGACCCCCTCGCCGACCTCCTCGACATCGTCCTCCCCGATCGCGTGATCGACGACTACCTCGGCCTCAAAGACAAGGGGGGCGGCGGGGAGTCGCTCCACGACTACTTCCCCACCGGCGCCGACGACACCTGGACCTACCTCGGCGACGCCAGCCTCCTGCACGGCGCCGATCCCCTCCTCCTCTTCAATCTCCCCGCCGCCCCCGCCCCCACCACCGTCCTGCACTTTGCCCTGGTGGCCACCGGCGGCGGCCTGTCGCTTTTGGCGCAGGAGGTGGACGCGGGCGGCCGGATCACCGCCATCCCGCCGCTTTTGCTCTTGCCCAACGACCTGCACGTGGGCGCCAGCCACACGGACGAGGGGGACCTCACCCTCACCCGCGAAAGCGGCGCGCCGCGCACCCTCCACGTGCGCCGCGTGATCACCCTAATCGAGCGCGGACCCCACGCCACCACCCACAGCTTTTTTGCCGACACCCTCCACTTCCGCATCGACGACCTCGTGGCCGAGGCGGGCGCGCCGGCGCGCACCCTCGCCTACCACCTCTACCTCGGCCGCACCTTCGGCCCCACCGAGGGGTCGGCAACGGACGGCGTGCGCAGCCGCCACACGGAGATCGAGCGCGCCACCCTCGCCGGCCGCCTGCGCCCGGACACGGACGGCGACGGGTGGATCGATGCGGACGATGAAGACGACGACAACGACGGCGTCCTCGACGACGGCGACAACAGCGGGCGGATCGGCGATCACCCGTGCACCACCGCGATCACGGCCTGCGACGACGCCTTCCCGAAGGAGGGGGCCGAGCAGGCGGACGCGGACGGCGACGGCCTCGGCAACCACGCGGATCGCGACGACGACAACGATGCGGTCCCCGACAGCCTCGACTTCGCCCCCTTCGACGCGACCCACGACGAGGCCGCCTACCGCGTCTACCTCTGGGCCACCGACCCGGCCACCGCCGCCACCCGCCTCCTCGCGGTGGATCCTGACACCGGCGCGGTGGAGACGACCTCCGAGGCGGCGGCGACAAGCGGCGTGGTGGCGGTCTACGACCACCTCCCGGGCGCCCAAGCGGGGAGGCGCGTCGCCTTTATCGCCCCCGCCGCCGGCGCCGCCGTAGACGACCCGCGCGGCGCCCACCTCTGGTGCCTCGACGAGACCGGCGTGCGCGACCTCACCCCCGACCTCACCCGGCGGGTGGTGTCGGTGGCCTGGGAGGCGGACGGGGAGGGCCTCACCTTCGGAGTGTGGGACTCCCTCGATGACCCAAACCTCCGCCTCTTCACCGTCGCCCGTGCCACCCCATCCGCGGCCACGCCGCTGATCGATGGCCGCGCCTGGAAGGCAAGCTCCTCGCCGGTCGGCCACCTCCTCGCCTACGCGGACAAGCCCAAGCTCTTCACCGACCTCATCCTCTGGGACCGCGCCACCGGCGAGCGCCGATCGCTCACCCCGGAGGAGGACCGCGAGGCCCTCTTCGGCCTCCTGCGCACCGCCTACTCGGTCTTCACCCTCGACCGTGACCCCGAGTTCTCCGCCGACGGCCGCCGCCTGCTGTTCGCCGGGTCGCTGGCCATGGTCCGCAAGGAGCTCTTCTTCTTCGACACCCTGGAAGAGGGGTTCGAGGAGCGGATCCAGGTATGGGACGTGGAGCCCATCGGCCGGGCGCGAACGGTGGTGGCGAGCGCCTTCGGCGTGGGTCACCTCCACCTCGAACTCCCCCACGCCTTCCCCGCCCTCTCCCCGCAGGGCGATTACCTCGCGATGGCCCTCGACACGATTGACGGCGAGGCGCTCGCGGTGATGCGGATCCGCGACGCCGCGGTCACCACCGTCGCCGGCCGCCTCCCCCCTGCCGCCACCGCCCCGGCCGACTGGCGCGCGCGCGCCGGCGGCTGGACCTACACCGACCCGCCCGCCCTGATTTTGCCGCTCACCGGAAGCGACGGGGCCATCCGCCCACACCGCATCGCCGTGGATGGCAGCCCCCCTCTACCCCTGCTCCCCGCCGGCCGCGCGAGCGCCGGCCCCATCCTTCTCTCTCCCCACGGCCGCACCTGCTTCTTCGTCGAGGCCGACACCCTCTGGCGGACGGCGACCGACGGGAGCGGCCTGGCGCCGGTGGCGAGAGTCGCGGGCGAGACCCTGCGCCTGGAGGTCGCCCGATGAGCGCCCGCCTTTTGTTCGTCAACCTCGCCTGCCTCCTCACCGCGGTGGCCACGGCCGCGGCCGGCGACCCGCCGCCGATCACCGAGCTGCTGGTGCGCCTGCGCCCCGGGGTGGTCACTGCTAGCGCCATCGGCGAGCTCGTCCACACCACCGCCACCCGCGAGGCGGGCCGCCTCCACTACCGGCCGGTGGTCCGCCTCGCCCTCGACGGCCAAGACCCGGAGACCACCGCGGCGCGCCTCGCCGCCGACCCGCGCGTTGCCTACGTCGAGCCCAACACCCCGGTCACCGTCGCCGCCTGGGCGAGCGACCCGGCGGTCACCACCCTCCAGTGGGGCTTTCGCCGGATCGGCGGCCCGCGCGCCCTCGCCCTGCTCGCCGGCCGGGCCATGGACCCGTCGGTCCTCCTCGCGATCGTCGACACCGGCATCGACGAGCGCCACCCAGAGCTCGGCGGCCGGCTGCTGCCCGGCCACGATTTCCTGCGCGACAGCGCCACCACCCGCGACAACAACGGCCACGGCACCCACGTGGCGGCGATTGCCGCGGCCACCACCGGCAACCACCTCGGCATCGCCGCCCCCTTCGCTGGCAAGCTCCTGCCGGTGCGCGTCCTGGGCAGCCGCGGCAGCGGCTCGGTCGGCGACGTCGCCGACGGCATCGACTACGCCGCCGCCCGCGGCGCCCGGGTGATCAACCTCTCCCTTGGCGCCCCCTACGACAGCCGAACCCTCGAAGACGCGGTGCGTGACGCCTGGACCGGCGGCGCCCTGGTGGTCGCCGCCGCGGGCAACGCCGGCGGCGAGGAGCAACTCTACCCGGCGGGCTACAACGACGCCCTCTCGGTCTCCGCCTGGGGTTTCGCCGATCATGGACTCGCCGACTTCGCCTCCTACCACCGCACCGTGGAGCTCACCGCCCCGGGCGAGCACATCTACTCGGCCTTTCTCCAAGGCGGCTACCAGCTCCTCTCCGGCTCCTCCATGGCCGCCCCGTTCGTCTCCGGGGTCGCCGCGGCGCTGCTTGCCGCCCGCCCGGATTTGTCCAACGCCTGCCTCCGCCACCTTTTGCAAGAGACCGCCGAGGAGCTCCGCACCCCGGGGCGCGACGACAAGACCGGCTACGGCATGGTCCGCTTCGATCTCGCGGTCGAGCGCCTCGACAGCTTCACCTGCCCCTAGGCGTAACCGGGAGACGACGCCGGGGAGAAGCCACTCGGGAGGGGCGTGCGGAGTGACCGTGCAGGCCGCGCGGGAGCTACGGCTACGCGCGGCGGCGAGGTAGTCTGGCGCCGTTTGTCAGCCGACTTACTGGAGCGCACATGCACAACCATCCCATGGACGAGTGGCAGCACGGCCACGATTTTCACTTTGACGACGGGGGCCACGGGGAACGCAGCACCCAGCGGGTGGTCCTCCTCACGGTCGCCATGATGGTGGTGGAGATCGGCGCGGGTCAGGCCTTCGGGTCCATGGCGTTGCTGGCGGACGGCTGGCACATGGGGACCCACGCGGCGGCCCTCGGGATCACCGCCTTCGCCTACCGCTACGCCCGCCAGCACGCGGCCGACCCGCGCTACAGCTTCGGCACCGGCAAGGTCGGCGTCCTCGGCGGCTTTGCCAGCGCCGTGGCCCTGGCGATCGTCGCCCTGTTGATGGCGGCGGAGTCGGTGCAACGGCTGATCACCCCCCTAACGATCCGCTTCAACGAGGCGATCGCGGTAGCGGTGGTGGGATTGGCGGTCAACCTGGTGAGCGCCCTTTTGCTCCAGGGACGGCACGACCATGACCACGCGCACGCTGCGGGTCACCGTCACGACCACGACCACAACCTGCGCGCCGCCTACCTGCATGTACTCGCCGATGGCCTGACCTCGGTGCTGGCGATCGCCGCCCTGTCGCTCGGCAAGCTCCTCGGCTGGGTGTGGATGGACGCCTTCTCCGGCATCGTCGGGTCGATCGTGATCACCCGCTGGTCCCTCCAGTTGTTGCGCGATACCTCGAAGATCCTGCTAGACAGCGACGTGCCCTCCCCGCTCGTCGCCGGCGTGCGCGGCGCAATCGAGGCGGATGCGGACAATCGCATCGCCGACCTCCACGTCTGGCGGGTGAGCGCGAACCACGCCGCGGCGGTGATCTCGGTGGTGACCGACCACCCGAAGGCGCCGGCGCACTACAAGGAGCTGCTCGCCAGGTTCGCCGAGCTGGCGCACATCACCGTGGAGGTGAACCCGTGCCGCGGCGATAAACCGCCTCTACCCACAGGCGCGGGGGCAGAGGCGGCTCTCTTGTTTCCGCACCTCAGTCGCGGCTGAACACCAAGGCCGCGTTGAGGCCGCCGAAGCCGGCGGAGAGGGAGAGGCAGGCGCGGTAGCTCCCCGGGCGCGGCGCACCGGTGATGTGGGCGAGACGGCAGGCGGGATCGGGCTCTTCCAGATTGCGGGTGGCCGGGGCGAGGGAGTCGCGCAGGACGAGCAGACAGACCGCCGCCTCCAACGCGCCGCTCGCACCAAGCAGGTGGCCGGTAGCCCCCTTGATGGAGGAGATGGGGGTGGTGTGCGCCACCGGCCCGAGGG
This sequence comes from Nitrospirae bacterium CG2_30_70_394, assembly GCA_001873295.1. Taxonomy (GTDB): domain Bacteria; phylum CG2-30-53-67; class CG2-30-53-67; order CG2-30-70-394; family CG2-30-70-394; genus CG2-30-70-394. The sequence goes on along the minus strand of MNYW01000173.1, from coordinate 5,191 downwards.
CCAGGTGGATCGCCGCCGCCTCCGCCGGGTCGTTGAGGCGGGTGCCGGTGCCGTGGGCGGAGAGGTAGTCGAGATCCGCCGGGGCGAGGTCCGCGGCGTGGAGCGCCGTGGTGATCGTGCGCGCCAACGTCCGTCCCGTAGGGTCGGGGGTGGTGGGGTGGTGGGCATCGCACCCCATGCCGCTGCCCGCGACCCGGCCGTAGCTCCGCGCCCCGCGTGCCCGGGCGTGGTCCTCCGCTTCGAGGACGAGGCAGCACGCCCCCTCGCCGAGGCAGAAGCCGGCGCGGCGCCGGTCGAAGGGGCGGCACGCCGAGCCCGGGTCGTCCCCTGCTGGAGCGAGGACCCCGGCGCGGGCGAAGCCGGCGAGCAGGATCGGCGTCACCACCGCCTCCACCCCGCCGGTGATCACCACCTCCGCCTCGCCGCGGCCGATGCAGTGGGCCGCCTCGGCGATCGCGTGGCTGCCAGACGCGCAGGCGGTGGCGACCCCGAAGCAGGGACCGTGGAAGTGGTGGGCGCGGGCGATCGCGGCGGCGGCCATGCTCGGTAGGGTGTGGACGGAAAAGTGCGGCGACACCCCGCGCCCGCCGCGCCGCGAGTAGGCCGCCGCCGCCCGCTCCACCGCCGCCACGCCGCCGCGGCCGCAGCCGACGATCGCGCCGGCGTGCGACGGGTCGAGATCCGCGGGGGCGAGGTTGGCGTCCGCCATCGCCGCCGCGGCCGCCGCGACCGCCAGGTGGACAAACCGCTCGCCCTTGCGCACGACCTCGGCCTCCATGTGCTGCTCGGGCCGGAAGCCCCGCACCAGCGCCACCGCCAATCCGTCAAACCCCGCCACCGCGAAGCTCTCGAGGCGCGCTACCCCCGCACGTCCCGCGAGGAGCGCCGCCCAGGTGGTGGCGAGATCGAGGCCGAGGGGGGTAACCGCACCCAGACCGGTGACCACGACGCGACGAGCCATGGCCGCCATTGTCCGCCGTGGGCGGAGAGAAGTCGAAACCGGGGCACCTCCCAAAGTAGGTTTAGGGTCAGGCCTTTACTTTATACTCCAAGCCCAACAGCGGACTCTGAGACGCCACGTTGGGGTATAAAGTAAAGGCTTGACCCTAAGCCGATCCATTCCAATGGGCCATGGCTGCAAGAGTCGCGCGGGTCGTTGGGGCCACCGGTCAGGCCGGCCGTTGCGGTCCGCGGGTAGAGCCCGCACCCTTCGCCGCGGTTGTCGCGACCTCTTTCCGGAGCCCCCTCTTTTATGGCCGTCACCACCGATCGCAAGCCGCGCTGGGCGAAGCGGCGGTTGGAGCTGGGCCGGGTCGCGCCGGTCCACCGGCTCCTCCATGGCGCCGGGGTGCACACGGTATGTGAGGCGGCGCGCTGTCCGAACCTGGGGGAGTGCTGGGGGCGGAAGACGGCGACCTTCATGATCCTCGGTGACACCTGCACCCGGGCGTGTGGCTTTTGCGCGGTGGCCACCGGGCAAGCCACGCCCGTGGACCCGGGCGAGGTGGAGCGGGTGGCGGCGGCGGCGGCGGCGTTGGGGCTGCGCCACGTGGTGGTCACCTCGGTGGACCGGGATGACCTTTCCGACGGCGGCGCCGGCCACTTTGCCGCGCTGATCGAGCGGCTCCACGGCCAGGGCCAGACGGTGGAGGTCCTGACCCCGGACTTTCAGGGGGACGGCTCAGCGATCGACCGGGTGGCGGCGGCGGCGCCGGAGATCTTCGGCCACAACGTCGAGACGGTGGAGCGGCTCTACCCAACGATGCGGCCGCAAGCGGACTACGCCCAATCACTCGCCGTGCTGGCGCGGGTGAAGCAGCGCTTCCCGCGTTGCCTCACCAAGTCCGGGCTGATGGTGGGGGTGGGGGAGGAGGCGGAGGAGGTGGTGGAGGTGTTGCGCGACCTGCGGGCGAGCGGCTGCGACATTGTCACGATCGGCCAGTACCTCGCCCCGACCGGCCACCACCACCCGGTGGAGCGGTACGTCACCCCGGAAGAGTTCGACGCCTACCGCGCGCTGGCGGAGCAGATGGCCTTTCTGGCGGTCGCCGTCGGACCCTTCGTCCGCTCGTCGTACAACGCGGATGAGGTGTGGGCGCGCCTCGCGCGGTGAGGGGGGCCCGCGGGCTTCACGCAGCCACGCGGGGGGAGCGCCGGCGGCGGAGCGGCCGACCCGTGAACAGCGAAGGCGGGGTCGCGCGCGGAGACGCAGAGGCGCGGAGGGGGGAGCGACCGGCAGGGCGAGCGCGCCGGTGAACGACAGAAACCATGGGGGATGGCCACTGCTCAACGCAAAGGCAGTAGGCAGTAGGCAGTAGGAAGGGGCCCCGCTTCACCCCCCGGTGCGGAACCTCCGCGCGCCCGCGACCTCCCTTCGCTCTTGCCGCGCCTCCGCGCGGGCTCGCCTCCCAGACCCGCACCTCGCCCGATCACCACGCCCGCGACTCCCCCTTCGCTCTTGCCGCGCCTCCCCTCCGCGCCTCTGTGCGAGCCCCGCCTTCCCGGCTGCGGCCCGCGCCCGGCGACACCGTGGCCGCGGTGAACGCCCGGCGCGCACGAAGGCACGGAGGATGGCGCGGCGCGGTGGCCGGCGGCGCCACTCGTGGGAGGTCCTCCCCGCCTTCCCGGCTGCGGCCACCCCTCGCCCTACAGCCGGTCGGCGGCGGCCTCGATGACCGGCAGGGCAAGCTCGACGCGACCGAAGGGGGCAGAGACCTGGACGCCGTCGATGCGATCCTTCACCGCCGCCAGGGCCTCGCGGGCGATGGCGAGGCCGGCGTCGCGGGCCGCCTCTTTGGAGCGTGCGCTTGCCACCCGCATCCGCTCGACGAGCACGTCCGGAACGATGACCCCGGGGACCTCGTGGGCCATGAACTCGGCGTTGCGCAACGACACCAGCGGCCAGATGCCGGCGAGGATCGGGATGCGGAAGGGTTCGATCTTGTCGAGAAAGCGCAGGAGGATCTGCGGGTCGAAGACCGGCTGGGTGATGGCGAACTCGGCCCCTTGCTCGACCTTGGCGCGGAAGTGGTCGAGCTCACGGTCGAGGTTGGTCGCCCCGGGGTTGGCGCCGACGCCGATGACGAAGCTGGTGGGCGGGCCGATGCGGTTGCCGCCGAGATCGAGGCCGTGGTTGGTGGCCGCGGCGAGGTGGGTCAGCCCCACCGAGTCGATGTCAAAGACCGCGGTGGCGTCGGGGTAGTCGCCCATCTTCGGCGGGTCGCCGGTGATGATCAGGATGTTGTGGATTCCCAGGGCGGCGAGGCCGAGGAGGTCGGACTGCATGGCGAGCAGGTTGCGGTCGCGGCAGGTGTAGTGGAGGCAGCTCTCGATCCCCACCGCGCGCTCGATGAGGATCGCCAGGTGCTGCGCCCCCATGCGTGCCGAGGCGCGCGGTCCATCGGGGATGTTGACGATGTCGATCCCCGCCCCCTTCAGCGTCCGACAGCTCTCCAGCACCCCCGAGGCGTCGGCGCCGCGCGGCGGGGTGATCTCGACGCTGGTGACGAAACGCCCGGCGGCGAGTTTGGCGCCGAGGGCGGAGCGCGCCGCCAAGGGCGGCGGGGTGGCGGCACCCGCCAGTTGCTCGCGCGGCTCGATGTGGATGGTGGTGCGGCCGGGCACCAGCGAGCGGATCGCAGAGCGCATCGCCCGGATGTGGGCCGGGCCGGTGCCACAGCAGCCGCCGACGATCTTCACCCCGGCGCGCACGAAGTTGCGCGCGTACTCGGCGAAGTACTCGGGCGAGGACATGTAGATCAGGCGATCATCGACGTTGCGCGGCAGGCCGGCGTTGGGCTGTGCCGATAGGGGCCGGCCGGTGACCGCAGCGATGCGCTCGATGGTCTCCAGCATCGGCGCTGGCCCTACCGAACAGTTCACCCCGATCACCTCGGCGCCGGCCTGATCCAGGGCGCGGGCGAACTCCTCCGCCGGGGTGCCATGGCTGGTGTAGCCGTTCTCGTCCACGGTCATTTGGGCGATGACCGGCAGCCCCGGCGCCACCTCCCGCGCCGCCTCGAGGGCGGCGAGGATCTCGGTGATCAGACCGAAGGATTCGAGGCAGAAGAGGTCGATCCCCCCCGCCACCAGGCCGCGCATCTGTTCGGTGAAGGCCGCGCACGCCGAAGCCGCGCTCACCTTGCCAAGCGGCGCGAGGCGCAGGGGCAAGGGCCCCACGGCACCGGCGACGAACAGGGTCTTACCCGCGACCTTGCGGGCGATCGCCGCCCCGGCGCGGTTGATCGCCTCGACTTGGTCGCCGAAGCCGTACGGGGTGAGCTTCTGGCGGCTAGCCCCGAAGGTGTTGGTCTCCAAAATCTCCGCCCCCGCCTCGGCGTACTGCTCGTGGATCTCCTGCACCAGTTGCGGGTGGGTGAGGTTCGCCGCGTCGTAGCACTGGTTGAGGAAGAGGCCGTGCTCGTAGAGCTGCGTCCCCATGGCGCCGTCGGCGAGGATGACGCGGGCAGCGACGGCGGCGAGGAAGGGGGAGGACATGGCAAAGGGTCGCGGTCTGCGCGGGGGCGAAGGGTTAGGGAGTACCGCGGGCGGGGCGGCGGCGGCCTAGGGTCGGCGGAGGCGGTGGCGATCGGCGCGATCCTCAGCCCCCGCGCGGCCTCCGATCATGCCCCGATCCACCCCTTCTCCCTGGTGTGCGCGCCGTCGTCGTGTGCAGCCCCGGCGTGGCCTGCTCGGCTCCCCATCCCTATCCCCGATCCATCAGCCACTGGGCGAGCAGCCGCACGCCGACCCCCGCGGCCGCCTTGCCGTCGTAGTAGCCCACCTCCGGGCCGCCCCAGGCGGTGCCGGCAATGTCGAGGTGGACCCACGGGGTCTCACCGATGAACTCCTTGAGGAACATGCCGCCGGAGATCGTGCCGGCGGTGCCATCGCCAATGTTCTGGAGATCGGCGGTCTGCGCCTCGATCGCCTTGTGGTAGTCGTCCCACAGCGGCAGCGGCCAGCACCGTTCGCCAGCGCGCTCGCCCGCGGCGACGATCTGGTCGCGCAGGGGGTCGTGGTTGGACATGGCGCCGGTGGCCAGGTGGCCGAGAGCGGTGACCACCGCACCGGTGAGGGTGGCAAGATCGACGATCGCCGCCGGCTTGAAGGTGGCGGCGTAGGCGAGGGCGTCGGCGAGGATGAGGCGGCCCTCCGCGTCGGTGTTGAGGATCTCGATGGTCTTGCCGTT
>MNYW01000167.1 GCA_001873295.1 Nitrospirae bacterium CG2_30_70_394 | reverse complement strand
CGCCGCCTATCTGGTGCCCACCTCGCCCGCCTTTCTCGGCGACGCCCTGCGCTACAGCGACGACCTCTACGGGCCGTGGGGGAGGCTCGACGAGGCGGTGCGCCACGACCGCCCCACCCTGCCACCCGCGGACCTCCTCGGCGGCGATTCGGCGCAGACCCGCCACTTCGTCCGCGCCATGCACCAACGCGCCCTCGGCATCGCCCGCGGCCTGGTGGCGGTGGTCGACCTTACCGGCCGCCGCCAGCTCCTCGACGTGGGCGGCGGCCCGGGCACCTACGCGGCGCTGCTCACCGGCCGCTTCCCGGGCCTCTCCGCCACCGTCCTCGACCTGGGGCCGGTGGTCGCCATCGCCAGCGAGATCGTCGCCGATCTAGGCGCGGCCGAGCGGGTCCACTTTCTCCCGGGCGACTGCCACACCACCCCCTGGCCGGCGGGCAACGACTGCCTCCTGATCTCCGGCTTCCTCCACCGCGAGTCGGAGGCAAGCTGCCGCGCCCTCCTCGCCCGCGCCCACGCCGCCCTCCTGCCCGGCGGCCAGCTCATCGTCGCCGACGTCTTCACCGACGCGGGCGGCGACGGGCCGCCGTTTGCCTGCCTCTTCGGCCTCAACATGCTCCTCTCGGCCGAGGGTGGCGGCGTCCACCCTGCCCCGGCCATGGCCCAGTGGATGGTCGACGCGGGCTTCACCGCCGTCGCCACCCACCCCCTGCCGCCCCCCATGCCGCACACCGCCTTGGTGGGGGTGCGGGGCTGAGCCTGTCGCAGATTGAGACGGGGTCGCCTGAGCGACGGGGGCGAGTCGTCTCAATCTGCGACGGGCCCGGCGCCGCCAGCGCCGGCGTGCGGCGTAAGGCGCGCGGAACGCCCGGGACCGAGCCACGGCACGGCACCTGCCTTAGATTTGCCGTAACGAGCGCCCCTGCCAGACGGCTGCCCGTGCGCTACTCCTAACCCCCTCTTCCGAGCTCCCCATGTCCCCCCACCGCCGCCTCCTCCTCGCCCTCCTCCTCACCCTGCCCCTTGCCTGTGGCGACGGCGGCGACGGCGCCACAGGCGAGGACTCCACCCCCGCCTCCACGCCGGCCATCCCCCCCTCCCCCGCGACTACCGGGACGAGAGGGGTGACCACGCTCCCCGGAGCCACAGTGGCGGGCGGCCAGCCGGGCGGTCCGGCGACACCCGCGACGGTGACCCCCTCCTCCATGCAGGTCGACCTGGAAGGGCGGCGGGTCTTTCTCCCCCACGAGGGGTGGCTCACCGCGGAGGAGTTCTGGCGCATCTACTTTGACGAACCGCAGCGCCTCCCGGGCGATCTCGACTTCGAAGCCGTGAATCAGCTCAGGCCGATGTCGCCGGCGCCTACAGCCCAACGTTAGAGAACATCCACACCAACACCTTCACGACACCCGCGCGTTGCATCACCCCGAATCCAAGGCTCCAGGAGAAGACCATGGCTGATCACCATCCAAGCAATCCTCTGGCAACGAGCGGTGGGAGGGACAGTGCGTACACGGGGTCGATGAAGCGGCGGCGCTCCGTGCCCGGCTGGCACGGAGCGGTGGGCGCCTTGCTGGCCGCGACGGTCGCGCTCTCGCCGATTCCGGGCCACGCCGGTTTCTTGTGGCTGAACAGCAATTCCTTTGGACCGAACCAGTCGATCATCGTGGAGACGGGACAGGTCTCCTACATCACCGGCTGTGCCCCAGGGATCGATGACTTCTTATACCCATGGGCCGACGTGTACATCGTGCCGGCGGGAGCGGGGGCGCTGACCGACGTCTCCGGCAGTCCCAATACCCTGCAGTACCTCATCATTGACGAGGTGATCGGCAACACCGCGCCGGGGGGCAACATCCCGTCGGGTCAGTATGCGGTGGTCATGGACGAGTGCCAGGACGGCCAGTACGACCCGGGCGTCGACTACTACTAGGGGATCACGGTCAACATCCCGGCGGACATTGATCCCTTGAGCGGGCTGGCGTTCGCCGCCTCCCTGGCCGCCACCAAGCAGGCAGCCACGCAGCAACAGAACCACTGGGCGAACGCCGCCAAAGCCTATGCGGCGCTATTCGCCACATTCGACGTGGTGACCGCGATCTCGATCGCCACCGACCCGGCCGACTTCCTGCTGTTCGCCTGCACCAACATCAACCTCGACACCGGCACCCTCTACTGCTCCCTGACGGACGCCTGGGGCGGCCTGATCAAGCTCCAGAATCAGGTGATCACGTACGTCATCAACCAGTCCTTCCACTACAAGGGCATCGCCGCCGATCCACCGGACTCCAACTACACCGTCTTGCCGGTGCTGGAGGGCGGGCTGTTTGTGGATGTCGTGGTGGATGATCCGGTGCAGCAACAGGCACTCCATTTCGGCGAGCTGGCCGCCCAGGGCACCGCCCTGAGCCAGGCATTACTCACCGCCATGGAGCGCTACCAGGGAGCGGAGCAGGCCGGCCGTGGCGAGGACGCCTGGCGCCAGGCACAGGAGGCGGAGGCCTATGCCCGGGAGCTGGTCGCCGCCATCCCGCGGGTCAATGCCGCGTTTGCCGCGGTAGCCGCCGCCGTGGAAGGCTCGGGCGTCGACTTCGTCGCCATCATGGACGACTACCGCACCACCCAGACGCGGGTGAGCACCAGCGGCCTGACCGCCGTCGAGCGCGTGAAGCTGCTGGCCGCCGGCTGGAGCGAGCAGAACATCCACGACGGCATCGCCGACTTCCTGACCCGCGACTTCTCGGGCCTCACCACCAACCACGACCTCTCCGACCTCGCCACGGCCATGGCGGCGGACCAGGCGGCGGCGGTAGCGGCCCTGACCGCCTTCGCCGACGACATGGCTACCGAGCAGGGGTTGCTCGCCGCCCAGTTGCGTCTGCCCTTCCCCACCGCCAATGCCGGCGGCCCGTACACCGGAAATGAAGGCAGCCCGATCGCCCTCGATGCCTCGGGCACCACCCATCCCGACTACGCGAATACCGCCCTGTCGTACGCCTGGGACCTCGATCTGGACGGCGCCTTCGATGACGCCACCGGCCGCACCCCCAACGTGACCATCAACCACGAGATGGACGGCTACATCGGCGTCCAGGTCACCGCCCCCACCGGCTTTCAGGACCTCGCCTATACGCGGCTGACGGTGAACAACGTCAACGATGGTCCCGAGATCACCGCCATCTCCCCAACGAGCAACGCCACCGTGGCGTTCGACGGGGTGCAGGCCTTCTCAGTCACTGCCAGCGATCCGGATGGCGATCCCCTGACCTACGCCTGGGACTTGGACGGTGATCCCATCGGTTCCGGCACGACCGCCTACACCTACTCCGCCGTCCTGGCCGACGTGGGCGAGCATGTGGTCACCGTGACCGTGGCAGATAACTCACCCCTGAGCGCGGACACCCAACACTTCTGGCGCCTTACCGTCACCGCCCCGGATGGGGACGGCGACGGCTACCCGTCCAACGTCGATTGTGACGACACCAACCCAAGCATCCACCCCGGCCATGCGGAGGTGCCGCTCAACGGCGTCGACGACGACTGCGACCCGGCCACCCCGGACAACCCGGATGTGGATGGCGACGGCTCCATCTACACCGTGGACTGCGACGACACCAACCCGGCCATCCACCCCGGCGCCACCGAGGTGTGCAACGGCGCCGACGACGACTGCGACGGGTCTGTGGACGAAGGCTACGACTTCGACGGCGACGGCTTCACCACCTGTGCGGTACCGACCCCGGACTGCAACGACAACAATCCTGCGATCAACCCCGGAGCCGCGGAGATCTGCGACAGCAAGGACAACAACTGCAACGGCGCCATCGACGAGGGGCTCGACGGCGACGGCGACGGCATCACCGTGTGTGCCGGCGACTGCGACGACACCGATCCCGGCAATTACCCAGGCAACACCGAGGTGTGCGACCACCAGGACAACGACTGCGACGCGGCGGTGGACGAGGGGTTCGACGGCGACGGGGATGGGTTCACCACCTGTGCGGTGCCGACGCCCGATTGTGACGACACCGATCCGACCATCTTCCCCGGCGCACCGGAGCTGTGCGACAGCCAAGACAACAACTGCAACGGCAGCGTGGACGAGGGGGTCAACGACGACCACGACGGTGACGGCGTCTCGGTCTGCGGCGGCGACTGCAACGACGCCCAGCCGTTGGTCTTCCCGGGTGCCACCGAGGTGTGCAACCGCGTGGACGACGACTGCAACGGGGTGATCGACGACGGCTTCGACGCGGACGGCGACACCTACTCGACCTGCGCCATCCCCCTGGCCGACTGCAACGACGCCGATCCGCACGTC
>MNYW01000041.1 GCA_001873295.1 Nitrospirae bacterium CG2_30_70_394 | reverse complement strand
CGACGACCCCGGCTTCACCTGGACCTGCCCGTGCGGCTTTGCCCTGTGCAACGCCTGCATGGCCGCCCAGGCCGAGCGGTGCAAGGCGAACGGCCGGTCGTGGACCTGCCCGGTGTGCCAGCGCACCCACGTCGGCCCGGCGCGCTGAGGGGCGCGCGGCGCGCGCTGGCGCGGCGCGTCAGCACACCCCTTCGAGCCAGCTTGCCGGGCGCGAAAAGCCGGCGACCTCGGGCAGCGCCACCGGCTCGCCCTTCACCGCGCAGGCGAGCAGCCGCCGGATCGGGCGCAGGTGGAGCTGAATCTGGTCGCGCGGGAAGCCCACGTCGGTGAGCCAGCGGCCGAGGGACTCCAACGTTGGGGCGTACCAGTTCCACCCCTTCTCCGCGGTGCCGGCGTAGTCGCACGCGCTGCCGCCGCGGAATGATGCCTTGGTCTCGACAATCAGCCGGCCGCCGGGCTTGAGGTAGGCGAAGCAGATGCGCAGGGCGAGGAGCGGGTCGGTGAGGTGGTAGACGACGCCGGAGAGGTAGACGAGGTCGAAGCGGCCCCGCCAGGCGGGGTCGTCGCGATAGAGGCTCTGCTGGACGAGCGCCACCGGCGCGCCCACGAGGGAGGTGAGGCGGGCGGCGGCGGCGGCGGAGATCGGGTGCTCCTCCAAGGCGGTGACCCGCGCCCCGAGGCCGGCGAGGAGCAGGGCGTCGCCGCCGCTCCAGCACCCGACGTCGAGGACCTCCGCGCCCGCGAGCGCGCTGGGCAGGAAGCCGAGGGCGATCGCCTCCGCGCCGATCTCCAGGTGGCGGGTCGCCATGGCGCCCGGCCGCCGGACGCCGTGGCCGAAGTCGTGGTCGTGGCCCCAGGTGAAGAAGCGGGTGAAGCCGGTCCCGGCGGCGTCGTGCCAGAAGTGCGCGGGGGAGGCGTCGTCGGGGAACTCGGTGGCGAGGGTGGCGGCGATCGCCAGGGCGGTGGCCGGATCGTCCGCCTGCCAGCGGGCCATCGCCGCCGCGGCGCGTTGGCGGGCCTGCGCGGTCGCCGCCGCCGCCGGCTCCGCCACCGGCGCGAAGGGGGGGGCGAGGCGCCGGTCGAAGTCGGTGCGGCAGCTTCGGGTGAGGGTCGTGGTCATCGTTTCTCCGCCTCCAGATTGAGGCTCATCAGCCGTCCTCCGGTCTTGTCCAGGTGCGGTAGATACGCCTGGGAGTAGTCGTCCACCGCGCTGTGGTCGGTGGTCCGCCAGTCCCATCGGCGCACTGCAGCGAAGCCCACCGCCTGCAACAGCCGGGTGAGGTAGGGCTCGTCGAAGATCACCTTGTGCAGGTCGTACGGCGTGCGTTGGCCGCCGCACACCAGCCCCATGAGGCCGTTCTGGCCGTCCTCCAGTCCGATCTCTTGGTACGCCGCCACCACCGCGGCAAAGTTGGGTACCGCCAGGCGGAGCACCCCCTTGGGGGCGAGGAGCCGGTACCACTCGCGCAGGGCCGTGCGCACCTCGTAGCGGCCGAAGTGTTCGAGGACGTGGCAGGCGTAGATCAGCTCGACGGTGTTGTTGGGGATGAAGGGGAGGTCGTCGACGGGGCCGGCGTAGTCGATGTGCGGCCCATCCAGGATGTCGACGTGGAAGAAGCCCTCCAGGTACTTGTTGCCGCAGCCGAGGTGGAGGCGGCGCAGGCGGCGGCGGGGCGGGGCCGGCGCGGGCGGCGGCAAGGCGGTTGTCACGCTGAGGTGGGCCATGGGAGGGTCGCGGCGGGAGGGAGAGCGGAGAGGTCGATGGCCAAGCGGCGGGCGACGTGGAAGGTGGATCGGTCCGCTACCCCGGGGGGGCGGCGCAAGCAGGTGGATGGGTTATTGGCGGCGGCGGCGGCCGCCCACCAGGCAGGTGATTTCGCCGGCGCCGAGGCGGGCTATGGCAACGTGTTAGCCGTATCGGCAGAAAATGCGGTGGCGTTACGGCTGCTCGGCACCCTCTACGCCCAGACCGGCCGGAGCGCGCTCGCGATCCCGCTGCTCGAGCGTGCGGGGGTTGCCAACCCGCGGGACGACGACGCCCACAACAACCTCGGCCTCGCCCTCGAGGCGGCCGGCCGGGGGGTGGAGGCGGAGGGACACCTGCGCGCCGCGCTCCGCCTCGCCCCGGAGAATGTTGAGCGGTACGCCAACCTCGGGGCGTTTTTGGGTGACGGAGGGAGACCGGCGGCGGCGGTGGCCATCCTGGAGCCGGCGGCGGCCCGCTTCCCCGACCATGCCGCGATCCACACCAACCTCGGCCTCGCCTATGCGGCCCTGCATCAAGACGCGGCCGCCTGCGCGGCCCTGTGCCGGGCGGCGGACCTCGCCCCGGATGTGGCGCGGGTGCGGCGCAACCTGGGGCTCCTGTTGGCGCGGCTCGGCCGGCCCGAGCGCGCGCGCCCCCACCTGCAGGCGGCGCGCGCGCTCGGGGCGGACGACGGCGAGGTGCTCCTCCACCTCGGCGCGTGTGGCTACGCCCGCGGCGAGGTGGAGGAGGCGGAAGTGCTCTTTCGCACGGTGCTGGCCAAGGAGCCGGACTCGCCCATGGCGCACGTGGATCTGGCGGCGGTTCTCCGCGACCGCGGGGAGCTTGCCGAGGCCATGGCCCACCTGCAGCGGGCGGTGGCCGTCGATCCGGGGTGTGCGGAGGCGTACAGCAACCTCGCCACCTGCCACCTCGCCCGCGGCGAGCACGCCGCCTGCTTGGCGTGTGACGACCGCGCCGTGGCCCTCCGGCCGGGCGACCTCGCCATGGCCTCGCGCCGGCTCTCCCGCCTGGTGTACATGGCCTCGCTCACCCCGGCCCAGGTCGCCGCCGACCACCGCGCCTGGGGCGAGCGGCTCATGGGGGAGGTGGCACCGGTGGCGCGTCCCGCCTGGGACGGGGCAATGGATCGGCCGGTGCGCGTCGGCTACGTCTCCGCCGACCTGCGCGCCCATGCAGTGGCCACCTTCCTGGAGCCAATCCTCGCCGCCCACGACCCGGCGGCGGTGGAGGTCACCTGTTACAGCAACGTCGCCCGCCCCGACGCGGTGACCGAGCGGCTCCGCGGGCGGGTCCCGCGCTGGCGCGACATCACCTCACTCGACGATCGCCAGGCCGCGGCCGCGGTGGTGGCGGATGGGATCGACGTGCTCGTGGACCTCGGCGGCCACACGGCGCGCCATCGCCTCACCCTCTTTGCCCGCCGGCCGGCGCCGGTGCAGGTGACCTATCTCGGCTACGCCACCACCACCGGTCTGGCGGCGATGGACTACCGCCTCACCGATGGCTGGCTCGATCCGCCGGGGTTCGAGTCGCACTACTGCGAGCGGCTGGTGCGGCTACCGTCGGGGTGGCTCTGCTTTCAGCCGCCCGCCGAGGCGGGGGGGGTGGCGGGGCCGCCATGTCTGGCAACGGGCCATACCACCTTCGGCTCGTTCAACAGCCTGGCGAAGGTGGGGGAGAAGGTGGTGGCGCTGTGGGCGACGCTCCTCAACCGGGTGGAGGGGTCCAGGCTGCTCCTGAAGAACTCCTCCCTGCACGATCCCGAGACCTGTGGGCTGCTCCGTGACCGCTTCGCCGCCGCCGGCGTCGACCCGCAACGGCTCGACCTGGTGGGGCTCACGCCGAGCGCCGCGGCCCATTTCGCCCTTTATGATCGGGTCGACATCGGCCTCGACCCCTTCCCGTACGCGGGCGGCACCACCACCTGCGAGGCCCTGTGGAAGGGGGTGCCGGTGATTACCCTGGCGGGCGACCGAGCGGCCACCCGGTTCGGCGTCTCGACCTTGGCGAGCCTCGGCCTGGAAGAGCTGATCGCCGCCGACGGCGACGCCTACGTGGCCCTCGCCGCGGCGCTGGCCGCCGACCGCGACCGCCTCGCCGGGTTGCGCGCCAGCCTGCGCGCCCGGATGGCCGCCGCCCCGACCCTCTGCCGCCCCATCCCCTTCACCCGCGCCCTGGAGCAGGCGTATCGCGGAATGGTGGCTGGGGTCAGCTCTTGATGGGGGCTGGCTGGCCCCACTACCGCGCGACGAGGGTCACCAGGCGCGCCACCACCTCCTCGTGGTCGAGGCCAGCGCAGGCGACCGTGTGGTCGGCGTAGCGCCGGTAGAGCGGCAGCCGCTCGGCGTACAGCTCGGCGAAGGATTGGTCGGGGCGGCGGATGATGCCGCGCTCGGCGGCGTCGCCGAGACGGTGGTGCAGCGTCTCGATCCCCACCTCCAAAAAGATCACCCGCGCGCCCCGGCGCAGGTGGGCCATGGCGCGCTCGGAGTAGACGACGCTGCCACCGGTGGCGACCACGTGGCCGCGCACGGTCAGCTCCAGGACCCGTCGCTCCTCCACCGCGCGCATCGCCGCGAGCCCGCGCTGGTCGATGATCTCTTGCAACCGACACCCCTCCAGGGACTGGATCCAGACGTCCGTGTCGATGAACGGGCGCGAGGTCGCCTTCGCCAACAGCACCCCGCAGGTGGACTTGCCGGCACCGGGCATGCCGATGAGAACGATGTTGTGGCTGGCGGGGACCATTGGGGGCGAGGGGCGAGGGGCGAGGGGCGAGGGGAGGTCGGCCCTACGGGGTGGCGATCATGACGGGGGGGAGAGCTCGAATCATCAGGATCGCCGGCCGCCGGCCGGCTCCAGCCCTCCAACCCCCACCTCCCAACCTCCAACCCCCACCCCGCACTCGCCTCCCCCCTAGTCCCGGTCGGCCAGCCCCACGTAGGCCCGCTGGCCGGCGCCGGTGTAGATCTGCCGCGGCCGGCCGATCTTGAAGGTCGGATCCGCCTGCAGCTCGACCCACTGGGCGATCCAGCCCGGCAGGCGGCCGATGGCGAACATGACGGTGAACATGTTCACCGGGATCCCGATCGCCTGGTAGATGATCCCCGAGTAGAAGTCGACGTTCGGGTAGAGCTTGCGCTCGACGAAGTAGGGGTCGGCGAGGGCCTGCTCCTCCAACTCGATCGCCACGTCCAAGAGGCGCGACTGGACGTGGAGCTGCTCAAGGACTTCGAAGCACGCCTTCTTGATGATCCGCGCGCGCGGGTCGAAGTTCTTGTAGACGCGGTGGCCGAACCCCATGAGGCGGACCCCCTCCTCTTGCCGCTTCACCCGCTCGAGGAACTGTTTGCCGCTTTCGCCGCCCGCGGATATGCGCTGGAGCATCTCGATCACCTTCTGGTTGGCGCCGCCATGGAGCGGCCCCCAGAGGGCGAAGATGCCGGCGGAGACCGAGGCAAAGAGGTTGGCCAGGGAGCTGCCCACCAGGCGCACCGTGGAGGTGGAGCAGTTCTGCTCGTGGTCGGCGTGGAGGATCCACAGGGTATCCAGCGCCTTCGCCACCACCGGGTTGACCTCGTAGTCCTCGCACGGGGTGCCGAACATCATCCGCAGGTAGCCGCTCGCGTAGTCGAGGTTGTTCTTCGGGTAGAGGCGCGGCTGGCCAATGGAGGTCTTGTACGAGTACGCGGCGATGGTCGGCATCTTCGCCAGCAGCCGGTGGATGGAGACCATCACCTGCTGCGGATCGCGCGGGTCGAGGGAGTCTTGGTAGAAGGTGGAGAGCGCTCCGATCGCCGCCGAGCAGACCGCCATCGGGTGGGCCTCCTTGGGCAGGGCGTCGTAGAAGCGGCGCATCTTCTCGTGGACCATGGAGTGGCGGCGGATCGAGTCGCTCCACGCGGCGAACTCAGCGGCCTTGGGCAGCTCGCCGTAGATCAGCAGGTACGCCACCTCCAGGAAGCTGGAGTGGGCGGCGAGCTCCTCGATGGGGTAGCCGCGGTAGCGCAGGATCCCCTTCTCACCGTCGAGGAAGGTGATCGCGCTCGTGCACGCCCCGGTGTTGACGTAGCCCGGGTCGAAACAGATGGCGCCGCTTTGCTTGCGCAGGGCGCTGATGTCGAGCGCCTGCTCGCCCTCGCTGCCGGTGACCACCGGCAGGCGGTACTCCTTGCCGTCGTAGGTGAGGATCGCGTCGCGCATGGCAGCCTCCAGGGGAGTGTCGATCGACCCGCGCAAACTGCCGCACCGGGCGTGGCCTTACAAGTCGGGCGCGTCCGTGGTGGAGCGTTGTACCGCCAGGGCCCGGGCGATGATGGCGCGCAGCGCCTCGTCCTCGACCCCCGCGGCCGCCGCCGCGGCGGCGTGTAGGCGTGCGCGACTCGGCAGGGGTGGGGGGAGCGGCTG
>MNYW01000069.1 GCA_001873295.1 Nitrospirae bacterium CG2_30_70_394 | reverse complement strand
CAACCGCGCGTCTGGCGGCAAAAAACACGTTCCTGAGCCGGATTGTCAACACCCACCTCGGCGTCTGCCCGCGAATGAGGGGAGAGAGCTCATGCGCTGTGACCCCCGATGCCATCCAGTGCGCCAGGCCGGGGCGCGGTAGTTTTCGCCGCCGCCGCGACGCGGGCCCGACCTGGCCGGTGGCGACGGCGACCGGCGCTCCCCCCGACCCAGCCACTCTCCCGCTCTCCCCGGGCCTGCCCGCACGACGATCTGCGCCGCGGGCATGGAGAGAGCCTCGGCACGGCCACGTGACCTCCCGCCGCGCGGGCCCGATCACCTGCGCAGCGCGGAGCTCCGTGCCGTGGACCGCTCTCCCGCCCGCGCGCGGGCCCGAGTTGAGGCGCCCCATGCCCGAGATCCCCGACGACCCGCTCTCCCGCCCGCGCGCGGGCCCGAGGAACCTGGTCCAGGCGCAGGTCCCGGCGATTGTCGCTCTCCCGCCCGCGCGCGGGCCCGAGCCCTCTCGCGCAGCACCGCGGCCTAGGCAGCCGCTTGGCCTTGGCGTGCGTGCGGTGGTTGCGGGCGCTGGCGTTGCCCGGGTGGTCATCGACAAGCGGACCATCGGACAGTGCGCGCACGCCTGTCGGGCCTTGGCGATCGTCACGAGGCGCGGCAGGCGCGAGTCCGGATGGGGACCGGTTCGTCGAGCGATGCAAGACGATGCGACGAACCACGATCCACGCGCCGGACCTTCGCGCCGGACCTTGGCGCCGAACATGGCTCCGCATCTTTGCCGTCGATCGGACCCAAGGCCGACCGGCTCCTCAGCCGGCGATGGTCAAGCCCCTCACACCTGGCGCTTGAAACGGCGCTCGATCTCGGCGGTGGAGATGCGGATCAGGGTTGGGCGGCCGTGCTCGCAGGTGAAGGGCAGGGGGGCGTCGCGCAGGTCGGCGAGCAAGGCCTCGATCTCCGGCGGGGCGAGGAAATCGCCGGCGCGCACCGCCGAGCGGCACGCCATGGTGAAGAGGAGCTGATCCGCCACCGCCGACGGCGGCCCTCCCTCCCCCTCCAGACGCGCCAGCTCGAGCAGCGCCCGGCGCAGGTAGGCGGCGAGGTCGACCCCCTTCATCAAGGCGGGGGTGGCGCGAATGGTGAAGGTGCGATCCCCGAAGGGGTCGATGTCGAGCCCGACGCCGCGAAAGGCGTCGAGGTGGTCTTCGAGGAGGACGGCCTCGGCCGCGTCGAGCTCGACGGTCTCCGGGAAGAGGAGCCCCTGGACCTCGGCGCTGCCGCGCTCGTGCTGGGCCTTCAGCCGGTGGTAGAGGATCCGCTCGTGGGCGGCGTGCTGGTCCACGAGCACCAGCCCCTCGCCGTCCGCGGCGAGGAGGTAGGTGCGGTGGAGCTGTCCCAATGGGGTGAGCTGGCGCGCGAACAGGGAGGCGAAGGGGCCGGGCGGCTCGGGCCCCCCGCTCGGGACCCCCTCGCCCGCCCCCCCCACCGCCTGGCCGCGCCACGCCTCCAGGGTCAACCCATACGGCCGGCGGGCGACCACGGGGGAGCCTGCCACCGGCGCCGCACCCCCCTGCAAACCTGGGGGGTGGCGCGGCGACCAAGTCGTCTCCCCCGCCCGCTCCGAGGGGTAGTCGCTCTGGACCTCCGCCGCGGCGACCGATTGGCCACCGTGGCTGGTGGCCAGCGGTGGCCCCCCCGCCGAACCGCCACCGGCCGCCTCGCCCTCCGCCTCACGCCCCCAACTGCCAAGGCAGTCGCGCACCACCGACGCCACCACGTTGTGGATCCGCCCCGGCTCCCGGAAGCGCACCTCCGCCTTCGCCGGGTGGACGTTGACGTCCACCTCCCCGGGCTGCACCTCCACAAAGAGGATGACGAAGGGGGTGCGGTGGCGCATCACCAGGGTTTCGTGGGCCTGGCGGATCGCGTGGGTGAGCAACCGGTCGTGCACCGGTCGGCCGTTAACGAACAACAACGAGGCTGCGGCGGCGGGCAGGTCGGACCCGGGCAGGGCGACCACCCCCGCCACCCCCACCCCGTCGATCTCCTCGCCAAACTCCAACAGCGGCCCGAGGCGATCGCCCTTCACCGCGCGCAGCCGCTCCACCACGCCGCGCTGCGGCGATAGGTCGAGAAGGCACCGCTGGTGGTGGCGGAGGGTGAGGCGCAGCTCCGGCCGGGCAAGGGCCAGGCGGGTAAGGCCGTCGAGCGCGTGCTGGAGCTCGGTGCGCTCGTGCTTGAGAAACTTGCGCCGCACCGGCACCCGGGCGAAGAGGTCCGCCACCTCCACCTCGCTCCCCTGCGGGCGGGCGACCGGGCGCACCGAAAGCGGCGTATCCGGACCGACGATCACCTCACCACCCTCGCCTCCCGCGGGCTGGCTCGCCAGGCGAACCTGGGCCACCGCGGCGATCGAGGCGAGGGCCTCGCCGCGAAACCCCAGGGTGGCGATCCCCTCCAGCTCCTCGAAGCGGGCGAGCTTGGAGGTGGCGTGGCGGGCGAAGGCAAGGGGCAGCTCGGCGAACGGGATGCCGCAGCCGTTGTCGGTCACCCGGATCCTCCCGATGCCGCCCCCCTCCAAATAGACGTCGATGCGCGTCGCGCCCGCGTCGAGGCTGTTCTCCACCAGCTCCTTGACCACCGACGCCGGCCGCTCCACCACCTCGCCAGCGGCGATGCGGTTGATCAAACCATCGGAGAGGACGCGGATCGCCATGGCCGGGGGGAGGTGCACGGTGCGGAAGGTGGGGACCGGGGGGGATGACCATGGAGAACGGACGGCCCCATGGAACAACGATCATGACCTGGGGAAACGCCTCCACCAACCGTGTCGCCGGCCACTGGCCAATGGGTCCGGCGCGCCGGAACCTCGACCGCCCCCCCTACCCGCTCACCCCGCCGCGCCGCGCCCGACCCACGCGCTCCGCTCGCCCCCCGCCGCGGGCCGCCCTACCCCGAGGCAGCGCAGATAGCGCGCCACCACCGACTTCATCTCCCGCCGCTCGACCACCAGGTCCACCATGCCGTGCTCCTGGAGGAACTCGGCGCGCTGGAACCCCTCGGGGAGCTCGGCACGGATGGTCTGCTGGATCACCCGCGGGCCGGCAAAGCCGATCAGCGCCCGGGGCTCGGCCAGGTGGATGTCGCCAAGCATGGAGAACGAGGCGGTGACCCCGCCGAAGGTGGGGTCGGTGAGGATGGAGATGTACGGCACCCCCGCCTCGCCGAGGCGGGCCACGGCGGCCGAGGTCTTCGCCATCTGCATGAGGGAGAAGATCGACTCCTGCATCCGCGCCCCGCCCGAGGTGGAGACGATGATCAAGGGGTGGCGCTTGGCCGCGGCGAGCTCGGCGATGTGGCAGATCTTCTCCCCCACCACCGTCCCCATGGAGCCGGCGAGAAAGCGGAAGTCGAGGACCGCGATCGCCACCGGCCACCCCTCCAGGGCGCCGGTGCCGCACACCACCGCCTCCTTCATGCCGCACGCCTCCTGGGCCTTCTTCAGCCGTTCGGTGTACCGCTTGGTGTCGCGGAAGTGGAGCGGGTCGGCGGAGGTGAGCTCACCGTCGATTTCGTGGAAGGTGGCCTCGTCGATGAGCAGGGCGAGCCGCTCCCCCGCATCGATCCGAAAGTGGTAGCCGCACTTCGGACAGACCATGAGGTTCCGGACGATCTCCTTGCGGTAGAGGATCTCCTTGCACGCGACGCACTTGAGCCACAACTCCGCCGGCCCCTCCTTGGAGGCGGCGTCGCCGTCACGCGGCTGGATCTTGCGGCGAATGAACCAGGCCATGGGCGATCAATCAGGACGCGGGCTCTCCGCCAGGCTCCGCACCACCCCTTCTCCGCGTCCCCGTGGCCAGCTCGGCGACGAACGCCGTAACCTTCGCCACCAAGTCTGGCGCCGCCCCGTTCGCCTCGATCACCTGCACCAGGGCGGAGCCGACAATGGCGCCGTCGGCGAGGGCGCACACCTCCGCCACATGGGCGCTGGTGGCGACGCCAAACCCCACCGCCACGGGCAAGTCGGTGAAGCGGCGGAGGTGACCGAGCCGCTCCCGGAGATCGGCGGCGAGCTGGGCGCGGGTGCCGGTAACGCCGGTGAGAGAGACGTAGTAGAGGAAGCCACGCCCGGCGGCCACCGCCAGCTTGATGCGATCCTCCGTGGAGGTGGGGGCGAGGAGCGGAATCGGGTCGATCCCGATCTCCCGGCAGGCGGCAAAGAGCTCTGCCCCCTCGTCCGGCGGCAGATCGGGGAGGATCAGGCCATCCACCCCCGCCGCCTTCGCCCGCGCCAGGTAGCGCTCCACGCCGTGGTGGTAGACCGGGTTGAAGTAGGTCATAAGCACGATCGGAATGTCGCTCTCGCCGCGCACCGTTGCGGCGATCTCAAACAGGCGATCGAGGCGCATCCCCGCGGCAAGGGCGCGCTGGGAGGAGCGCTGAATCGTCGGGCCGTCGGCGAGGGGATCGGAGTAGGGGAAGCCCAGTTCGATG
>MNYW01000033.1 GCA_001873295.1 Nitrospirae bacterium CG2_30_70_394 | reverse complement strand
GCCATCATCGCACGGCCGAGCACCAGTCCCGTAGCCAGAAAAAATCCGAGTTCAGGTCTTGAGACATCTGGTCTCTGACCTGGCTGCCTTGCTCGCCGTGGTGGAAGGAAGGCTGGGGTAATGGTAGACCCGGTCCTGACCCGGTCGTGTGGCACCCTTGGGGCTGCAATGGCCGACCCCTCCCCTCCCGCTGGCGCCCCCGCGGCCATCGAGGCGCTGAGCGCCATCACCCTCACCACCACCGACATGGCGCGCGCGGTCCGCTTCTACCGCGCCCTCGGCTTTTCCCTGCGCTCCGGCGGCGCGGGGGGGGAGTTCACCAGCTTTCATGCCGGCGCCTCCTTCCTCAACCTGATCGCCGCGCCGCCCTCGCCGGCGGGCGGGGGGTGGGGCCGGGTGATCTTCCGGGTGGCCGACGTCGACGCCCTCTACCGGCGCGCCCTCACCGCCGGCCTCACCCCGGAGACGCCGCCCCGCGATGGACCGTGGGGCGAGCGCTACTTCCACCTGCGCGACCCCGACGGCCACGAGTTGAGCTTTGCCCGGCCCGTGACCCCCGGCTAACCCATGGATAGCGGCGCCGCTGCGGGGGCGGCAAAGCGTCGGCGCCCGTTACCACCCATTGGGATGGGACCGGCCACGATCCTGGCGATCCGCTGCGGGGGCGGCGAAGCCTCGGCGCCCGTTACCAGGTGCGCACCGGCCCCACGTCCACGTGGACAAACCCGGCGGAGGGGTAGTAGCCGACGCCGCCGCCGCGCTGGGCGATGGCGGCGCGGTGCACCGCGACGAGAGGACGGTCTGGGAGGTTGAAGTCGACCGCCAGCCCTTGCATGTGCAGGCTGTGGCGGGCGACGCCGTGGCCCTGGCTACGCAAAGCGGCGTTGGTGGCCGGGGAGCGGTAGCCGGAGATGACGTGGATCGGGGCCCGGCTCTCCAACCTGGCGTGGAGCGTGCAGAGGAGATCGAGGAGGGTGGGATCGATGGCCTGCACATCGCCGGTGCGATGGTCGCGCAGGAGGTGGTTGATCTCTTCGAGGGCGCCGGGGAGGTAGCCGCCGCGGCGCCAGTAGGCCGCCCGTAGGGATTCGCCGGTGTGGGTGTTGTAGAGCGTGAGGGAGCGTTCCGGGGGGGCGGGGAGGCTGAGGGCCGCCAGGGCCGGGGCGGAAAATAGGGCCGCGGCGAGGGCGACGCCGCCGCCGGCGAGGAAGTGCCGGCGGCTGAACCGCGCCTCGCGGGGGGCGGGCGGCGACGGCAGGGTCGTGAGGAGGGCGGCGGGATCGGCCATGGCGGGTCGGGGAACGGGTTACGGGGTGGGAGGGGGGGGCTCGCGCAGGGCGCGGTCGAGGAAGCCATCGCGGTCGTAGAGGTCGTCGCGGAACTGGACCGAGCCATCCGCATTGGCCCAGGCGGTGAGGTAGAGGAGGGTCACGTCCACCGGCTCGCGGAGGTAGAGGGTCTGCTCGACCCCGGTGGCGATGGCCGCCAGCAGGGTTTCGCGGCTCCAGCGCCGGGAGCCGCGCAACAGGTAGAGCGCCAGATCGAGGGGCTCCTCCAGCCGGATGCAGCCGTGGCTGAAGGCGCGCACCGGCTGGGCGAAGAGCTGCCGCGCCGGCGAGTCGTGGAGGTAGACATGGAACGGGTTGGGGAGCATGAACTTAATGCGCCCCAGCGGGTTGGCGGGGCCGGGCGGTTGCTGGAAGCGATAGGGGGATGTTGCCCCGTGGACCGCCCGCCAGTCGACCCCTTGCGGGTCGACCACCCGTGTGTTCCCCCCCCAACCGAACAGCACCCGCAACCCCACCCGTGCCAGGTAACCGGGGTCGCGGCGCACCGCCGGCAGGATCTCCGCGGCGGTGATCGCCGGCGGCACGTTCCACGACGGGTTGACCACCAGGTAGGTGATCGGGGCGGTGAACACCGGGGTGTGCCAGTACGGCTTGCCGGCCACCACCCGCATCGCCATCACCGGCTCGCCATGCTCGACCACCTCCAGGCGGAAGTCGGCGATGTTGATCAGGATCACCCGCCCGGCGGTCTTGTCCGGGCTCCAGCGCAGCCGTTCCAGGTTGATCTCGATCTGGCGGACCCGCGCCGCCGCCGGGACGTTGAGGGCACGGCGGGTCGTGGGTCCCACCACCCCGTCTACGGCCAGACCGTGGCGCGCCTGGAAGCGGCGCACTGCCGCGTCGACCGCCGCATCGAAGAGGTCGCTATCGCCGGCCGCCGTTGTGAGGCCGCCGGTCGCCGCCAGGCGCGCCCGCAACGGCACAACGCCCGCGTCGACCCCGGCGCGGCGTAGGGGCGGGCCGTCCGGCAGGATCGGCCACGGCTCGCCAGCGGCCAAGGCGCGGTACCGCTCCAGGGCCACGCGCAGGCGCTGGTAGGCGGGGCTACGGGGCAGCAGCCGTTGCAGGGCCTCGTCCACCCGCTGCTTCGCGAGGGCCTCCTCCAAGACCGCACCCATGTCGACCGGCCCCCGCCGCGCGTACCACTCCGCCTCGACCGTCACAGGGTTCACGCAGCCACTGGAGTAGTGGCAGCCGAGCAGGAGGAAGGCGTCGGTGAGGACAAGGTCCAGGTCGGCCATGAGGGCCGCGAGGGACGGGGTGTCCGGCGGCGGCGCCCGGCGTGCGGTGGCGAGCAGGTCGGTCACCACCGCGAGGTGGTAGTGGTCCGGCACCAGCCCCTCCCCCTCCGCAGCGCGGATCGCCGCCACGAGGAGGTCAACACTGGGCAACGGCTGGGGCCCCGCGGACCACGCCGGGAGGAAGCCGCGCTGGCGGTAGAACTGCGCCACCGCGAGCGGGTCGCGGAGCTCCGCTCCGGCGCGGGCGAAGGAGAGGGGCCCGCCCTCATCGGCCAAACGGCTGCGGATCAGATCCGCCACCCCGGGGAGCGGCTCGGCCCCGGCGCGCGACGGGCCGGGCCAAACGAGGGTGACCACAACACCCGCCGCCGCAAGCCACCGCCCGAGGCGGCGCCCTCGCCCACCCCTCTCCCCACGGATCGGCGCGCGCGCGTGGCCTCCACCGCAAGACTCCAAAGACTCCGGGGTCGGGTCGTAAGCCATCAGCTGTCTGGATGCACACCCTTGCGCAGCGCGGTGGCGGGGAGGCTGGAATCGTCTGCGAAGCAGAGGCGGACACCCGTTTCCCAGGGGGGTAGGCAAACATGGAAGGTGGCCCCAAGGCGGGTACAGTCGAGGCGCGAGTTTGCGGGCCGGGCGGCGGGGGTGGGGTAGGCGCGGGTCGGGATCGGCGCCAGCTCGGCGAGCCTCCCCTCCCCCCCCGCCCCCGCGAGGAGGGCACGGGCGAAGCCGTACCAAGAGGTCGCACCCCCGCAGGCAAGGTGGTAGATGCCGCACCGTTCTCCCAGGTAGCCCGCCGGGTCGCCGCGGCTGGCGGCGAGGATCGCGGCGGTCGCCGCGGCGATCCAGCGCGCCCAGGTGGGGGCGCCGATTTGGTCGTCGACGATGGTCAGCCGGTCGCGCTCAGCCGCCAGGCGCAGGATGGTGCGCGGGAAGTTGTGGCCCCGCGCGGCGTAGACCCAGCTCGTGCGCAGGATGAGGTAGCTACCCCCCACCGCCGCGACCGCCCGCTCGCCGGCGAGCTTGGAGCGGCCGTAGGCGTTGATCGGCGCCACCGGGTCGGCCTCGGTGTAGGGGGTGGCCTTGGTGCCGTCGAAGACGTAGTCGGTGGAGTAGTGGATGAACGCCGCGCCACAGCGGCTGGCCTCCGCCGCCAGCACCCCCGGAGCAGCACCGTTGATCTGGGTGGCGAGCCCCTCCTCCGCCTCGGCACGATCCACCGCGGTGTAGGCGGCCGCATTCACCACCACCGCCGGCCCGGCCTCGGCAACCGTTCGGCGGAGCGCCGCGCAATCGGCGAGGTCGAGGTGCGCGTGGTCGACGGCGATGATCTCCCCCAAGGGGGCGAGGGCGCGGACCAGCTCCCACCCCACCTGGCCCTGGCTACCGGTGATCAGGATGCGCATGAGGGCTCGCTTCTCTCGCGGCCAAGCCGGTTCGGCCGGCGCCGGACCATCACCCGCTGGCTTGCCGCCGGCGGCCGCCCGCCTCCCTACTCCGGCAACTGCTCCACCGCGCTGCACAACAGCGGGTGGTGCTGGTCCTTGCGCGACAGGATTGGCTGGGTGATCGGCCAGTGGACGTCGATCTCCGGGTCGGACCAAAGGATGCCGCGCTCGTCCTCCGGGTCGTAGTAGTCGGTGCACTGGTAGACCACCTCGGCCACCTCGGAGGTGACGCAAAAGCCGTGGGCGAATCCGGGGGGGATGTAGAGCAGCCGCCGGTTCTCCGCAGACAGGACCGCCCCCGCCCACTCGCCGAAGTGGGGCGAGGCGCGACGGAGATCCACCGCCACGTCGAAGATCTCCCCGACCACCGCGCGCATCAGCTTTCCCTGCGGGTGGCGGAGCTGGTAGTGGAGGCCGCGCAGGACGCGCAGGGCAGAGCGCGAGTGGTTCTCCTGGACGAACTCCACGTCGATCCCGGCGGCGCGGTACTTCTCCCGCTGGTAGACCTCCATGAAGAAGCCGCGGGCGTCGCCGAAGAGCTCGGGCTCGATCTCGATCACCCCGGGGAGCTGGGTCTCGCGGAAGGTCATGACCCGCGCCCCTCTTTCTCCGCCAGAAGGTCGCGCAGGTACTCGCCGTACTCGCCCTTGCCCATCGCCTCGGCGAGACGGACAAGCTGGGCGTCGTCGATGAACCCCCGCTGCCAGGCGATCTCCTCCACGCACCCCACCTTCAGCCCCTGGCGCTGCTCGATCGCCTCGATGAAGTCGGAGGCGGCCAGCAACGAGCCGTGGGTGCCCGCGTCGAGCCACGCAATGCCGCGGCCAAACGTCTCCACCCGGAGCTGGCCGCGCTCGAGGTAGAGGCGGTTGAGGTCGGTGATCTCCAGCTCGCCACGCGCCGACGGGGTGAGGCCCGCGGCGTACTCCCCAACGTGGCGGTCGTAGAAGTAGAGGCCGGGGACCGCGTAGCGCGACCGGGGGCGCTCCGGCTTCTCCTCCAGGGAGATCGCCCGCCCGTGGTTGTCGAACTCCACCACCCCGTAGCGGCGCGGGTCGCGCACCCGGTAGGCGAAGATCACCGCCCCGTCGGTGAGCTGGGCGGCTCGGTTGAGGACGATGCCGAGGTCGTTGCCATACAGGACGTTGTCGCCGAGGACCAGGGCGACGGGCTCGTCACCGATGAAGTCGCGGCCGAGGAGGAAGGCCTGGGCGAGCCCCTCGGGGCGCGGCTGCTCGCAGTAGGTGAGGTCAAGGCCGAGCTGGTGGCCATCACCCAAGAGGCGGCGGAAGAGGGGGAGATCGTGGGGGGTGGAGATGAGCAGGATCTCCCGGATCCCCGCCAGCATCAGGGCTGACAGCGGGTAGTAGACCATCGGCTTGTCGTACACCGGCAGGAGCTGTTTGGAGACCGCCAGGGTCACCGGGTGCAACCGCGTGCCGGAGCCACCGGCAAGGATGATTCCCTTCATCCCACCCTCCCCTCGCCGATGCCGAGCCGCTCGCGCCGGTAGGCGCCGCTGGTCACCCGTTCGCACCAGGGCCGGTTCTCCAGATACCAGCGCACGGTCTTCTCGATCCCCGTGTCAAAGGACTCGAGCGACCGCCAGCCCAACTCGCGCCCGATCTTGGTGGCGTCGATGGCGTAGCGCCGGTCGTGGCCGGGGCGGTCGGTGACGTAGGTGATCGCGCTGGCGTGTGGCTTGTGGTCCGGCCGCGGGGCGAGGGCGTCGAGGTGGCGGCAGAGGGTCTGCACCACGTCCAGGTTGGTGTGCTCGTTGAAGCCGCCGAGGTTGTACACCTCGCCCGGCCTCCCCGCCGCCATCACCTGTCGCATGCCGCGGCAGTGGTCGTCGACGAAGAGCCAGTCGCGGATGTTGCCGCCGTCGCCGTAGACCGGCAGCGGTTTGCCCTCCAGGGCGTTAAGGATCATCAGCGGGATGAGCTTCTCCGGAAACTGGTAGGGGCCGTAGTTGTTCGAGCAGTTGGTGGTGAGCACCGGCAGGCCGTAGGTGTGGAAATAGGCGCGCACCCAATGGTCCGCCGCTGCCTTGGAGGCGGAGTACGGGGAGTTGGGGGCGTAGGCGGTGGTCTCGGTGAACAGGCCGCCGGCGCCGAGGCTGCCGTACACCTCGTCGGTGGAGACCTGCAGGAAGCGGAAGCGGTCACGCCGCGGCCCGTCGAGGGTGCGCCAGTAGGCGCGCACCTGATCCAAGAGGGTGAAGGTCCCGACCACGTTGGTCTGCACAAAGGCGGCGGGGCCGTCGATGGAGCGATCGACGTGCGACTCGGCGGCGAGGTGGAAGATCCCGTCCGGCCGGAAGTCGGCAAGCAGCGTGGCCAGCACCGGACCGTCGCAGATGTCCGCGTGGACGAAATGGTGGTGCGGGTGGTCGAGCAACGGGCCGAGGGAGTCGAGGTTGCCGGCGTAGGTGAGCTTGTCGAGGTTGGCAACCTCGTGCTCGGTCTCGGAAAGGAGCTGGCGCACCAACGCGGAGCCAATGAAGCCAGCGCCGCCGGTGACGAGAAAACGCAGAGGCTCCATCGCCGTAGTAGACGGGCTCCATGCGGCGCCGCGCAAGGCGCGCGGCGCGCTGCTCGCCTCCGCCCCCGCCCCGCCCCGCCCTAGGCGGAGAGCCTCTGCATCACCGGGTAGCGGATGTCGTAGGGCGCGCGGGTGAGGAGGAGCTGGCAGCCGCGCCCATCCCTCCGGTTAAGGACCAGCGGCGCCTGGAGGTTGGCGGTGATCTCCGCCGGGTTGTCGCTGAGGGTGAGGATGACGCGCACGACCGCATCCGCCTCCTCGACCAGCCCCACCGCGGCGAGATCCCCCCGCCCGAGATTCGACGCGTAGCCCTCGTAGATCACCTTCGGATCGACCACGGCGAAGGCGAGGGCCGGGTCGTCCATCGACTGAAGCCACTCGAAGGGGGCGACCTCCGCAACCTCCACGAGCAGGTAGTCGTGGAGCGCCTCAAAACCGGGAATCCCATCGGCGAAGTGGATCACGGAGCCACGCTCCACGACTACCTCACCGAGCTGATCGCTTTGGATCGTCTCCATCCCCTCACTCCTCACCGCGAACGCGGCCGGCGAGCCCGGCAAGGCCCCCCTTGGGTTCGCTGGCGGCGCGACGGTTCTCCGCCTGAATGGTCTCGAAGAGCTCACCCCGGTAGACCGAAACATCCGCTGCCGCGTCGATCCCTAGACGCACCTGCTTGCCGCGAATCTCCAGTACCTTCACCTGGATGCCACCGCCGATGACGATGGTCTGCCCTGACTTCCTTGTCAGAATCAACATGGTCTATTTCCTGGAGTCACGCGGTGGTCGGTTCCTCCTCGAGCGCCATTATAGATAGTCGAGCAAGGATCTTTGTAGGACCCGTGCCGCGGTCCCCAGAGTCGCCTGGTAGACCGCCTCGGTCGCGCTGAGGTTGGTGATCGCGGTGGCCATGTCGGCGTCTTCGATCTGGGAACGGAGCCCCTCGATGGTGATCGCCCGCTGGGAGAGATCGTTCTGCGCGGATTGCACCATGTTGAGACGGCCCCCAATCACCCCCTGCCCTTCACTCATCTGCCCAACCGCCTGATTGACTTTGTCGATCACGATCTGAATAGCGCTCTGATCGTTGTTTTCGAGCGCAAACTTGAACTCTTCCAACGAACCAAAGAGGCTCACCCGCCCCGCATCCGTGGTCCCGTCCAGGTTGGTGTCACCGAGAAAGAACTGGTGGCCGTGGACATTGGCGGTCACCGTTTGCCCCTCGCCCACCGTCACCCGGGTGTCGTTTCCGTCCCCGCGATAGACCACGTGCGGGGTGATCAGGAAGCTGTCACCGGCGACCGGCGCACCGCCAATCACCACCGTGTTGCCCCGCCCATCGAAATCGATGGGAGAGCCGGCGGTGTAGCTGCCAGTGGCGGTGGTGGCATTGGTGCCAACCTCGACTACCTCGTAGGTGGCGGCGGTGGTGAAGCGCACCCGATAACGCGCGCCGGCGACCGCCTCGGAATCGAAGCTCCCCGTGGCGATCGTCCCGCTGCCCGTGTTCGCCGCCTCGGCCGCGACGGTCAGGTCACGCACGAACGGCGGCTGATCGGTCTGATAGCCGCCGAACAGGTACCGCCCCCCCAGCTCGCTGTTGGCGAGCCGCATGACCTCGTCGATCTGCTGCGTCACCTCCGTGGCGATCACCTGCCGCTGCGCCGCATCGAGAGAGCCGTTCGCCGCCTGGATCGACAGCTCGAGGGCGCGATAGAGGACCTCTTGGCTCTGCCCGAAGACGTTTTCCGAGACGTTCAGCCGGGAGGTCACCGACGATAGGTTGCGCGCATACTGGTCGTTGCGCGCCTGCACCGCCTTCAGTCCGAGGACCCGAAAGGCGCCGCTCGGATCGTCGGACGGGTGGTTGATCTGCCGCCCCGTCGCCACCTGCTCCTGGCTGGTGAGCAGATGGCGCCCGCCGCGCGCCAGTTGGGTGCGGATGTTCGACAGGAAGGTGTGTTGGGTCACACGAAACACGGTTTACCTCGCCCGCACCTCTTCGTCCGCCGCTACATATTCAAGAGGGTTTCGAGCATCTGGTCGGCGGTGGCGATCACCTTCGCCGCCGCCTGGTAGGAGCGCTGGAACTCCACCAGGTTGGCCGCCTCCTCGTCGATGGAGACTCCGGAAACCGCATCGCGCTGTGCCTGCACCTGTTCCACCACCAGGCTCTGCCGCTCCAACCCCTTCTGCGCCTGGGCGCTATCGACGCCCGCCCGGGAGACGAGGCCGGAAATCGCCTCGGTGAAGGTGGTCGATCCACTCCCCATGGTGGCCGCATTGGCGAGCTCGGCGATCGCCATCGCCACCTCGTTGTCGCCGGGCAGGCCGGTGAGGCTCGCCGAGGCGACCACGAGCTGGGGGTTATCCGCGAGGGTGGAGTCGACCCGCATGGCGGTGTAGTAGCTCGCCTGGGGCGCGACCACGAAGGTGTCGCCGGCCACGGGCGGTCCACCACCGGTGCTGATCGCCACCTCGATGCCGCCGAAGGCGAGGGTGGCGCCGCTCGTGTAGTTGCCCGCCGTGGCGGGGATGACTGTGGCGCCGCTGGTGGTGTCCACCACCTGATAGGTGTCGGCGGCGGTGAAGGTGATCTGGTAGTCGTGGCCGGTGAAGGTGCCGCCATCCACCACCGCCGGCGCGCCGATCGTGGCCCCGCCCGCGTTCGCGCCGCCCGCCCCCGCGCTCACCGGCGCGGTAAAAAAGGGATGGCCGGTCGTCCCGTCCAGGGCGTAGCCCGCGGCGTGGCTGGCGTTGACGTGGGCGGCGAGAAAGACGGCGATCTCGTTGAGTCCCGCCTGCACCGCCGGGAGGTCGGTACGGATCACCTGCAACGCGGCGCCGATCCGGCCGCGCTCTGGCAAATCGAAGAAGGGATTGGCGCCGCCGCCCTGCAGCACCGCTAGAGTCGGCCGGCCGTCCGCCTCGTTCACCACCTCAATTCTCTGCGCCTGGACCCCCTGCACGAGGGTCTGGCCCTTCACCTGGACGGTGAAGTCGAGGGGGTTGCCGGTCTCCACCACCGACAACTCGGTGAGGTTGGCGAGCTTCCCCAAAAGCTGGTCGCGAGTATCACGCAGGTCATTGGCGGTGTTGCCGCCCGCCTCCGCGGAGATGATCGCCCGGTTGGTGTCGGCAATCTGGGCGGTGAGGTCGTTGATCGTGGAGACCGACCCCTCCAGGTCAGAGCGCATGTCCACCGCCACCCGGTCGATGCCGTCGGCGTAGAGGGAGAACTGGCGCGCCAGCGCCTCGCCCTGCGCGACCACCGCCTGCCGCTCGGCCACCCCCTCGGGGGTGACCGCGAGCTCGTGCCAGGCGGAGAAGAAGGCGGAGAGCGACTGGGAGAGGCCGCCCACCTGCGACTCGCTCAGGACCTCCTCGAGGTGGCTAGCGGCGGTGGCGAGGAGGTCGAGCTGGCCGAGCGCCTGCTTCTCGTTCAGGAGTTGGTGCTCCAAAAAGCCCGAGGTGATCCGTTCGATGGCGTCGGGCCGCACCCCGGTCCCGAGGAGGCCGCCGGGGACGAGGGTCGGCCGGGTCGCGGCGGAGAAGACCTCCTGCCGGCTGTACCCCTCCGTGTCCGCGTGGGAGATGTTGTGCGCGGTGGTCTGGACCCGCATCTGGGCCAGCTCCAGGGCGCGTCGGCCCATATCGAGGATGCCGGTAAGAGACATTGGGGAGCTCGCAACACGCGCCTTCGACTACCTATCGACTACCGACTCCTCCCGCCTCCCCGCAGGGACGGGTCTGCACGCCGCGCGTGCGAAGGCGAGGGCTGGCGGATGCAAGATGCGGGGTGTCGGCCGGCGGCCGGCGACGGTGGTGTTCGTGAATGGCTGCCACGGTCGTCTCATCGGTCGCACCGGCCAACCTCCTCGACCCCGATCTCGAACTCTCATGCCGTCTGCCGGAGGACCGCCCCGCGCCCGGCCGCGGCGGTAATCTTGCCGCCGCCGCCGTACAGGCTCACCTCAACCTCCGCCTCCTGGTGGACCCCCTGGAGGATGCCGTGGATGGTGTCGAGGGAGACCCCGAGGAGGTGCTGCGCCACCTCGCCGCGCCGCCGGACCGCCGCCGCCACCCCGGCGAGCTGGCTTTGCAGTGCCTCCAGCTCTCGCCGGTCGAAAGCAGGCAACCGGTCGAGGACAGCGGCAACGCTCACCGCCTCTGCCTCCATCCCGAGTTCTCGCCCCACCTCGGCGAGGCGGGCGCGCCGCGCCTCGCCGACCTCGTCCAGGGTTCCGAGGAGCGCCTCGGTCGCCGCGCGTAGCTCTCCGAGGCCCGGCGCGCCTACCCGTTTCAACACCTGCCGTTGCTCATCAAGCAGGGCGCCGAGGCGCTGGAAGAGGTCCGCCTCGCGCTCCATGGCACGCAGCAGGCCGTTGAGGTCGGTGACGGCCGCGGAGGCCAACGGGCTACTCATCCTGCCCTCCTTGCATATCGTGGATCGGCGCCGTGGCGACTACGCCGGGAGCAAGTCGCTGCGCCCACTGGCGCTCCACCAGCGCGGCGATGCCGAGACCGCCGCGCTCCGCCGAGAGGTTGGCAAACTGGCTGTCGCGCAAGTCGGTGAAGATCTGCTCGCCGTTCGAGTGGCCGAAGAGACCGTTCCCGGAATCGGTCGAGTGGCCCGCCTTGAGGACCATCTCGAGAAAGAGCGCCTCGAACTGCTGCGCCGCGCGGTGCAACGCCGCGGGCGAGTCGCCGGTCGCCGCCGGACGACCGGCTTCCGCCGGCATCGTGGACGCGGGGAGGGTGGGCCCCGCACCGACCGGCTGCATTAGATGATCTCCAACTCGGCGTGCAAGGCACCCGCCGCTTGCAGCGCCTGCAGGATCGCGATCAGGTCGCCGGGGGTGACGCCGAGGGCATTGAGGGCGCCCACCACCTCCGCCAGGCTCACCCCCGCGGCGACCACCATCAGCCGCCGCTCCTCTTCCTGCACCTGCACCTGGGAGTCGGTCGCCTGGACCGTGGTGCCGCCGAGGGAGAGCGGCGCGGGCTGGGAGACCAGGGGGGTCTCCTTGATCGAGATGGAGAGTCCGCCGTGGGCGATGGCGACGGTGGAAAGGCGCACCTCGGAACCCATCACCACCGTGCCGGTGCGCTCGTTGAGAATCACCTTCGCGACCCGATCCTCGGCCACCTCCACCCCTTCGAGGCGAGCGGCAAAGGGGACCGGGTGGTGGAGGAACTCCTCGGGGACCTGCACCTCCACCGTCCCGGCATCCGCGGCCATCGCCAGGGGGCTACCGAATTTCTCGTTGATCGCCGCCGCAAGCCGTTCGGCGGTGGTGAAGTCGGGGTGACGAAGGCCGTAGCGCAGGCGGTCCGTGGCCCCAAAATCGACCTCGACCTCGCGCTCCACCAAGCCACCCGAGACGATCCGGCCGGTGGTCGGATGGTTCTTCTGCACCCCGCCACCGCCCCTGCCGCCGAAGGAAAAGCCGCCGATCGACACCGCCCCCTGGGCGACCGCGTAGACCCCGTTGTCCGCCGCCTTCAACGGCGTCATCAAAAGGGTGCCGCCGCGCAACGACTCGCAGTCGCCGATGGAGGAGACGGTGACATCGAGGTGGCTCCCCTGGTGGGCGAAGGGCGGGAGGTCGGCGGTCACCATCACCGCGGCAATGTTCTCCACCTTCAGGGACGCGGCGTCCACGTTCACCCCGAGGCGGTCGAGCATGGCGGTGAGCGACTGGCGGGTGAAGGTCGACTTCACCCCGTCGCCGGTGCCATCCAGCCCCACCACCAGGCCGTAGCCGATGAGCTGGTTACTCCGCACCCCAGTGAGCTCCGCCACGTCCTTCAAGCGCGTCGCCGCCGCACTGGTGGGAAAGACCACCACCCAGACGAGCAGGCCGAAAAGGAGGCCGCGCACCGCGGCCGCGACTCTTTGCCCGCGCTCCCGGACGCCGCCGAGATCGACCCGCGCGACGAACCACGCGCCTACGCCGGCACGCCGAATCAGAGGTTCCATTAGAAGGGCCATGCCTTGTCAACCAGGGTGGTGAACCATCCTTGGCGCTGCTGGTCCGCCACCGCGCCGTCGCCGTAGTAGCTGATCGAGGCGTCGGCGATCTGGGTGGAGGAGATGGTGTTGGTGGGCGAGATGTCCTCCGGCCGGATGATCCCGGTGAGGAGGATGAACTGATTCTCCTCGTTCAGGTTGATCCGCCGCCTGCCCTCGATCACCAGGTTGCCGCTCGGCAGCCGGCGGGTGACCACCGCGGTGAGGGTCGCGTCGAGCCTGCCACTGCGCTCGGTCGAACCGTCACCGGCGAACTTCTTCTCGCTGGCGGCGGAGAGGATGGAGGCGAGGTCGAGGCCGATGGCGGAGGCACCGGCGCCGTTGGCGGCGTCCACCCGCCCCTTGCGCGCATCCGCCGCCGCCTCCAGGCCAAAGAGGGAGGGGATCCCGAACTTGAGGGCGTCTTTCTTATTGAGGTCGGTCTTCGCCGACTTCGAGGCGCTGGCGGTCTCGCGCACCTGAATGGTGACGATGTCGCCCACCTGCCGCGCCCGGTGGTCGGTGAACAGGGAGTCGCGCCCCTCACTCCACAGAGAACCCGCAAGGTGCGGTGGCTCGGGGGGCGGCTCTACCGCCGCCTGCGCCAACACCTCCGACTCCAGGCCACGCGGAAGACTGCGGTGGTGGGCGCTACAGCCGAGGCTCGCCAGCACCGCGAGGGCGGCGGCCGGACGCCAGACAAGTTGGGCAAAGAGAGGCGCCATCAGAAGGCCACCTCCACGGTCGAGCCATCGATCACCGTGCCGGTCACCACCTTGCCCGAGGTCGCATTGGCCACCTCGACCCGCTGGTTGCGTCCGGCGGAATCGCGCGCCACGCCGCTGGCCTTCACCTGCAGCGGGCCGCGCTGGGCGACGAGGGTGACGCGATCGCCACGATGGACCACCTCCACCACCCGCAACTGCTGGGTGCGCACCACCTCGCCGGCGCGCACGGCGCGCACGAGCTGCATCCCCAGCACCTCTTCTTTACGGCTCACCGCATCGCGCAATGCGCCGCTCCACCCCACGGTGGCGAGACGCAGGGAGGCCTCGTCGAGGACGGCGCCGCGCGCCAGGTCCGTCGCCGCCACCCACACCGGGTGACGGCGGTCGAGGGTGGCGGTGACCCGCAGGCGGCGCACCACGCCGCCCGCCGCCTCCACTTTGAGGTTCAAGACCACGGTGCCGGCCAACTCCACACCGCGGCCGCGCGTCAGGGTGAGGCGAAGAGGACCCTCGGGCAGATTCACATCCCCGGCGACGGTGACCCGCTCCACGTGCCAGGCATCGCCGCTCTCCTTGAGTTCGGCTTCGACATAACGCTCCACCTCCCGCTGCACCCTTGCGGGGTCGAGGCGCTGGGGGGAAGCAGCGCCCGCCCACCCACCCCCGGCCAGGAGGAGGACGGCAAGGCCGAGGATGAGGGGCAGCGGGAGGCGGAAGGTCGAGGTCAGCCGCGCGGCGCGACGGCCGCGGTGCGCCATGCGGAGGACGAGGGGCAGAGGGAGGTCGGAGGTCGAGGTGATCGCACGCATGGCTCGCCTTGGTTACCGGATCAGGTTGTTCGCGGTCTGGAGCATCTCGTTGGCGGTCTGGATCGACTTCGAGTTCACCTCAAAGGCGCGCTGACTCATGATCATGTTCACCAGCTCCTCGGCGATGGAGACGTTGGAGATCTCCAAGAACCCCTGGCTGAGGGTGCCGATGCCCGGCTCGCCCGACACCCCGGTCGTCACCGCGCCGGAGCTGTCACTCGGCAGGTAGAGGTTGCGGCCGATGGGGCGCAGCCCCTGGGGGTTGGGGAAGGTGGCGAGTTCGAGGGTCCCCACCACCGAGGCGGTGGCGCTGCCAGCCTGCAGGACCGACACCGTCCCATCGGAACCGATGGTCACCGAGGTGGCGTCCGCGGGGATGGTGATCGACGGCTGCAGGGGGTCGCCGTTGCTGGAGACGAGCTGGCCGGAGCTGTCGCGCTTCAAGGCACCGGCACGGGTGTAGGCGATCTCGCCGTTCGGCTGCACCACCTGTAAGAAGCCGTCGCCCTCGATCGCCACATCGAGCTCACCGCCGGTCTGGCGAAGATCGCCCTGGGTGAACAGCTTGCTCACCGAGGCGGTCTTCACCCCCAGCCCCACCTGGATGCCGGTGGGCATTTGGGTTGAAGCGGAGGAGGCGGTCCCGGGCGCGATCGTCGATTGGTAGAGGAGGTCTTGGAAGTCGGCACGCGCCCGCTTGAAGCCGGTGGTGTTCGCGTTCGCCAGGTTGTGGGCGATCGTGTCGATGTTGAGCTGCTGCGCCTCCATGCCGGTGGCGGCGGTGAACAGGGCTCGAATCATGGTCGGTCTCCTTGGGCAGACGCGCCTTAGCGCGCCACCTCACCCACTTGGTCGAGGGTGGCGCGGGTAAGCTCGTCGCGCTGCTTCATCGTCTCCACCTGCGCCTCGAAGGCGCGCTGCAGGCGGATCATCTCCACCAGGCCGCGAATGGGGTCGGTGTTGCTACCCTCCACCGCGCCGCCCTGGACCACCGGGGTGGCGGGGCGCGGCACGGCATCGGCTCCGCCCATGAAGAGACCGGCGCCGTCGCGCACCAGCCGGTCGGGCTGGGCAAAGGCGCGCAGGCGAAGCTGGCCCACGGCTCTGCCGTCGACCACCACCTCCCCGCGCGCGGTGAAGCCAAGGTGAGAGTCATTACCCACCCCCACCTGCACGGTCGAGCCGTCCTCCGCCAACACCACCTCACCGGTCCGCAGGGCCAGCTCCCCCTGGCCATTGATCACCAGGGAACCGCCACGCACATACCGTTCGCCGCCCGCACCGCGCACCGCCAGCATCCCCTCGCCCTGCAGGGCAAGGTCGAGGTTGCGACCGGTGGTGACGAGCGGACCCGCGGACCAATCCGCGCCCGCCGCCGCCCGCTCTACCCCCTCGCCCTGACGCCCGAGGAGAACCGACTCGAAGGCGACCCGCTCGCCCTTGAAGCCGTGGGTGGAGACGTTCGCCAGGTTGTGCACCACCGCGTCGAGCTGGGTGTCGCGCGCGATGGCGCCGGTGAGGCCAATGTAGATGGGGTTCATGCGTGGGCTC
Organism: Nitrospirae bacterium CG2_30_70_394; assembly: GCA_001873295.1. Lineage (GTDB taxonomy): Bacteria > CG2-30-53-67 > CG2-30-53-67 > CG2-30-70-394 > CG2-30-70-394 > CG2-30-70-394. The sequence goes on along the minus strand of MNYW01000033.1, from coordinate 4,538 downwards.
CGGACCGGTACGGCCCGCGCCGCCGCCTTTGCAGGCGGTGTGCCACCCCGCGCCCGCCGCCCCGCCACGCCCGCGCCCAGCGGCGCGAAGCAGGCGCGATCGTCTGGTACCGCAATCAGTTGCGCCTCAACACCCCGCACCCACCGGCCACCGCGGCGAACCCGCCCCGGTCGCGAGCGAGCCAACCCAGAGACGGATTCCTGACGCCCCCCGCCCGCATCCGTCAAATCCCTGCCCCCCCTCCACCACGGAGGCCAACCCACCGAACAGAATCCACGTCCTCCCGGAGAGACCCCATGCCCACGACCCTTCTTGGCCCCGCGCAGATCAACCACCTGATGGACAACCACGCCCATCTCGCCGCCCCCTCCCCCGCGGTCCAGCACCTCCTCGACATCACCTCCGATCCGGAGTTGCAGGTGTTGCCGCGGCAGGTGGCGGAGATCCTGTCGCGCGAGCCCGCCCTCGCCGCCCAGGTCCTCCAGTGGGTCAACTCGGCGATCTTCGCCCTGCCCAAGCCGGTGGCCGACATCGCCCGCGCCATCCCCCTCCTCGGACTCAACCGCATCCGCGCCATCGCCCTCGCCCAGGCCTTCTTCTCCCGTACCGCCCACCAAGGCATGACTACCTACGGCATCGACGGCCGCACCTTCTGCCTCCACTCCCTGGAGACCGGCCTCGGCGCGGCACAGCTCATGCACGCCCACCAACCGGGCAGCGAGGGCGAGGCATTCACCGCCGGCCTGCTCCACGACCTCGGCATGCTATTGATCGAGGGGATCGCCACAGGACGCGACCACGCCGCCCCCCTCCTCCCGAGCGAGCGCCCCTTGTGCGAAGCCGAGCGCGAGCTCCTCGGCACCGACCACGCCGCCCTCGGCGCGGCGCTGACCCGCCGCTGGCGCCTGCCGCAAGGGCTCCAGGAGGTGATTGCCCAACACCACCAGAGCCCCGTCTCACGCCAGCACCTCGACGCCTGGAACCTCGACGAGGCCGCCATGGCCGCACCGTCGGAAACCCCGCTCCTGCTCAGGGCGGTGCAGCTAGCCGACCGTCTCTCCGAGCAGCGCCTCGGCCTCCTCCCCGCCGACCCCGAGGCGCGCTGGCTCCGTCGCTACGCCGACCTCCTCCCCGACAACGCGGCCCGCGCCAGCCTCGACACCGAGATGGACCACGCCGGGGGCCAGCTCGCCGCGATGATGGGGGAGTGACCGGGGTCAGCGGGAAGGGGGAAGAGCACCCCTTTCCAACACACCCCCGGCGGTGGACCGAGCGCAACGCCGGGTCACGACCCAGGCCGCTCCGCCGTTGGCTGAACGCCGAGAGCGGCATGTTCCCGGCCACCCGCAAACGGGGGTGCGATGCGCACCACGGCGCGGCGAACGTCGACCGCGGCGCGGACGCAGCCGCGGCGCACGGCCACCTGCGGCGCGCCCGCCCGTACCGACGAGCTACCCGAGCAGCTCGCCGCCCTTCGCCCAGTTCTCCCGCGCCACCTCCTCGATCACCACATAGGTCGCCTCGGGCGGCTTGCTCGCCACCCGCTCCAAGGTGGCGGTGAACTCCTGGGCGATCTTTTCCTTCTGCTCGCGAGTCAAGGTGCCGGCGACGCGCAGGTGGCAATACGGCATGGCTCCTCCTTGTTTAGGGTGAACGGCCTCTCTACATTGCCTTTGTACCGTAGCGACCGCGCGCCCCACCACCCTCGTCTTGGGGCCGGCCGCATGGATGAACCTGGGGGTGAAATGGATTCGACGGGGATCAGAAGCCTGTGGCGCATGTCGAGGTCCGGCGGCCTCGCTAAACAGCCGGAAAACACAACTGCCGAGCCTGAGCTCGCACTCGCAGCGTAAGCTGCGCGTCCCCACCCGCTGGTGCCTACGGCACGGGTGACGGGCGTCATCGACCGTAGGATGCCGTCCGCGGATGCCCCGACGCGGACCTAAGCCAAGGGGCTCCAGACCACGCCGTTGCCCTGTCTGTGGGACGGGCGTGGTCGACACCCACCACAGACTACGCATGTAGGGCCACAGTAGCGGAAGGTTTCCGGACGCGGGTTCGAGTCCCGCCACCTCCACCAACCATCTCAACCTTGACCTCGATGACTTGCCGAAGCGCCATCGATTCCCCGCCCACGACAACCCTCACTTGATCCTGCCTAACGGCTACCAGTCCATGCGTCTCGGAAGTCCCATCATCGGTCGTGGCCTCTGCGGTCTGCTCGTCGTGCTGTGCATCTCTGCCTGCGCTCCCGGTGGGTTCAATGCCTTCCAGCAAAACCTTTCGCAGGTCGCGCAGGAGCAGCTGAAAAAGAGCCTCGCCGCCCATTTCATGGCGGAACTTGGAAAAGGGATCGGCAGCGTCATGGCCACGCTGGCGAAATCGGGAGGCTATCTCGACAATCCGTTGGTGCGCATTCTGCTTCCGCCGCCCCTCACCCTCGTCTTTGACGTTGCCCATAACCTACATGCCAACCCGCAGGCCACCTTGCTGGAAGCGCTGATGAATCAGGCCGCCGAGAAAGCCATCCCAAGCGCTGCGCCGATCCTCCAGGCGGCGCTGAATAACGTCACTCCCGCGGAGGCGCGTGCGCTTCTCGACGGCGACAGTACCGCCGCCACCACCTATCTCAAGACGAAGACCTCCGCAGCATTAGAGGAGGCACTGACGTCGCTGGTATCGGCGAACCTTGTGGCCAGTGGTGCACAGCAGGTGTACGGCGAACTCCTCGCCACTTACCCGACGCAAAAAACCGGAGAGCTGGCAACCACGGATGAGAAAGCACCTGACCTCGCGCACTACGTCACGGAACGAGCCGTAGCGGGTCTCTTCACCGCGCTGGGCGCACAGGAAGAGCGCATCCGTGAGAATCTCGACACGGTGACCGAGGGAGCTTTGAATGGACTGGAGAAGGCGCCGAGGTCCATCGCTTCCACGATCCCGTAGGCAGGCGAGCCACCCACAAAAACAGCTCCCCGCACACAGCAACGCCCGTGCAGTGGCCCGCCTCACCGCCATCGGCCTGGAGGCTGATCGATGGCGCAGGGCGCTGCCTTTGCAGGTTTGACCCGGACACCGACCTTGCAGGATTGCAGGACCGGCCCCAAGGTGCTGACCCCCAGGTGAGTATCACCCCAACCCACACGGGAGGAGTCCAATGAAGAAGCGCAAAACCATTGCACACCAGACCGAGTCTCACCGTCCCGCCTCTGATCTGGACCCAGAGGCCATTGCGATGCGTGCCTACTTCATCTGGGAGGAGCAGGGTCGCCCCACCGGCAAACACGAGGCGCACTGGCTGCAAGCCGAGGCTCAGTTGCGCAGGGCGAAGGCAGCAAAAGGGTAGGAAGTCGATCTGTATCGCGAACGGCGCCGCGCGTTCCATGGCCGCGGTGAGTCCGACCGGCCCCTCGCTATCTTCTCGAACCCTCTCCATGGTCGGCCTCCGCAAGAGAGACGGTAGCGGCTCCGCCCGTAGGTCCACGGAGGGTCACCCCGCGACCACCCGGAGCGATGACCGGCAGGGGGAACGATCGCGGACGCGCCGGCGGTCCGTCGCGACCCCGGCGGGTGGCCCGTAGCCGCAATCCGCAAACCCGCCTGACCCCGTGATCCCACCGCCTGCCATCGCGCTCACCCTCGGCGATCCCGCCGGGATCGGGCCGGAGATCGTGGTGCAAGCGCTCACCGCGAACCCGCTCCCGCCGTGCCGGCCGCTGGTGGTGGGTTCGCCGGCAACGTTGCGCGCGGCAGTGCGGTGCCTCGGGATCGCGGCGGAGGTGGTGGTTAGCGAGGTCCCGCCCGCCACGCCGCCACCGCCGGGACTCTTCTATTGCCACCCGGCCGGCCTCGCGCAGGCGCCGTGGATCCCCCCGGGCGCGGTCTCCGCCGAGTCGGGAAGGCAGGCGGTCGCCGCCATCGAGCAGGCGGTCGCCCTGTGTCGCGCCGGTCGCTGCTGCGCCCTGGTCACCGCGCCGATCCACAAGCGAGCCATCCACCTCGCCGGCTCCCCCTACCCCGGCCATACGGAGATGCTCGCCGCCCTCACCCACACCCGCGAGGTGGCGATGCTGCTTACCGCCCCCCCCCTGCGCGTCGCCTTGGTCACCATCCACGAGCCCTTGGCGCGCGTCCCCGCCCTGGTGACCGGACCACGGATCGAGGCGGTCACCCGCCTCACCCACGCCTTCTGTCTCCGCCTCGGAATCCAGACGCCGCGCATCGCCATCGCCGGCCTCAACCCGCACGCGGGCGAGGGGGGCGACATGGGGCGGGAAGAGATCGACATCCTCGCCCCGGCGGTGGCCCGCCTCGCCGCCGCCGGCCTGGCGGTCAGCGGGCCGCTGCCCGCCGACACCCTCTTTTACGCCGCCTACCACGGCGCCTGGGATGCGATCGTCGCCATGTACCACGACCAGGGGCTGGCCCCCTTGAAGATGGTCGCCTTCGACGACGGGGTGAACACCACCCTCGGCCTCCCCTTCCCGCGCACCTCCCCGGACCACGGCACCGCCCTGGAGATCGCCGGCCAAGGGGTC